>NZ_CP107964.1:3128333-3441166 GCF_041434935.1 Kitasatospora sp. NBC_00374 | reverse complement strand
ACAGCCTGGCGGAGGCGGTCGAGCTGGCGGCGGAGCTCGCCGCCTGATCGGCCGGGTCGCGCAGGGGCCTCCGGGCGGATCGCCCGGGTGAGCGTGTCGCCCCGGACGGAAGGGCGGTGGGTGGTCAGTCTGGACGATGCCAGCCATCGCCAGCCGTCCGGATCCCGTGGAGCGACCGTGCCGATCGACGCAGTGACCCAGGTCCCGATCCCCGTCAACGAGCCCGTGCACGGCTACGCACCCGGCAGTCCCGAGCGCGAGCGGCTGGAACGGAAGCTGGACGAGCTGGCCGCCGAGCAGATCCCGCTGCCGATGACCATCGCCGGCGAGCAGCGGTTCGGCGGCGGGGACCGGATCGAGGTCGTCCAGCCGCACCACCGTGCGGCCAAGCTCGGGGTGCTCGGCAACGCCACCCACCAGGACGCCCAGCTGGCCGTGGACGCCGCGCTCGCCGCCGGCGCCCGGTGGCGCTCGCTCTCCTTCGACGACCGGGCCGCCGTCTTCCTGCGCGCCGCGGACCTGCTGGCCGGCCCCTGGCGGGAGACGGTCGCCGCGGCGACCATGCTCGGCCAGTCCAAGACCGTCCAGCAGGCCGAGATCGACGCGCCGTGCGAGCTGGTCGACTTCTGGCGCTTCAACGTGCACTTCGCCCGGCAGCTGCTGGCCGACCAGCCGCAGTCCTCGCCAGGGGTGTGGAACCGCACCGACCACCGGCCGCTGGAGGGCTTCGTCTACGCGATCACCCCGTTCAACTTCACCGCCATCGCGGGCAACCTGCCCACCGCGCCCGCGCTGATGGGCAACACCGTGGTGTGGAAGCCCGCGCCCACCCAGACGCTCTCCGCCCACTACCTGATGCGGCTGCTGGAGGCGGCCGGCCTGCCGCCCGGGGTGATCAACCTGGTGACCGGCGACGGCCACGCGCTGTCCCAGGTCGCCCTGGCCAGTCCGGCGCTGGCGGGCCTGCACTTCACCGGCTCGACGTCGACCTTCCAGTCGCTGTGGAAGACCGTCGGCGCCGCGATCGGCTCCTATCGCAGCTACCCGCGGATCGTCGGCGAGACCGGCGGCAAGGACTTCCTGGTCGCGCACCCCTCGGCCGATCCCGGGATCCTGCGCACGGCCCTGATCCGGGGCGCGTTCGAGTACCAGGGACAGAAGTGCTCGGCGCTCTCCCGGGCGTACCTGCCGCGCAGCCTGTGGCAGCGGATCAAGGACGAGTTCCTGGCCGAGGTCGACGCGCTGACCGTCGGCGACGTCAACGACCTGAGCAACTTCATGGGCGCGTTGATCGACGCCAGGGCGTACGAGAAGAACCGGACCGCGATCGAGCGGGCCCGGCGGGACCCGGGGGTCGAGCTGGTCGCGGGCGGCCAGTACGACGACGCCATCGGCTGGTTCGTCCGGCCGACCGTGCTGCTCTCCGCCGACCAGCGCAACGAGATCTTCCGGACCGAGTACTTCGGCCCGATCCTGTCCGTGCAGCTCTACGAGGACGCCCGGTGGCCGGACGTGCTGGACCGGGTGGACGCCGGGGCGCCGTACGGGCTGACCGGCGCGGTCGTCGCGCAGGACCGCTATGCGATCGCCCAGGCGGTGGAGCGGTTGCGGTTCACCGCGGGCAACTTCTACATCAACGACAAGCCCACCGGCGCGGTGGTCGGCCAGCAGCCGTTCGGCGGCGGCCGGGCCTCCGGCACCAACGACAAGGCGGGCGCGGCGCAGAACCTGCTGCGCTGGACCTCGGCCCGGTCGATCAAGGAGACCTTCGTCCCGCCGACCGACCACCGCTACCCGCACATGGGCTGACGGCCGACCCGACCGCCCCCGCCCCGCCCCGCTCGGCGCCCGGCGGTCCGTCCACGGGCTCGCCTCCGCCACGAATTCCGCACCACTCGGCCACGTCACCTGGAAGAACCGGCGGCGGCCCGTGGAACACCCGACCCGCAGGTGGGGGAGCAATCCGGCAGTCGCTGACAGTCGGATCGCGCCGATTGGACATGGTGTCCAGGAAGGATCGATCTCCCTGCAGGATTGCTCCTCCGTGTCCCCTGACACCTTCGTTTCATCAGGTTAGGCTGGCTGGCGTCGCCGGGTCCTGAACGATGCAGGCCAAACGTGCTTTCGTACCCAGATGAACTCCCTTCCATGCGTGGCATGCGGGGATTTCATCCGGATCGTGCGGGAGGATTGCGGACAGACCCGGCGGTGTACACCCAGCCACCACCGAGTCACGCAACGGCGCGCGACAGGAGCCAAACAGTCATGCAGACCAAGCTGGACGCAGCCAAGGCCGAACTGCTCACCAAGGCAGCAGCAGCCGCTGAGAACAGCCAGGTGGGGGGAGCGGCGCCAGGGGAGGGTCTGAGCAACGGCGCTCTGGCCGCATACCTGCACCACTACTACCTCCACACCGCGCCCGAGGACCTGGTCGACCGCGACCCGGTCGACGTGTACGGCGCGGCGGCCTCCCACTACCGCCTGGGGCTCAAGCGCCCGCAGGGCACCGCGGAGGTCCGGGTCTACACCCCGACCGTCGAGGAGAACGGCTGGTCCTGCGGCCACACCGTGGTCGAGGTGGTCACCGACGACATGTCCTTCCTGGTCGACTCGGTCACCAACGAGCTCACCCGCGAGGACCGCGGCATCCACGTCGTCATCCACCCCCAGCTGGCCGTCCGCCGTGACATCACCGGCAAGCTGCTGGAGATCCTGGACATCGACGCCTGCTCGCGCAGCAAGGCCGCCGGTACCGAGTGGCCCGCCGACGCGGTGGTCGAGTCCTGGATGCACATCGAGATCGACCGCGAGACCGACCGCGACGACCTCCGCGCCATCGAGACCAACCTGCGCCGGATCCTGGGCGACGTCCGCGAGGTCGTCGAGGACTGGACCAAGATGCGCGACTCCGCGCTCCGGCTGGCCGACGAGCTGGCCGAGGAGCCCCCGGCCCACCTGCCCGAGCAGGAGGTCGGCGAGGCCTGGGAGCTGATGCGCTGGCTGGCCGACGACCACTTCACCTTCCTCGGCTACCGCGAGTACGACCTGGCCGAGCACCGCGGCGAGGAGGTCCTGCGGGCCGTCCCCGGCACCGGCCTCGGCGTGCTGCGCTCCGACCCGGTCAGCCACGACACCGACCACCACCCGGTCGCCGAGGCCTTCGGCCGCCTCAGCGCCCCGGTCCGCGCCAAGGCCCACGAGAAGAAGCTGCTGGTCCTCACCAAGGCCAACAGCCGCGCCACCGTGCACCGCCCCGCCTACCTCGACTACGTCGGCGTCAAGAAGTTCGACGCCAACGGTGAGGTCGTCGGCGAGCGCCGCTTCCTCGGCCTGTTCTCCTCCGCCGCGTACACCGAGTCCGTCACCCGGATCCCGGTGGTCCGCCGCAAGGTCCAGGAGGTGCTGTCCGACTCCGGGTTCTCCGGCGACAGCCACGACGGCCGCGACCTGCTGCAGATCATGGAGACCTTCCCCCGGGACGAGATCTTCCAGACCGCCGCCGACGAGCTGCTCTCCATCGCCACCAGCGTGCTCTACCTGCAGGAGCGCCGCCGGCTGCGGCTGTTCCTGCGCCACGACGACTACGGCCGCTACTTCTCCGCCTTCGTCTACCTGCCGCGCGACCGCTACACCACGCGGATCCGGCTGCGCCTGATGGAGATCCTCAAGGAGGAGCTCAACGGCGAGACCATCGACTACACGGTGTACGCCACCGAGTCGGTGCTGACCCGCCTGCACTTCGTGGTCCGGGTCGCCGCCGGCACCGAGCTGCCGCAGCTCGGCGACGCCGAGATCGAGCGGATCGAGGCCAAGCTGGCCGAGGCCGCGCGGTTCTGGATGGACAGCTTCCACGACCAGCTGCACACCGAGCTGGGCGAGGAGCGCGCCGCCGAGCTCGGCCACCGCTACGCCAACGCCTTCCCCGACGGCTACCGCGCCGACTTCACCGCCCGCACCGCCGTCGCCGACCTCAAGCAGATCGAGGCCCTGCACGGCGAGGGCGACTTCCGGCTGAACCTCTACCAGCCGGTCGGCGCGGGCGACGAGGAGCGCCGCTTCAAGATCTACCGGGTCGGCGGCCCGATCTCGCTCACCGAGGTCCTGCCCGTCCTCCAGCGCCTGGGCGTCGAGGTGCTGGACGAGCACCCGTACGCGCTGCGCCGCTCCGACTCCACCACCGCGTGGGTCTACGACTTCGGCCTGAGGCTCCGTGAGGCCACCGAGCTCACCGACGAGGCGCGCGAGCGCTTCCAGGAGGCCTTCTCCGCCACCTGGACGGGCAAGGCCGAGAACGACGGCTTCAACGAGCTGGTCCTGACCGCCGGGCTGACCTGGCGCCAGGCCGTCGTGCTGCGCGCCTACGCCAAGTACCTCCGCCAGGCCGGGAGCACCTTCTCCCAGGACTACATGGAGGACGCGCTCCGCAACAACACCCACACCACCCGGCTGCTGGTCAACCTCTTCGAGGCCCGCCTGAGCCCCAGTCACCGACTGGGTGCCGACGAGCTGACCGACGCCATCGTCGAGGAGCTCAACGGCGCCCTGGACGAGGTCGTGTCGCTGGACGAGGACCGCATCCTGCGTTCCTTCCTGCACCTGATCAACGCCACCCTGCGGACCAACTTCTTCCAGCACGCGGCCGACGGCCAGTGGCACGGCTACGTGTCGATGAAGTTCGACCCCCAGGCCATCCCCGACCTGCCGGCCCCCCGCCCGGCCTTCGAGATCTGGGTCTACTCGCCCCGGGTCGAGGGCGTCCACCTGCGCTTCGGCAAGGTCGCCCGCGGCGGTCTGCGCTGGTCCGACCGGCGCGAGGACTTCCGGACCGAGATCCTCGGCCTGGTCAAGGCCCAGATGGTCAAGAACACCGTGATCGTCCCGGTCGGCGCCAAGGGCGGCTTCGTCGCCAAGCAGCTGCCCGACCCGTCGGCCGACCGCGACGCCTGGCTGGCCGAGGGCATCGCCTCGTACAAGACCTTCATCTCGGCGCTGCTCGACATCACCGACAACCTGAAGGCCGGCGAGGTCGTCCACCCGGCCGACGTGGTCCGCCACGACGAGGACGACACCTACCTGGTGGTCGCCGCCGACAAGGGCACCGCGACCTTCTCGGACATCGCCAACGGCGTCGCCGAGGCCTACGGCTTCTGGCTGGGCGACGCGTTCGCCTCCGGCGGTTCGGCCGGCTACGACCACAAGGGCATGGGCATCACCGCCCGCGGCGCCTGGGAGTCGGTCAAGCGCAACTTCCGCGAGCTGGGCCACGACACCCAGACCGAGGACTTCACCGTCGTCGGCATCGGCGACATGTCCGGTGACGTGTTCGGCAACGGCATGCTGCTCAGCGAGCACATCCGCCTGGTCGCGGCCTTCGACCACCGGCACATCTTCCTCGACCCCAACCCGGACGCCGCCGTCTCCTTCGCCGAGCGCCGCCGGCTGTTCGACCTGCCGCGCAGCTCCTGGGACGACTACGACAAGTCGCTGATCTCGGCCGGCGGCGGCGTCTTCCCGCGCTCCGCCAAGGCCATCCAGCTCTCGCCGCAGGTCCGCGAGGCGCTCGGCCTGGAGGTCGGCAAGCTCACCCCGGCCGAGCTGATGAAGGCCATCCTGCAGGCGCCCGTCGACCTGTTCTGGAACGGCGGTATCGGCACCTACATCAAGGCCTCCACCGAGACCAACGCCGAGGTCGGCGACAAGGCCAACGACGCCATCCGGGTGAGCGGCAACCAGGTCCGGGCCCGGGTGGTCGGCGAGGGCGGCAACCTCGGCTGCACCCAGCTCGGCCGGATCGAGTACGCCGCGGTCGGCGGCCCCGAGTCGACCGGCGGCTGGATCAACACCGACGCGATCGACAACTCCGCCGGTGTGGACACCTCGGACCACGAGGTCAACATCAAGATCCTGCTCAACCAGGTGGTCGCCGACGGCGACATGACGGTCAAGCAGCGCAACTCGCTGCTCGCCGAGATGACCGACGAGGTCGGCCACCTGGTGCTGCGCAACAACTACGCGCAGAACGTCGTGCTGGCCAACGCCGTCGCCCAGGCCGTCTCGATGGTCAACGTGCACGCCCGCATGATCAACCGCCTGGAGTCCGGCGGACAGCTCGACCGGGCACTGGAGTTCCTGCCCGCCGAGAAGCAGATCCGGGACCGCCAGCAGGCCGGCCGCGGACTCTCCCAGCCCGAGCTGTCCGTGCTGCTCGCCTACACGAAGATCACGCTGGCCGACGAGCTGCTCGCCACCGAGCTGCCCGACGACCCGTACTTCCGCACCGTGCTGCACGAGTACTTCCCGAGCGCGCTGCGGGCCCGGTTCGCCGAGGCGATCGACAACCACCCGCTGCGCCGCGAGATCATCACCACCCTGATCGTCAACGACACGATCAACCGCGGTGGCTGCACCTTCGCCTTCCGCCTCCGCGAGGAGACCGGCGCGACGATGGAGGAGGTCGCCCGCACCCACGCGGCGGCCCGCGCGGTCTTCGGCCTGGAGCAGATCTGGGACGAGATCGAGGCCCTGGACAACCAGGTCCCGGCCGAGATGCTGACCAAGATGCGGCTGCACTCCCGCCGCCTGGTCGAGCGCGCCACCCGGTGGATGCTCAACAACCGCCGCCAGCCGTTGGACATCGCCGGCACCATCGAGTTCTTCCACGACCGGGTCAACCAGGTCTGGGACAGCCTGCCCAAGCCGCTGCGCGGCGAGGACGCGACCTGGTTCGAGAAGATCTACCAGGAGCTGTCCGAGGCCGGCGTGCCCGAGTCGCTGGCCACCCGGGTGGCCGGGCTCTCCTCGGCCTTCCCGACCCTGGACATCGTCGGTGTGGCGGACCGCTCGGACGCGGACGTGATGGAGGTGGCCGAGCTCTACTACGACCTGGCCGACCGCCTGCAGATCACCCACCTGCTGGACCGGATCATCGAGCTCCCGCGGACCGACCGCTGGTCCTCGATGGCCCGCGCGGCCATCCGCGAGGACCTGTTCGCCGCGCACGCCGCCCTCAGCGCGGACATCCTGGCCTGCGGACCGGAGGGCTCCTCCCCGGAGGAGCGCTACAGCGCCTGGGCCGAGCTCAACAGCACGCTGATGACGCGGGCCAAGACCACCCTCGACGACATAAGGGGTTCCGACAACTACGAGCTGTCCAGCCTGTCCGTCGCGATGCGGGTGATCCGGACCCTGCTGCGCACCGGCCGCTGAGCCGCCGACCCGGAGGGCGGGACCGTGATCCACGGTCCCGCCCTCCGGGCTTTCCCGTGACGGACGTCACAGGGAACCGTCCGGCGGCTGCGGACAGGGTGGGGTGTGGAACAGTCACCGAGATCCCGGCTGCGCGCCGGGGACCAGAGCGCGTTCGGGGAGCTCTTCGACGAGCACGCGCAGGCCGTCTACGGCTACGCGCTGCGCACCCTCGGCGAGTGGGCCACCGCCGAGGACGTGGTGTCCCTGACCTTCCTCGAGGCCTGGCGGCTGCGCGGCACCCTGCGCGAGGAGGGCGGGTCCGTCCGGCCCTGGCTCTTCGGCATCGCCACCAACGTGCTCCGCAACACCACCCGCGCCGCCCGCAGGCACCGCGCCGCGATGTCCCGGCTGCCCGGGCGGGAGGCCGCCCCCGACTTCGCCGAGGAACTGGTCGCCCGGCTCGACGACGGCGACCGCCTGGCGGCCGTCCAGCGGGCCCTGGGCGGTCTGCGGCGCGGCGAGCGGGAGGTCTTCCGGCTCTGCGTCTGGGGCGGCCTGGACTACGCCGCCGCCGCCGAGGCGCTCGGCGTCCCGGTCGGCACCGTGCGCTCCCGCCTGTCCCGGGCCAGGACGCGGCTGGCGGCCCTGGCCGAACGTGAACTGACCTCTCGTCGGGAACTCCCGACCGCCGTCGGACAGGTGGGGGAGGGCGGCCACCCGGCGGCCCGGTCGATGAAGGAGGGCCTCCGATGAACGACGCACCCGAGATGCTCGCCGCCGACCGTCACCGGTTGTTGAGGGAGCATCTGATGGACGAGATCAGCAGGGACCAGGCGGCCGCGGCGCCGCGCGCGCGGCGGTGGCCGGTCTGGCTCGCGCCGCCGCTGGTCGTCGCGGCGGCGATGGCCGGGGTCCTGGCCACCGCGTCGCACCACGACTCCGCACCGCCCCCGCCCCCGCCCGCGGCCACCTCCAGCGCCCCGGCCACCGCCGCCGAGCTGCTGGAGCGCGCCGCTCGCGAGGCCGCCGCCCGGCCGGCGGTCCCGGCGACCCGGAGCCAGTTCCTCTACACCAGGACGGTCAGCAGCGGCGCCTACCACCCCGAGCCGTACAGCCGGCAGATGTGGAAGGCGCTGGACGGGCGGACCCAGGGGCTGATCATCGATCCGACCTTCGGGACCGCGAAGAACCCCGAGGGTCGGGCCGCCCTTGTCCCCAACGTCCAGGGCGAACCCGCGAGCATCGTCTTCCCGGACCACGACTACCTGGCCGCACTGCCCACCGACCCGGCGCAACTGCTCGCCAGGGTCCGCGCCGAGGGCAGCGGCAAGAGCGGGCAGCCCGACGCGGAGGCCTTCCGCGCGATCGGGGAGCTGATCCACGGCGAGCTGCTCACCCCGGGCGTACGAGCCGCGTTCTACCGGGCCGCGGCCCTGATCCCCGGCGTCACGCTGGTGCCGGACGTGGTCGACGCGACCGGACGGCCGGGGATCGCGGTCGCGCTGGTGAGCCCCGAGGGGACGGGCGACGGCGCCGCCCGGAGCGAGTGGATCTTCGATCCGACCGGCCGGACCTACCTCGGCAGGCGCGAGGTCCAGGTCACGGACGGCCGGGAGGCGAAGGCCGGAACGGTGCTCTTCACGAACGTCACGGTGGAGACCGCCGTGGTGGACCGGGCGGAGCAGCAGCCCGTCCGGTGATCCGGGGGCGGGCGCGACCCTACGGGGGTGGGGCGCGCCCGCCGTCCGCCGTTACGAGGCGGCGGCCCGCTGCAGGGCGCTGGCCAGCAGCGCCAGGTCCGTCGGCCCGTTGCCGAGCTCGCGGACCGGCCGCCGGGTGGGCGGGGCGCCCAGGTGGGCCGGGTCGATCGCCACCACGGTCGGCCGCAGGGTGGCTGTCCGGGGGATCCGGCCGCTCACCCGCGCGGTCTGGAAGGCCGTCACCCCGCCGTCCGGCCGGCGCAGGTAGCCCCGGCCCGGGGTGTCCTCCGGCAGCGCCGCCGCGTCCGGCAGGTGGATCAGCAGGTCGGACTCGGCGGGCTGGTCGGTGCGCAGGGCGATCCGCAGCAGCGCCGCCTCGTCCACCTCCGTCCCCGCCGTCAGCTCGGGTGCGCCGGTGGCCGCCACCAGGTGCACCCCGAGCCGGCCGCCGCGCCGGGCCACCTCCGCCAGCGCCCTGGCCAGCGGGCGGCCGGCGGGGGAGGTCGGGGCAAGCAGCGCCTCGTAGTCGTCGACCACCACGACCAGCCGGGCGGGCGTCGGCTCGGCCTCGGCCGCCGGGGTGCTGCCCGGTGCGCGGCGCGGCTCGATCACCCGTGCGCCGCCGGCCGGGGCCGCGCCGCCGCTGGTGACCAGGGCCGGCGTCCGGGCGAACGGCCGCGCGGCGTGCCAGGCGGCGAAACCCAGCTCGCCGAGCAGCTCCGCGCGGTGCGCCAGCTCGTCCAGCAGGGACTCCGCCGTCAGCAGCGCCCGGCGCGGGTCGGCGGCGGCGTTCACATGGCCGACCACGTGCGGCAGGTCGGTGCAGCCGTCCAGCCCGGAGCCCTCGCCCGAGTCCGCCGGAGCCCGGCCCTCGATGACCGTCAGACGCAGCCGCTCCGGCCGCTCCGCCACGGACAGCGAGGCGATCAGGGCGCGCAGCAGCTCGGTCTTGCCGGCGCCCGGGCCGCCGCCGACCAGCAGGTGCGGCCCGCCGGACGGGGCGGCGGCCAGCTCCGGATCGGCCAGGTCGACGGTGCAGGGCTCGCCGCCGCGCGCGGTACCGAGCAGGGCGCCGGCCGCCCCGGCCGACAGCGGCAGCTCGGACCAGCGGGCGGAGACCTTGGCGGGGGTGACGCTGTCCAGCCCGAGCAGGTCGAGCAGGCGCAGCGAGGCGGGCAGCGGGCCGCGGACGACCGGGGCGGCCTCCCGGAGCGGGGCGAGCACCCTGGCCAGCCGGTCCGCCCAGGCGGCCGAGACGGCGTCCAGGGCGACGTCCTCGACCAGTTCGCGGCCCTCGGCGGCGGGCCGGTCGACGGTGAGCAGGGTGCCGACCTCACCGGTGACCACCGCGGTGGCGCCGATCCCGGCGGGCAGCTGCTCGGCCCGCTCGGCCAGGCAGAGCGGGAAGACGCCGACGGCGGGGCCCTGGCGCAGCAGCAGCTCCAGCGAGGCCCGGCCGGCCGCGGTACCCGGGTCGCCGTCCACCAGGACGACGGTGGCGGGCGGGCCGGCGGTGGCCGCGGCCAGCTCGGCGAGACGGGCCTCGGTCTGCTCGGGGCCGACGCCGACCAGCAGCCGGCAGGCCTGACCGTGGCCCGGCCGCAGGTGCGGCAGCCACTGGGCCCAGGACCACTCGGCGGCGGCCTCCTCGTCGGCGGCGACCAGCACCAGGTTGAGCCCGGTCGGCGGGTGCAGGGCCGCCAGCTGGGCCAGCAGGGCGCGGGCCAGACCGGCCAGCCGGGCCCGGGGGCCGGCGAGCCCGAGGCTGCCGGCGGTCTGCAGGTCGACGGTGACCGGGACGGCGGGCAGCAGTCCGCCGGGGTCGGTGCTGGTGCCCGCGGCCGGGGGCTGGGGGAGGTCGGCGGTGCCGAGCCGGAGGGTGAGTGCGTCGGGGTGGCCGGGGGCGCGCTCCCAGAGCCGGGGGCCGGGGCCCAGGGCGGTGAGCAGCAGGGCGGCCGGGTCGGGCCAGCGCTCGCGCTGGGCGGCGGCCTGCCGGCTGCGGGCGTCGGCTTGCTGCTGGGCGGCGTCGGCCCGGTCGGGTTCGGCGCCGGCGCGGCCCAGCCGGCGGGCGAGCAGGGCGCGGGCCCGCCCGCCCGGGCTCGGGGCCTCGGCGGCGGGCGGTGGGACGGGGGTGCCGGTGCCGGGCCGGACGGGGGACCGGGGCGCCAGCCCGAGGTGGCCCTCGCCGTCCGGTACCAGCGGCCGGGGTGGCTCGGCCTGCTCCGGCCGGCCCGCGCGGGCCAGCTGGACGGTCGACTCGCCGAGCCGGACGAGGCCGCCGTCGGTCAGTTCGGCGGCCTCGCCGCGCAGGAACCGGCCGTCCAGCCGGGTGCCGTTGGTGGAGCCGAGGTCGCGGACGGTGGCGCGGCCGTCGGCGGCCAGGTGCAGGGAGAGGTGCAGCCGGGAGACGTCCGGGTCGTCCAGCGGTACGTCGGCCTCGCTGGAGCGGCCGAGCCGGATCTCCTCGCCGTGCAGCCGGTGCACGCCGCCGGCGTCCGGGCCGCCGACCACGCGCAGCTCGGCGGCGGGGGGCGAGGTGCCGTCCTCGGCGTCCGGGTCGGGCTCGCCCAGCGAGAGCACGGTGCCGTCGACCAGGGGCGGGTGGCCGAGCAGGGCCTGTTCCTCGATCCGGCGTGCGCCGGCGTACAGGTGCACATGGGTCGCGGAGCGCGGCCCTCTGACACCCACCGCGCCCGCCAGGGCGCCCGCCAGGGCACCCAGTGTGGTCCCGGCCGGGGCCGTGACCAGCACATCGGTGGCAGCTCCGGCGCCTGCCGGGCCGCTGCGCGGTCGTAGGACGGTCAGCCGGATCTGCATCTCGCCCGTAGTCCCTTCTGCTCGTGCTGACGCGGTGAGTGGGCGCGGTGGTGGGGCGTGCCGGTCGGATGGACAGTGCATTGGGCCACAAGTGTGGTGCTGTCATCCTGCCACCCGGGACTGAGAGTCCGCGCACGGTACCGGATTTGACGATCTTGCGATGATCGCCATGGTGGGCTCGACGGTGCGTCAGGTCAAACCCGCCCCCGATGGCCGCCCGGCGACTCCGATCAGGACACCCGCCACCCACTCGGAAACCCGCACGGACACCGTTAGAGTTGCCGAAACCAGGGTCAGGCAACCCGTCGCGAGCCCGGGGCGAGTGACGACAACGGGAGCACAGGTGCGGCCAGTCGGCAGCAAGTATCTGCTTGAGGACAGCCTCGGACGCGGGGCCACCGGTACCGTGTGGCGCGGCCGGGTCCGGGAGGACGTCGCCGTCCCCGGGCTGCAGCCGGGCCAGGCCGTCGCGGTCAAGGTGCTCCGCGAGGAGCTGGCCGCCGACCCGGACATCGTGATGCGCTTCCTGCGCGAACGCTCCGCCCTGCTCCGGCTCAGCCACCCCAACATCGTGCAGGTCCGCGACCTCGTCGTCGAGGGCGAGCTGCTGGCGCTGGTGATGGACCTGGTCGACGGCCCCGACCTGTTCCACTACCTGCGCGGCAACGGCCCGCTCAGTCCGATCGCCGGCTCCCTGCTGATGGCGCAGGTCGCCGACGCCCTGGCGGTGAGCCACGCGGACGGCATCGTGCACCGCGACCTCAAGCCCGCCAACGTGCTGCTCGCCACGGTCCGCGTCGACGGTGTCGAGCAGATGCACCCGCTGCTCACCGACTTCGGCATCGCCCGGCTCGCGGACTCCCCGGGCATCACCCGCACCCACGAGTTCGTCGGCACGCCCGCGTACGTCGCCCCGGAGTCCGCCGAGGGCCGGCCGCAGACCTCGGCCGTGGACGTCTACGGCGCCGGCATCATGCTCTACGAGCTGGTCACCGGCCGCCCGCCGTTCCAGGGCGACGGCCCGCTGGCGGTGCTGCAGGCGCACCTCGCCCAGGAGCCCGAGCGGCCGCGCTCGGTGCCCGAGCCGCTCTGGACGGTGATCGAGCGCTGCCTGCGCAAGAGCCCCGCCGAGCGCCCGACCGCCACCTCGCTCGCGCACGCCCTGCGGGTGGTCGCCGCCGGGGTCGGCGTGCACGCCTCGCCGGCCGCCGTGGACGCCGCGCTCGCGGTCGGCGGCCTGCTGGTGACCGACCCGCAGTTCGCGGTGGAGCACGCTCCGGCCGCGCCGCCCGCCCCCGCGCCGTTCGGCTCGTCCGAGCCGACCCAGGTGCTGCCCTCCCGCGGCTTCGACCAGGCCGCCGCCACCCAGGTGATGGGCCAGCCGCCGGCCGCGGCCGCGGACCGCACCCGGGTGATGCCGCCGGTCCCGCAGACCGGCCCGGGTGCGCCCGTCGCCGCCCCCGAGGCCCCGCACCCGTGGCAGACCCAGCTGCGTGCGGCCCGTGACCGCAACCAGCAGACCGAGGTCGGCTACCTCGACCCGGAGGAGCTCGGCCGCCCGCAGGTCGCGCCCCGGCCGTACCAGGCGGGGCCGAACCAGCCCGCGCCCGGCGGGTACGGCGGCCAGGCCCCGCAGCAGCCCCAGGGCCCGCGTCCGGGCCAGTACCAGCAGCCGCAGGGCGGCTACGCGCAGCGCCCGCCGGTGGCCCCGCCGCCGTACCAGGCAGGCCGCCCGCCGCAGCCCCAGCCGTCGCAGCAGCCCCAGGGCTACCAGGGCTACCCGCACCAGGGGCAGCCCCAGGGCTACCCGCCGCCGGCCCCGCCGGCCGCCCCCAGCGCCGCCAGGAGCCGCCGGCCCCCCAGCGCCGCGAGCCGCAGCCGCCGCAGCACCGGGAGCCGCAGCGGCCCCCGCAGCGCGAGCCCGAGCCGCCGCGCGAGCGCGAGCCGCGCCGCCGCAGTCGCAACAAGATGTACATCCCCGGCCTGGGCTGCCTGAAGGGCTGCCTGATGGTGCTGCTGATCCTCGCGCTGGCCGCCGTCGCGCTGTGGAACTTCACGCCGCTGCCGGAGTACTGGCACAACGTCCAGGACTGGTTCGCCAGTGTCCAGGACTGGTTCGGCAGGTTCGGGAAGAACTGACGCCCTGCCGGGGGCGACATTGACGCTATATCGACAATTCACAATAATTCCCGCCCGCCAGTGCGCGGCAGCGGGGCTTCGGCGGCCCCCCGAGGGCTCCGGGGCGCGTAGGTTGTTCGCTGAGCACCGACCTACCGAGCCCACGGAGCAGCATTGGCACGCAAGATCGGCAGCCGGTACACCGTCCACCAGGTGATCGGCCGGGGCTCCGCCGGGACCGTGTGGCTCGGCGAAGGCCCGGACGGACCGGTGGCAGTCAAGCTGCTGCGGGAGGATCTGGCATCCGACCAGGTACTGGTCGGCCGCTTCGTCCAGGAGCGGTCCGCCCTGACCGGCCTCGACCACCCCCGGGTGGTCGGCGTCCACGACATGGTGGTGGACGGCGACGACCTCGCCCTGGTGATGGAGCTGGTCCAGGGCACCGACCTGCGGACCAGACTGGAGCGCGAAGGGGTCCTCACCCCGGCCGCCGCCGCCTCGGTCATCGCCGACGTGGCCGACGGCCTGGCCGCCGCCCACGCGGCCGGCATCGTGCACCGCGACGTCAAGCCGGAGAACGTCCTGCTCGACCTGGCGGCCCCGGCCGGGCCGGGCGGAGCGCCCCGCGCCAAGCTCACCGACTTCGGCATCGCCCGCCTGGTCGACGCCCCGCGCCGGACCAGGGCCACCCGGATCATCGGCACCCCCGACTACCTCGCCCCCGAGATCATCGAGGGCCTGGAGCCCCGGGCCGCGGTCGACATCTACGCCCTGGCCACGGTCTTCTACGAGCTGCTGGCCGGCACCACCCCCTTCGGCGGCGGTCACACCGGCGCGGTACTGCGCCGCCACGTCACCGAGAACGTGCCGCCGGTGCCCGGGATGCCGGACGGCCTGTGGCGGATCATCTCCGAGTGCCTGGCCAAGGCCCCCGCCTCCCGGCTGCGCGCCGCCGAGCTGGCGGCGCGGCTGCGCGAGCAGCTGCCCGCGCTCGCCGGCCTGCCGCCGCTGGCCGTCCCGGCGCAGGGCCGGCCCCCGGCCGAGGAGGTGCCGACCCCGGGCGAGGCCGTGTACGCCGAGGCCGACACCGGCTCCGGCACCCACCGCCGCCGGCGCGGCCCGGCCGTCCCGCTGGTCCCCGCCCCGTCGCCCGACTCCACCCGGGACACCCACACCAGCCTGCGCCGCCCCAGCCCCCAGGAGCTGGCCTCGTACGCGGCCGAGTCCCGCGCGCAGCGCGGCGCCGCCCCGGCGGCCGGCCACCGCAAGGGTCGCCAGGCGCTGCTCCGGCGCCGCCGGATGCTGGCCGTGGTGGTGGCGGTCCTGCTGCTGCTGGCCGGCGCCGCGGCCGCGTACTCGGCCTTCGCCGCCGAGCCCGCGCACCCCCCGGCGCACGCCGCCACAGAGGGCGTACGGACCCCGCCGACGGTGCCTGCCGGGGGTTGGCACCCCCCGGTGTAGTTGAGCGCCCCGCGCCAACCATTACGCTTGAGAGCGTGGCAGCCGTCGATCCTTCCGAAGAGCTCAAGAACCTCGAATCGACCATGGGGTCGATCGAGGCCGTCCTCGACCTGGACAAGATCCGGGCCGACATCGCGACCCTGGAGGAGGAGGCAGCCGCCCCGAACCTGTGGGACGACCTGGCGAACGCCCAGAAGGTGACCAGCCGGCTCTCCTTCCTGCAGGGCGAACTCCGCAAGGTCCAGCACCTGCGCGGCCGGGTCGACGACCTCGCCGTCCTGTTCGAGCTGGCCGCCGACGAGAACGACGCGGACACTCTCGCCGAGGCCCTCACCGAGCTCACCTCGGTGCAGAAGGCCGTCGAGGAGCTGGAGGTGCGCACCCTCCTGTCCGGCGAGTACGACGCCCGTGAGGCCCTGGTCAACATCCGCGCCGAGGCCGGTGGCGTGGACGCCGCCGACTTCGCCGAGCAGCTGATGCGCATGTACCTGCGCTGGGCCGAGCGGCACGGCTACCCGACCGAGGTCTACGACACCTCGTACGCGGAGGAGGCCGGTATCAAGTCCGCGACCTTCACCGTGAAGTCCCCGTACGCCTACGGCACCCTCTCCGTGGAGCAGGGCACCCACCGTCTGGTCCGCATCTCCCCGTTCGACAACCAGGGCCGTCGCCAGACCTCGTTCGCGGGCGTCGAGGTGCTCCCGGTCGTGGAGCAGAGCGACCACGTCGACATCGACGAGTCCGAGCTGCGGATCGACGTCTACCGCGCCTCCGGCCCCGGCGGCCAGGGCGTCAACACCACCGACTCCGCGGTCCGGATCACCCACCTGCCCACCGGCGTGGTGGTCTCCTGCCAGAACGAGCGCTCGCAGATCCAGAACAAGGCCTCCGCGATGAACGTCCTCCAGGCCAAGCTCCTGGAGCGCCGTCGCCAGGAGGAGCGGGCCCTGATGGACTCGCTCAAGGGCGAGGGCAGCTCCTGGGGCAACCAGATGCGCTCGTACGTGCTGCACCCGTACCAGATGGTCAAGGACCTGCGGACGGAGTTCGAGGTCGGCAACCCGCAGTCGGTGCTGGACGGCGACATCGACGGCTTCATCGAGGCCGGCATCCGCTGGCGCAAGCAGCGCGAGACCTCGAACGACTAAGGCGAGGAGGCCGGCCGCGATGATGATCGAGCACAGCATCGAGGCCGGCATCCGCTGGCGCAAGCAGCGTGAGACCTCGAACGACTAACGGGACCTCGAACGACTAGAGGTGCCGAGCAGCCGAAGGGCCCCGGAGCGAGTGCTCCGGGGCCCTTCGGGTTGTCATGGGTGTCAGGCCAGCGCCTGTCGGGCGATGAAGGCCACCGCCAGCAGGGTCACCAGCAGCGCGAGCAGCGCCGCCGGGGACAGCGCGGCGAACGGGCCCTGCTGGTCCTGCAGCCGGGCGCGGTTGGCACGGCACACCGGGCAGCGGCCGTCACTCACGCGGCCGTTGCAGTTGGCGCACACCAGATGGTCGCAAGTCATGCGATCTCCTCCTTGCTGCTACTGCCAACGCACCGGACGGGGCTCTGGTTCCTCTGTTGCCCTGTGCGGGGTAGCGGCCAACCGGACCGCTCCCTCTCCACTGTGCCAGGTTCCCCTGCTTCCGGCCCCTGCTGTCCTGGGTGGGGAGTGCTGTGACATCCCTCGCAGTTTTCCGGTCAAAGGACACCAGAGGTGGACAATTCGCTGCCCTTTCGGGAGTCCGGGCCTGCGGATGTCCGGCCGGGTCGCGTATGGTCCCAAGCCAGTACTGACCGAGGAACGGCGCTGCGGGTCGAGCCTTCGGGCCTGACGTAACGATCGGGTCACGGGGGCCCCGGCCGGGCCGGTTGCCCTTCCACCTAGGATGGCCCCCGTGATGCAGCCGTGATCAGATTCGACAACGTCTCCAAGACCTATCCCAAGCAGAACCGTCCGGCCCTGGACAACGTCTCGCTGGAGATCGAGAAGGGCGAGTTCGTCTTCCTGGTCGGCTCGTCCGGCTCGGGCAAGTCCACCTTCCTGCGCCTGTGCCTGCGCGAGGAGCGGCCCAGCGTCGGCGCGGTGCACGTGCTCGGCAAGGACCTGGGCAAGCTGTCCAACTGGAAGGTGCCGCACATGCGCCGCCAGCTGGGCACCGTCTTCCAGGACTTCCGCCTGCTCCCCAACAAGACGGTGGCGCAGAACGTGGCCTTCGCCCTCGAGGTGATCGGCAAGCCCAAGAGCGCCATCGCCAAGGTGGTGCCCGAGGTGCTCGACCTGGTCGGCCTCGGCGGCAAGGAGGACCGGATGCCCGGCGAGCTCTCCGGTGGTGAGCAGCAGCGCGTGGCGATCGCCCGGGCCTTCGTGAACCGCCCGATGCTGCTGATCGCGGACGAGCCGACCGGAAACCTCGACCCGCAGAACTCGGTCGGCATCATGAAGCTGCTCGACCGGATCAACCGCACCGGCACCACGGTGCTGATGGCCACCCACGACCAGGCCATCGTCGACCAGATGCGCAAGCGCGTGATCGAGCTCGACAAGGGGCTGCTGGTCCGCGACCAGGCCCGCGGCGTCTACGGCTACCAGTCCTGAACCCCGGGACCGGCCCGACGCACACTCCGCCTGATTCGCCATACCTGCATTGACCGTGGATTGAGAGAAGCATGCGCGCCCAGTTCGTCCTGTCGGAGATCGGTGTCGGTCTCCGCCGCAACCTGACGATGACCATCGCCGTCGTCGTCAGTGTCGCGCTCTCGCTCGCCCTCGCCGGTGCCTCGCTCCTGGTCCGTGACCAGGTCAACTCGATGAAGGGCTACTGGTACGACAAGGTCGAGGTCAGCGTCTACTTCTGTACGAAGTCCGACGCCACCTCCTCCGCCCAGTGCTCGGCCGGCGCCGCCACCCAGCAGCAGATCGACGACGTCCAGGCCAGCCTGTCGAAGATGCCGCTGGTGCAGAGCTCGACCTTCGAGAGCTCGCCCGAGGCCTACAAGCGCTGGAAGGAGACCAACCCGGACAACCCGCTGCTCGCCGCCGTGGGGGCGGAGGCGATGCCGCAGTCCTGGCGGATCAAGCTGGTCGACCCGACCAAGTACGACGTGATCCAGAGCGCCTTCGCCGGCAAGCCCGGCGTGAAGTCGGTCGAGGACCAGCGGAAGATCCTGGAGAACCTGTTCGGCCTGCTGAACGGTCTGCAGACCGCCGCGTTCGTGATCATGGTGCTGATGCTCTTCGTCGCCCTGCTGCTGATCGTCAACACCGTCCGGGTGTCGGCGTTCAGCAGGCGGCGCGAGACCGGCATCATGCGCCTGGTGGGTGCCTCGAACTTCTATGTCCAGATGCCGTTCATCGCCGAGGCCGCGTTCGCCGCGCTGCTCGGTGCCGCGATGGCGTCCGGACTGCTGCTCGCCGGCCACTTCTTCGTCCAGCACTGGCTGGCCCAGCGGGTGCTGTTCATCCACTTCATCGGCCTGTCCTCGGTGTTGACGGTGATCCCGCTGCTGGTCGTGGTGGGTATGGGGATGGCCGGCATCGCCGCGTTCTTCACCCTCCGCAAGTACCTCAAGGTCTGACCGGAGGTCAGTTCCACCGCCCGCGGCCCCGGCCGGCCTGTGCGCCGTCCGGGGCTGCTGCGTACCCGACCCGTCGACTTTCGGCCACCCGGGTCCGCCGGGCGGCCTAGACTCCGGTGCATGGCACTGGCACAGCGGGTACGGCAGGGGGCCACGCTCAGCGCGGTCTTCGGTGTGGTCCTGCTGGTCGGGGCCGCTGCCGGGGCCTGGGGCGAGCCGCCGGCGGTGCCGCCGCGCACGGCCCTGTGGACGGGCGCCGAGGACCTCGCGGGAGCCGACCTCTCCCCGCTCCAGGCCGAGCAGCTGGTCGGCGCCAGCGGCGACCGCTGGGCGGCGCATCTCAGCCCGGAGGAGTACGCCGCCTTCACCGGTGGCCGCTATCGCGGTGTGGGCCTGTCGGTCGGCCGCGCCGGGGACGGCGGCACGGCCGTCTCCGAGGTGCTGCCCGGCGGCCCGGCCGCCGCGGCCGGGATCGCGGTGGGCGACCGGCTGCTGCGGATCGACGGCGCCGCGACCGACCAACTGCCCGTCACCGAGGTGGTCGCCCGGCTGCGCGGCCGGCAGGCCGGCTCCACGGTGGCGCTGGCCGTCCAGCGGGCCGACGGCCCGGTCCGGGACCTGGTGCTCGGCCGGATCGAGCTGGCCACCCGCGAGGTGGCCGTCGACCACCCGACCCCCGGTGTGGTCAGAATCGCGGTCCGGGCCTTCACCAGCGGGGTCTCCGGCCAGGTGCGGGAGGCGGCGCGCGGCGCCCACACCGTGGTGCTGGATCTGCGGGGGAACTCCGGCGGCCTGGTCGAGGAGGCGGTGGCCACCGCCTCGCTGTTCCTGGACGGCGGGCCGGTGGTCGCCTACCAGGAGCGGGGCGAGCGGCGCGAGCTCTCCGCGTCGCCGGGCGGTGACACCGCGACCCCCCTGGTGGTGCTGGTCGACGGCGGCACCATGAGCGCCGCCGAGCTGCTGGCCGGCGCCCTGCAGGACCGCTGCCGGGCCGTGCTGGTGGGCTCCCGCACCTTCGGCAAGGGCACCGTGCAGCAGCCCAGCCGGCTCGCGGACGGCTCGGTCCTGGAACTGACCGTCGGCCGCTACACCACCCCGTCCGGCCGCTCGCCCGACGGGGTCGGCCTGGTGCCGGACGTCCAGGCACAGCCGGCCGACGACCCGGGGGAGCTGGCCCTGCGGGTGCTGGCCGGTGTCGGGGCGCGCGGCTAAAGGGGCTGCCGACCGCGCCGTCGGGATGCGAGAATGATCGGCGCTATGGCAAAAGAAAAGGGACACAAGCTGGTCGCGCAGAACAAGAAGGCGCGACACGAGTACACCATCCTCGACACCTTCGAGTGCGGCATGGTGCTGACCGGTACCGAGGTGAAGTCGCTCCGCGAGGGGCGGGCCAACCTGGTGGACGGGTACGCCTACATCCAGGGCGGGGAGGCGTGGGTCGACAACCTCTTCATCCCGGAGTACACCCAGGGCACCTGGACCAACCACTCGGCACGGCGCAAGCGCAAGCTGCTGCTGCACAAGCTGGAGATCCGCAAGATCGAGTCCAAGGTCAAGGAGACCGGTCACACCCTGGTACCGCTCTCGCTCTACTTCAAGGACGGCCGGGCGAAGCTGGAGATCGCCCTGGCGGTCGGCAAGAAGCTGTACGACAAGCGGCAGACCCTGCGTGAGCAGCAGGACCGTCGTGAGTCCGACCGTGCGGTGGCCGCCGCGCGGCGGCGTCAGCGTTAATCTGCTGGACCCTCGCCGGTCACAGCGCGTACTATGGGCCCAGCATCACCGGAGGGTCCGCCCGCCGGAGCTGTTTTTCAAATCAACATGGGGATGATCGGTTTCGACAGTGTAGGTCGAAACAGGAGAAGCGAGCCGAGGAACGCGGCAATGATCTCGTAAACCATCTGTCGCAAACAAATAATCGCCAACTCTAAGCGCGATTCCCAGCAGTTCGCTCTCGCAGCCTAGTCTGCCAGAGTGAATGGGTGTCAGCCCGGGGCGTTCCCGACCCGGATCCTGGCATAATCTAGGGAACTCAACCGTCCACCCGGGCTGCGAGGGTGGATGGGAAATCAAACAGCAGCTGGGCCTGTTGGCGGCTTGTCCGCGTGACTGCCAGGGCCGAGAAAATCACAGCGGACTGCGCTCGGAGAAGTCCTGAATCTGTCGCACTGGACCCGGGTTCGATTCCCGGCATCTCCACCGCCCCATGTGCATGTGAGCCGTCCTCCACTCCGGAGGGCGGCTTTCGTGCTTCCCAGGCTCCTCACACGGGCCCGGATCGCCGGGTGAGTTGACGGTTCCTTGTCCTTCACAGTGCACAACGAGGCCGAAACCATGTCTACCTAGTGTCGATGGCAGGAAGCCACCTGCAGGCGGAGGGACACAGGATGACCACGGAAACGGCACGGCAGGGCAGATCGGGCGGACGCTGGATCCAGCAGTGGGACCCGGAGGACGGCGAATTCTGGGAGCGCACCGGTAAGCGCGTCGCGAACCGGAATCTGATCTTCTCCGTCCTCTCCGAGCACATCGGCTTCTCGATCTGGAGCCTGTGGTCGGTGATGGTGCTGTTCATGGGCAAGGCGTACCACGTCGACCCGGCGGGCAAGTTCTTCCTGGTCGCGATGCCGACACTGGTCGGCGCCTTCGTCCGGATCCCGTACACCGTCGCGGTGGCCCGGTTCGGCGGGCGGAACTGGACGGTGGCCTCGGCCCTCCTGCTGCTGCTGCCCACCCTGGCCGCGGCGTACGTGATGCACCCCGGCACCTCCTACACCACCTTCATGCTGGTGGCCGCGCTCACCGGTCTCGGCGGCGGCAACTTCGCCTCCTCGATGACCAACATCAACGCCTTCTTCCCGATGCGCCGCAAGGGCTGGGCGCTCGGCCTGAACGCCGGCGGCGGCAACATCGGCGTCCCGGTGATCCAGCTGGTCGCGCTGGCCGTCATCACCTGGGCCGGGGCCGGCCACCCCCGGCTGGTCCTGGGCATCTACCTGCCGCTGGTGATCATCGCGGCCACCTGCGCCGCACTGTTCATGGACAACCTGGCGCCGATGAAGAACGACACCGGCGCGCTGGCCGGAGTCCTGCGCGAGAAGCACACCTGGCTGATGTCGGTGCTCTACATCGGCACCTTCGGCTCCTTCATCGGCTTCTCCTTCGCCTTCGGCCTCGTCCTGCAGAACCAGTTCGGCCGCACCCCGCTGCAGGCCGCCCAGCTCACCTTCATCGGCCCGCTGCTCGGCTCGCTGATCCGCCCGCTCGGCGGCCTGCTGGCCGACCGCTGGGGAGGCGCCCGGATCACCTTCTGGAACTTCGTCGCGATGGCCGCCGCCACCGGCCTGGTCACCTACGCCTCGGCGGAGCGCTCGCTGGCGCTCTTCCTGCCCGGCTTCATCGGCCTCTTCGTCTTCGCCGGGATCGGCAACGGCTCCACCTACAAGATGATCCCGGGCATCTTCGAGGCCAAGGCCCAGGACCGGATCGCCGGCGGCGCGACCGCCGAGCAGGCGGCCGCCTGGTCGCGCCGGATGTCCGGCGCCGCGATCGGCGTGATCGGAGCGGTCGGCGCGCTCGGCGGGCTCTTCATCAACCTCGCCTTCCGGCAGTCCTTCCTGACCGCGAAGACCGGCACCCCCGCGTTCGCCTCGTTCCTGGGCGCGTACGCGGTCTGCTTCGCCCTCACCTGGGCGATCTACCTGCGCCGCCCGACCGGCAGCACGGTGACCGCGGGGACCCCGGCCCTGGCCCAGGTCTGACCCCGCCCGCGACGGCGGGCCCGCCCCTGGCCGGCGGGTCCGCCGTGGCGCCGCCCACACCCGTTCCGAGCTGCGAAACAGCGCGGAAATAAGACCGACCCCGGGGCGTGACGGCGGCACGCGACGATGTCCGTCCACCCACCCCACCCTGCGGCCCGCCCACGGGCCGCCGGGCGCACCACCAGAGGACCGTACGCCATGGCCGACCTGACCGACCGTCAGACCGCCGAGCCGGTACCCCCGCTGGCCGGCTTCACCATCGGCATCACCGCGGCCCGCCGCGCCGACGAACTCACCGCCCTGCTCCAGCGCCGCGGCGCCGCCGTCCTGCGCGGTCCGGCCCTGCGGATCGTCCCGCTCTCGGACGACACCGAACTGCTGACCGCCACCCGCACCCTGGTCGACGATCCGCCGGACATCGCGGTCGCCACCACCGGCATCGGCTTCCGCGGCTGGATCGAGGCCGCCGAGGGCTGGGGCCTGGGCGACGAGCTGAGCGACCGGCTCGGCAAGGCCGTCGTGCTGGCCCGCGGCCCCAAGGCCAAGGGCGCGATCCGCGCGGCCGGGCTGCGCGAGGCGTGGTCGCCCGAGTCGGAGTCCTCCGTCGAGGTGCTGGAGTACCTGCTGGAGCAGGGCGTGGACGGCCGCCGGATCGCCGTCCAGCTGCACGGCGCCCCGCTGCGCGGCTTCATCGACTCGCTGACCGCGGCCGGCGCCGAGGTGGTCGAGGTGCCGGTCTACCGCTGGCTGCCGCCGGTCGACCAGGGGCCGCTCGACCGGCTGCTGGACGCCTGCTGCAGCGGCTCCCTGGACGCCGTCACCTTCACCAGCGCCCCCGCCGCGATCAGCCTGCTCAACCGCGCCGCCGAACGCGGCCGCACCGAGGAACTGCTGCACGCCCTGCGCCGCGACGTACTGCCGGTCTGTGTCGGCCCGGTCACCGCGGCGCCGCTGGAGGAGCAGGACGTCCCCACCGTGTGGCCCGAGCGGATGCGGCTCGGCGCCATGGTGCAGACCCTGACCGCCGAGCTGCCCCGCCGTGCCCGCCGCCTCGCCGTCGTCGGGCACCACCTGGAGCTGCGCGGCCAGGCCGCGCTGGTCGACGGTGAGCTACGGCCCGTCCCGCCGGCCGGGATGGCCCTGCTCCGGGCGCTGGCCCGCCGCCCGGGCTGGGTGGTGCCCCGCGCCGAGCTGCTGCGGGCCCTGCCGGGCAGCGGCGGCGACGAGCACGCCGTGGAGAGCGCGATGGCCCGGCTGAGGACGGCCCTCGGCACCCCGCGGCTGATCGCCACCGTCGTCAAACGCGGCTACCGGCTGGCGGTCGACCCGGTCGCCGACCCGGGCGGCAAGTACGGCGACGAGCTGTCGGTCCACTAGGGCAGGCCCCGGTCGGGCCCCGGTCGGGCCCCGGTGCGGGCTCCGGCCGGGCGGGCAGCGGCGCGCGGGCCCGGCCCTGGGTGCCCGGGGCCGGGTGGTGGAGGCGTAGGATCATCCGTCCGCCTTTTTCCTGGAGGGCGGTCACCCTCTCCACCCGCAGGACGTACCTCAGGGGGCTCCTTGGGCGCGCACGGCTCAGCCCAGCACGACACCACCACCACCACCACCACCACCGAACCCGACACGGTCCGCGACCGTGAGATCGCGGAGGAGCAGCGGCACCTCGACACCGTCTACCACCGCCTGGAGGAGAAGCTCGCCGAGGCCGAGTACATCCTCGAGGACGCCGCCAAGCGCGTGCAGGTCGGCACCCCGGGCGCGCTCGCCGAGCGCGACGCGCAGGTCTACCGGGCCGGCGCGCACCTGCACCGGCTCAACAGCGAGTTCGAGGACTTCCTGTTCGGCCGGATCGACCTGCAGCAGGCGGACGCCCCGGAGGAGCACGGCATCCCCTCGCAGACCCCGATGGACCCGGCCGACCCGGCCGTCGCGGAGACCCTGCACATCGGCCGGCTCGGCGTGCTCGACGCCGAGTTCGGCCCGCTGGTGATCGACTGGCGGGCGCCGGCCGCCGCGCCGTTCTACCGGGCCACCCCGCTGGAGCCGGGCCGGGTGGTCCGCCGCCGGGTCATCCGCTCCAAGGGCCGCAAGGTGATCGGGGTCGAGGACGACCTGCTGCGCCCCGACCTGACACCGACCCTGAACGGCAGCGAGCTGGCGGTGGTCGGCGACGGCGCGCTGATGGCCTCGCTCGGTCGGGCCCGCAGCCACTCGATGCGGGACATCGTCTCCTCCATCCAGAAGGAGCAGGACGAGGTCATCCGGGCCCCCGCGGCCGGTGCCACCCTGGTCACCGGCGGCCCCGGCACCGGCAAGACGGCCGTCGCGCTGCACCGGGCCGCGTTCCTGCTCTACCAGGACCGCCGCCGGTACGCCGGGGGCATCCTGGTGGTCAGCCCGACCGCGCTGCTGGTCTCGTACACCGAGGGCGTGCTGCCCTCGCTGGGCGAGGAGGGCCAGGTCGCGATCCGGGCGGTCGGCAGCCTGGTCGACGGGATCGAGGCGGAGCGCTACGACACTCCCGAGGCGGCCCGGGTCAAGGGGTCGTCCAGGATGGTCCAGCTGCTGCGCCGGGCGGCCCGGGCGGCCCTGGAGCTGAACGAGCCGACCGAGCTGCGGGTCTTCGCCCGCGGCCAGGCCCTGCGGCTGGACGCGGGCCGACTGCGGGCCGTGCGCGGCAACGTGCTCGGCAGCGGCGGCACGCCGTTGAACCTGCTGCGCCCGCGGGCCCGCCGGCTGCTGCTCGACGCGCTCTGGTCGGTCGCCGTCCGGCACCTGCCGAAGCCGGTCAGCCACGCCGAGCGCGAGCAGCGCCAGGAGGAGCGGGAGTCCTTCGACGAGTACGTCTCGGACGAGGTGCCGTTCCTGGCCTTCCTGGACGCCTGGTGGCCGGCCGTCACCCCGCGCCGGGTGCTGGCCTCGATGCGGCAGACCCGGCACGTGAACCGGATCGCCCGCCGGGCGGTCACCCCGGAGGAGGCCCGGCTGCTGACGGCCTCCTGGCGTCACCTGGACGACCAGGGCCGTGGCCCGCTGTCGGCGCACGACGTGGCGCTGGTGGATGAGCTCCAGCTGCTGCTCGGCGAGGCGGCCCGTCCTAGGGCCCGCGAGGTCGACGCGGTCGACCTGCTGAGCGGTCTGGACGAGGTCACCACCTATGCCGACCGGGTGTCGCGGCAGCGGGCCGCGGTGCCGGTGGAGCGTCGTGAGTACGCGCACATCATCGTGGACGAGGCCCAGGACCTCACCCCGATGCAGTGGCGGATGATCGGCCGCCGGGCCCGGATGGCGACCTGGACCATCGTCGGCGACCCGGCGCAGAGCTCCTGGCCGCACCCGCAGGAGGCCCAGGCAGCGCTGGACGAGGTGCTGTCCGGTAAGCCGCGCCGTCGGCACACCCTGACGGTGAACTACCGCAACCCGGCCGAGATCGCCGAGGTCGCGGCCAAGGTGCTGGCGCTCGCGGCGCCCGGTACGCCGTCCCCGAGCGCGGTGCGGTCGACCGGGGTCGAGCCGCGGTTCGCCGCGGTCACCGACCCGGCGCCGGAGGCCTTCGCGGCCGCGGCCCGGGCCGAGCTGGTCCGGCTGCTGGACGAGGTGGACGGCACGGTGGCGGTGGTGGTCCCGATGGACCGCCGGGAGGAGGCGGCCGGCTGGGCCGAGGGGCTGGGCGGCCGGGTGGTGGCGCTGGGCAGCCTGGAGGCCAAGGGCCTGGAGTACGACGCGACGGTGGTCGCCGACCCGACCGGCATCGCCGGCGAGTCGGAGGCGGGCCTGCGGGTGCTGTACGTGGCGCTGACCCGCGCCACCCAGCGGCTGACCGTGCTCTCCGGCCCGGACGACCTGCCGGACGCGGCGGGGGTTCCGGCGCTCCTGCACTGAGGCTGCCGGACCCGGGCCGCCGGAGACGACGAAGGCCCCCACCGCGGTGGGGGCCTTCGTCCGACGTTGATGACACCGACCCGCCATGCTCGCCTCGCGGCAAGTGGTCGCTCGAAGCGACGAAGGTTGGGCCCGGGGGCTTGGATCGAGCCGGTGTCCTGACCAATGTAACGCATCGGCTCCTGGAACCAAGGTGCCCGCCGGCAGTTTTTCGGACGTGTGCCCAGGGCGGCGGGAGGCCCTTTTGTGGACTGTGCACAGAGCCGGAACCTTATTTCTGGGTACCCGCTGGTAGGTGCGACGATCGAGGTCTAGCATGCGCAGGGCGCGCCATTCAACAGACTGTTGAAGGCGCAGCCCGACACCCCTGAACACGGACGGAAGAAGGACGTCGATGGCGACGGTGCCAAGTGTCTCGAACTCGATCACGGTCCGGCTGGAGGTTCCGGCCACGGGCAACGCGGTGAGCTCGATCACCACCGCCGTCGAGTCCTCCGGCGGCTCGGTCACCGGCCTCGACGTGACCGCCTCCGGCCTGGAGGCGCTGCGGATCGACGTCACGGTGGCGGCCTCCTCGGTCGCGCACGGCGAGGAGATCGTCGAGAAGCTGCGGGCGATCGACGGGGTGACCATCGGGAAGGTCTCGGACCGCACCTTCCTGATGCACCTCGGCGGCAAGATCGAGATGTCGTCGAAGCTGCCGATCCGCAACCGTGACGACCTGAGCATGATCTACACCCCCGGCGTGGCCCGGGTCTGCATGGCGATCGCCGAGAACCCCGAGGACGCCCGCCGCCTCACCATCAAGCGCAACAGCGTCGCCGTGGTCACCGACGGCTCCGCGGTGCTGGGCCTGGGCAACATCGGTCCCAAGGCCGCGCTGCCGGTGATGGAGGGCAAGGCGGCCCTGTTCAAGCGCTTCGCGGGCATCGACGCGTGGCCGATCTGCCTGGACACCCAGGACGCGGACGAGATCGTGGCCATCGTCAAGGCCATCGCGCCGGGCTTCGCCGGCATCAACCTGGAGGACATCTCGGCGCCGCGCTGCTTCGAGATCGAGGCCCGGCTGCGCGAGGCCCTGGACATCCCGGTCTTCCACGACGACCAGCACGGCACCGCGATCGTGGTGCTGGCGGCGCTGACCAACGCGCTCAAGGTGGTCGGCAAGGAGATCTCCGAGATCCGCGTGGTGATGTCCGGCGCCGGGGCCGCCGGTACCGCCATCCTCAAGCTGCTGCTGGCCGCCGGCGTCGAGCACGCCACCGTGGCCGACGTGCGCGGGGTGGTCCACCAGGGCCGTGACGACCTCAACGACAGCCTGCGCTGGATCGCCGAGCACACCAACCGCTCCGGCCGCACCGGCAGCCTCAAGGAGGCCGTGGCGGGCGCCGACGTGTTCATCGGCGTCTCGGCCCCGAACCTGCTGGACGGCGACGACCTGGCCACCATGGCGGACCGCGCGATCGTCTTCGCGCTGGCCAACCCGGACCCCGAGGTCGACCCGGCCGTCGCCCGGCAGACCGCCGCCGTGGTGGCCACCGGCCGCAGCGACTTCCCGAACCAGATCAACAACGTGCTGGTCTTCCCGGGCGTGTTCCGCGGCCTGCTGGACGCCCAGAGCCACACGGTGAACACCGAGATGATGCTGGCCGCGGCCTTCGCGCTGGCCACCACCGTCGCGGACGACCAGCTGAACCCGAACTACATCATCCCCAGCGTCTTCCACCCGGACGTTGCCAAGACCGTCGCCGCGGCCGTCCGGGACGCCGCGCTGGCCGCCCGGGGCGGCGAGGAGCCGACCCCGTCGAGGCCCACGCCCGGCATCGTCGGCACCCTCGACACGGCCACTTTCCCGACCGTCGGACTCTGACCCGGGCCGGGGCTGCCGATCGGTCAAATGTCCGATTGGTGGCCCTGTCCGCCGCCGCACGCCCCGAGCCCTTGCGACACAAGGGCAGGGGCGTGTTTGGGCTTGTCGGTGCCAGGGCGTACGGTAGCCCTGCATGGGGCGGCGTGTCCGACAAGTACGGAACGTCCCCTCAGGCGTCTCGGCGAGTCGTCCCGACCGCCGCCCGCACCGGGTCACCCGGAGCCGACGGAGCGTCACAACTCCGTGGGGCGGGCGCTGTTCGGGTCAACCCCGCCGGTGCCCGATTGGCTTTCTCAGTGCCGGTCGGGGCAGGATTCGTACCAAGGCGGGCAGTTTGCGGCGCTTTGGGGTGCGAGCCCGGCCCCTGACCACCTTTCGCCTGAATGAGCACAGTGTGCGGACCAACGGCCCTCCGGGTGCCCCAGCCGGGCACCGGTGGGCCCTTGCACGCAGCAGAGCAACAGACCACAGGAGTACACATGAACCGCAGTGAGCTGGTGGCCGCGCTGGCCGAGCGCGCCGAGGTGACCCGCAAGGACGCCGACGCCGTGCTGGCCGCCTTCGCCGAGATCACGGGCGAGGTCGTCGCCAAGGGCGACGAGAAGGTCACCATCCCCGGTTTCCTGACCTTCGAGCGCACCCTCCGCGCTGCCCGCACCGCCCGTAACCCGCAGACCGGCGACCCGATCCAGATCCCGGCCGGTTACAGCGTCAAGGTCAGCGCCGGCTCGAAGCTCAAGGAAGCCGCCAAGGGCAAGTGACGCCAGGCTCCTCGGAGCCGCGCCGAACGCCACAGTGGCCGGTCCCCCTCGGGGACCGGCCACTGTGCTGTTCCAGGGCCCCTTGCGGGGCCTTCCGCCGCCGGGCGCGGGCCCGGCGGCGGACCGACGACGTACGGCCGGTCAGGCCGTGGTCACGAGCTCCTCGCTGGGCAGCTCGACGTGGGCGCCGAGGTCCCGCAGCTTCGACATGAAGTTCTCGTAGCCGCGGTTGATCAGGTCGATCCCGTGCACGGTGGAGGTGCCCTCGGCGGCCAGCGCCGCGATCAGGTACGAGAAACCGCCGCGCAGGTCGGGGATGACCAGCTCGCCGCCGAGCAGCTTGGACGGGCCGGAGACGACCGCCGAGTGCTTGAAGTTGCGGGCGCCGAAGCGGCAGGGGGTGCTGCCCAGGCACTCGCGGTAGAGCTGGATGTGCGCGCCCATCTGGTTCAGCGCGCCGGTGAAGCCGAGCCGCGACTCGTACACCGTCTCGTGGACGATGGACAGGCCGTTGGCCTGGGTCAGCGCGACCACCAGCGGCTGCTGCCAGTCGGTCTGGAAGCCGGGGTGCACGTCGGTCTCCAGGGCGATCGCCTTGAGCTCGCCGCCCGGGTGCCAGAACCGGATGCCCTCGTCGTCGACCTCGAAGGCGCCGCCGACCTTCCGGAAGGTGTTGAGGAAGGTCATCATCTCCAGCTGGCGGGCGCCGCGGACGTAGATGTCGCCCCGGGTCGCCAGCGCGGCGCACGCCCAGGAGGCGGCCTCCAGACGGTCCGGCAGGGCGCGGTGGTTGTAGCCGCCGAGCTCGTCCACACCGGTGATCAGGATGGTGCGGTCGGTGCCCATCGAGATGATCGCGCCCATCTTCTGCAGCACGCAGATCAGGTCGACGATCTCCGGCTCGATGGCCGCGTTGCGCAGCTCGGTGACGCCCTCCGCGAGCACCGCGGTGAGCAGGACCTGCTCGGTCGCGCCGACCGAGGGGAAGGGCAGCTCGATCTTGGTGCCGCGCAGCCGCTGCGGGGCGACCAGGTAGGTGCCCTGCGGGTGCTTCTCGATCGAGGCGCCGAACTGGCGCAGCACCTCGAAGTGGAAGTCGACCGGCCGGCCGCCGATGTCGCAGCCGCCCAGGCCCGGGATGAAGGCGTGGCCGAGGCGGTGCAGCAGCGGGCCGCAGAACAGGATCGGGATGCGGGAGGAGCCGGCGTGCGCGTCGATGTCGGCGACGTTGGCGCTCTCCACGTGCGAGGGGTCGAGGATGAGCTCGCCGTCCTCGTCGCCGGTCCGCACGGTCACCCCGTGCAGCTGGAGCAGGCCGCGCACCACCTTGACGTCACGGATGTCCGGGACGTTGCGCAGCCTGCTGGGGCCCTGGCCGAGCAGCGCGGCGACCATGGCCTTGGGGACCAGGTTCTTCGCACCACGGATCTGGATCTCGCCTTCGAGCGGATTACCGCCGTGGACCAGCAGGACGTCGTCGATCATCGTTCTCGCAATCCGGGTGCCGGGGGGAGGACAGGGCAGAGGCGGCGGTGGACGGACAGCTGTGGGACGGAATCCACCGCGCAAGGCGCACCACCAAACGTAGATGGTAGTAGGCGGTCGATTGGTTCCCGTGTGTCCTATAAGTGATCATGCTCCGCCGGGGTGGTCCGGGCCGTCCGATTGGGCCGTACGAGTGGGGGGTGCGGCTCGCGGAGGTTTCGTGTTGGGCGCCCCTCGCCGCCCCCGCTGCGGGATCATGTTGGGCATGACCCCGGCCCTCTCGCACACCGGCCGACTGCTCGTCGCGACGCCCGTGCTGACCGACCCCAACTTCGCGCGGGCGGTGGTACTGCTGCTCGACCACGACACGCAGGGCGCTCTCGGCGTGGTGCTGAACCGCCCCACGCCGGTCGAGGTGGCCAGCGTGCTCGACGCCTGGGCGGACCTCACCGGGCAGCCGCCGGTGATCTTCCAGGGCGGCCCGGTGGCCCTCGACTCGGCGCTCGCCATCGCGGTGGTCCCGGGTGAGGAGGGTCACGCCGAGCCGCTGGGCTGGCGGCGGGTGCACGGCGCGATCGGGCTGGTCGACCTGGAGGCCCCGCCGGAGGTCCTGGTGGGTGAGCTGGGCGCGCTGCGGGTCTTCGCCGGGTACGCGGGCTGGTCGCCCGGACAGCTGGAGACCGAGATCGCGGAGGGGGCCTGGTACCTGGCCGACTGCGAGCCGGGCGACGTCTCGTGCCCGGACCCGGACCGGCTGTGGCGCTCGGTGCTGCGCCGCCAGCGCGGGCCGCTCGCCATGCTGGCCACCTACCCGGACGATCCGACCCTCAACTGAGACCGGCCGGTCCGGGTCGCCGGGGCGCTACTGGCCCGGTTCCCGGCGGCGACCTTAGACTTGGCACTCATGAGCACTCTTGAGCCCGAGCGCGGCCTCGGCACCGGCACCCTGGTCGAGCCCGTCCCGCAGGTGTCGCACGGCGACGGCGACCACGAGCGCTTCGCGCACTACGTCCAGAAGGACAAGATCATGGAGAGCGCGCTCTCCGGCAGCCCGGTGGTCGCGCTCTGCGGCAAGGTCTGGGTCCCGGGCCGCGACCCCAAGAAGTACCCGGTGTGTCCGATGTGCAAGGAGATCTTCGAGGGTCTCGGCTCGGACAAGGGCGGCGACGACCAGCAGGGCTGAGTCGCGCATTGGTCTATGCCACTTGGGTGGCCGCGGGGCAGGATGAGGCGCATGGACCTCATTCCTGCCCCGACCCGCCTGCACGAGTGGGACCGCCACGAGTGGACGTTCGAGCTCACCGCGACCAGCCGGATCGGCGCCGACCACGGCGCCGAGGGCGTGGCCCGCTGGCTGCGCTCCGAACTCTCGGCGGCCACCGGCTTCACCTTCGACGCCTGCGCGGCGCAGCAGGCCACCCAGTCCGCGAACTCGATCACCCTCTCGTTCGACGAGCGGCTGCGCGCCGAGCGCGGGCGTGAGGCCTACACGATCACCGTCGACGTCTACGGTGCCCGGCTGGCGGGCGGCGGACGCCCGGGGCTGTTCTACGCCGCGCAGACCCTGCGCCAGCTGCTCGGGCCCAGGGCCTTCCGCAGGGCCCCGATCCCGGGCGAGCCGTGGAAGATCCAGAGCGTCACGATCGAGGACGCGCCCCGGTTCGGCTGGCGCGGTGTGCTGCTGGACGTCTCCCGGCACTTCCTGCCCAAGGCGGACGTGCTGCGCTTCGTCGACCAGCTGGCCGCGCACAAGCTCAACGTGCTGCACCTGCACCTGACCGACGACCAGGGCTGGCGGATCGAGATCGAGCGCTACCCGAGGCTCACCGAGGTCGGCGCCTGGCGGGAGCGCTCGATGGTCGGCTTCCGGGCCGGCGAGCGCCGCGACGACCGCCCGCACGGCGGCTACTACACCAAGGACGACCTGCGCGAGATCGTCGCGTACGCGGCCAAGCGGCACATCACCGTCGTCCCCGAGATCGACCTGCCCGGCCACTCGCAGGCCGCCATCGCCGCCTACCCCGAGCTGGGCAACACCGACGTGGTGGACACCGCCGCGCTCGGGGTGTGGACGGACTGGGGGGTGAACCCCAATGTGCTGAACGTCTCCGAACGGACCCTGCGCTTCTTCGAGGGGGTCCTGGAGGAGGTGCTGGAGGTCTTCCCGTCCGAGTTCGTCCACCTCGGCGGTGACGAGTGCCCCAAGGACCAGTGGCGGGCCAGCGCGGCCGCCCAGGCCCGGATCAAGGAGCTCGGGCTCGCCGACGAGGACGGGCTGCAGAGCTGGTTCATCCGGCACTTCGACCGCTGGCTGGCCGAGCGCGGGCGCCGGCTGATCGGCTGGGACGAGATCCTCGAGGGCGGGCTCGCCCCCGGCGCCGCGGTCTCCTCCTGGCGCGGGTACGCGGGCGGGGTCGCCGCGGCCGAGGCCGGGCACGACGTGGTGATGTGCCCCGAGCAGTACGTCTACCTGGACCACCGCCAGGCGGCCGGCGAGGACGAGCCGATCCCGGTCGGCTACGTGCGCTCGCTGGAGGACGTCTACCGGTTCGAGCCGGTGCCGGCCGGGCTCGGGGCCGAGGCGGCTGCCCACGTGCTGGGCGCGCAGGCCAACCTGTGGACCGAGTTCATGGACGACGCCCGGGACGTCGACTACCGGGCCTTCCCCCGGCTGGCGGCCTTCGCCGAGGTCGTCTGGTCGGCGCTGCCGGCCGATCCGGCGGACCGGGACTTCGCGGACTTCGAACGCCGGATGGCCGCCCACTACCCGCGGTTGGACGCGCTCGGGGTGGAGTACCGGCGGCCCGAGGGGCCGCGTCCGTGGCAGCGCAGGCCCGGGGTCCTCGGCCGCCCGGTCGACGGTCGGCCGCCGGCGCTCTGAGCCCCGCCCCCGGCGGACGGACGTGCGGCTGCCGGACCTCCGTGTGACCGGTCGGCGGGAGCTGCCGGCCGGTCACCCCCGGGTCCGGGGAGGGATGGTTGATCGTATCCACACCAAATCGTTGCGAGACCTTGAGGATGGCCCGGCCGGGCGGTGCCGGACGGGGTGGCGGGCCCGATGAACAAGGGCCGGCGGGGGTGGAGCGGGAACTCCGCGGCGATCGTCAGCGTCAAGATCAGGTGAACAGTCGAACGAGTGCGGGCGGGATCGGATCGACTTATGCCCGGACTTGTCCGAGATTTCGGCCGATGCCTCGCGACCCGGGAAATGATCACCAAACTTTGTGTGCCAGAGTTGCCCAACCCGGCCCGATCGCCCGTACCCTACGGGCCAGGTCGCACCGCCCGCAGGCACCCCGGCCGAACACCGGGGGAGCTGGGCAGTTGATGAGCAAGTGGAGCACGGTGGAATCCTGGTGAACCGGACGATCATGCTGCCGGCCTCGGTCGACGAGGCTGTCGAGGCGCTGGCCGCCACCCCGGGCGCGGTGCCGGTGGCCGGTGCCACCGACCTGATGGAGGCCGTCAACGCCGGACGGCTCCGCCCCGCCGCCCTGATCGGCCTCGGCCGGATCACCGAACTGCGCGGCTGGCGCTACGAGGACGGCGGCACCGCCGTACTCGGCGCCGGGCTGACCCACGCCCGGATGGACCGCCCCGACTTCGCCGCGCTCATCCCCGCGCTCGCCGACGCCGCCCGCACCGCGGGCCCCCCGCAGGTCCGCAACGTCGGCACCCTCGGCGGCAACCTGGCCACCGCCGCCGCCACCGGCGACACCCTCCCGGTGCTCGCCGCCCTGGAGGCCACCGCCACCCTCGCCCGGGCCGGCGGCACCCGCGAAGTACCCGTCAGCCACCTGCTCACCGGCCTCGACCCGATCCGCCCGGGCGAACTGCTCACCTGGGTCCGGGTCCCGCTGCTGCACGCCCCGCAGGTCTTCCTCAAGTCCACCGGCCGCAGCGGCCCGGCCCGCGCCACCGCCTCCGTCGCCCTGGTCCTCGACCCCGCCCGCCGCGCGGTCCGCTGCGCCGTCGGCGCCGTCGCCCCGGTACCGCTGCGCCCGCTGGAGGCCGAGGCCTGGGTGGCCGGCTGCATCGACTGGGACGCCCGCAACGAGGAGGGCGCCACCACCATCGACCCCGCCGCCCTGGCGGCCTTCGGCGAGTACGTCGCCGGGGCCTGCATCCCCGACGGCGCCCTGGAGGGCGTGGGCGAGGGGCCGAGCGCCGCCGCCGTCCGGCTGCGGCGTACCGTGGCGGTACTGGCCCGCCGGGCACTTGGAAGGGCGCTGAAGTGACGGACCACCCGACGACCGAGCAGCCGACCGGGCAGCCGACCGTACTCGGCGGCGACGTGCGCCCCTGCGCCTCCTACACACTCCGGGTCAACGGCTTCGAACGGCCCGTCACCGACGCCTGGATCGGCGAGAGCCTGCTCTACGTGCTGCGCGAGCGGCTCGGCCTGGCCGGCGCCAAGGGCGGCTGCGAACAGGGCGAGTGCGGCGCCTGCTCGGTCCAGGTGGACGGCCAGCTGGTGGCCGGCTGCCTGGTACCCGCGGCACTCGCCGCCGACAGCGAGATCGCCACCGTCGAAGGCCTCTCCGAGGCCGGCGGCCCCAGCGACGTCCAGCGGGCGCTGGCCGAGTCCGGTGCCGTCCAGTGCGGCTACTGCACCCCGGGCCTCGCGATGGCCGTGCACGACCTGCTCCAGCGCAACCACCGGCCCAGCGACGTCGAGGCCCGCCAGGCGCTCTGCGGCAACCTCTGCCGCTGCACCGGCTACCGGGGCGTGCTGGCCGCCGTCCAGACCGTCGCCGACCAGCGCGAGGCGGAACTCGAGGCCGAGGCCGAGTCCGCCGCCCAGGCCGGCTCCGAGCCGCAGACCCCGGCCCAGCAGCCGCCGCCGGCCGCCACGCAGTCCGCCGCCGACCTCCCGCTGGCCGGCGAACTCCCGCTGTACGCCGACTCCGAGCTGTGGGTGGAGGCCGAGCAGTTCCAGCCCGACCGGCCCACCGCCGTCGGCACCGGCGTGTACAGCACCACCCACCACAACGGCGGCTACGAGACCGGCGGGCACCCGCAGGCCCCGGACCCGGCCGACTACGAGACCGGCAGCTACCCCGTCGTACCGCCGCAGCCCACCGGGTACGACACCGGCTACCACCCGGCCCCCGGTCACGAGCCCACCCCGGCGCACGGCACCGCGCACGACGGCCCCGGCCACGACACCACCCCCGCCCACGGCACCCCGTACCTGCCCACCCCCCCGCACGGCACCGGGCACCCCGCACCCGGCTACCGGCCCGCCGGCTACCCGGACTACCCGGACTACCCGGCACCCGGCTTCGAGCCCGGCGCGTACGACCCGGGCGCCTTCGAGGCCGGCGGCTACGAGGGCACGGTCTACGAGAACCCGGCCTACGACGGCTCCGGCTACGACGGCACCACCCCCGCCCACGGGATCCTCCTCCCTGAGGACAGGAACGCATGAGCTCGCCCACCGACCTCGCGCCGGCCCCCGCCCCCGCGCCCGCACCCGCCGAGGACGGCCCGGCCCCCGAACCCTTCGGCCTGGGCAGCTCGCCCCTGCGCACCGACGCCCTCCCCAAGGCGCTCGGCATCTACCCGTACGCCGCCGACCTCTGGGCCGAGGGACTGCTCTGGGGGGCCGTGCTGCGCTCCCCGTACCCGCACGCCCGGATCGTCGCCGTCGACACCTCGGCCGCGCTGGCCGTCCCCGGCGTCCACGCCGTGGTCACCGCCGCCGACCTGCCGGCCGGACCCGACGGCAGCGCCGACGGCGCCCCGCACGGCCCGATCGTCGCCGACCGGCCGATCCTCGCCGCCGGCGTCGTCCGCCACCACGGCGAACCGGTCGCCGCAGTCGCCGCCGACCACCCCGACACCGCCCGGCTGGCCGCCTCGCTCGTCCTGGTGGAGTACGAGCCGCTGGAGGCCGTCACCGACCCCGAGGCCGCGTTCAACGCCCCCCCGCTGCACCCCGACGGCAACCTCTTCCGCCACCTGCCGCTGCGCACCGGCGACCCGGAGGCCGTCGGCGAGGTCGTGGTCGAGGGGCTCTACCAGGTCGGCCGTCAGGACCCGGCGCCGATCGGCGCCGAGGCCGGCCTCGCGGTGCCCCGCCCCGACGGCGGTGTCGAACTGCACCTGTCCACCACCGACCCGCACGGCGACCGCGACCGCACCGCCGCCTGCCTCGGCCTCGAACCGGACCGGGTCCGGCTGGTCGTCACCGGCGTGCCCGGCGCCACCGCCGACCGCGAGGACCTCTCCTTCCAGGTCACCCTCGCCCTGCTCGCGCTGCGCACCGGCCGCCCGGTGAAGATGACCCTCACCCGCGAGGAGTCCTTCCAGACCCACACCACCCGCCACCCGGCACTGCTGCGCTACCGCCACCACGCCGACGCCGAGGGCCGGCTGGTCAAGGTCGAGGCGCAGATCCTGCTCGACGGCGGCGCCTACGCCGACGTCTCCTCGGAGGCGCTGGCCGCCGCCACCGCCTTCTCGGTCGGGCCGTACGTCTGCCCCAACGTCTTCGTCGACGCCTGGGCCGTGCGCACCAACAACCCGCCGGCCGGCCGGATGCGCGGCGAGGGCGCCCTGCAGGCCTGCTTCGCCTACGAGTCCCAGCTCGACCAGCTGGCCGCCCGGACCGGCATCGACCCGCTGGAGATCCGCCGCCGCAACGCGATGACCACCGGCGACCCGCTGCCCACCGGACAGTCCGTCACCTGCCCCGCCCCGGTCACCGCCCTGCTGGAGGCCATCGCCGAGCAGCCGCTGCCGGCCCTCCCGGTCGACGACCCGGAGGCCGACTGGCTGCTGCCCGGCGGCCCCGGCGGCGCGGGCGACCCCGGAGCCGTCCGGCGCGGCATCGGCTACGCGGTCGGCCTGGTGCACATGCTCGGCGCCGAGGGCGAGGACGAGGTCTCCACCGCGACCGTCCGGGTCAGCGGCGACCACGCCACGGTGATCTGCGCCGCCGTCGACTCGGGTCAGGGCTTCGCCACCCTCGCCCGGCAGATCGTGCAGTCCGTGCTCGGTGTCAGCGAGGTCTACATCGCGCCCGTCGACAGCGACCAGTCCGGCGCCGGGCCCTCCGCCCGCGGCCGGCACACCTGGGTCTCCGGCGGCGCCGTCGAGCGCGCCGCGCTGATGGTCCGGCACCAGATGCTGCAGCCGATCGCCGCGAACTTCGGCATGTCGGTGGAGCTGCTCACCATCTCCGACGGCAAGATCACCTCCTACGACGGCGTACTCGGCATGCCGGTCGGGGAGGCGCTGGAGGGCCGCGAGCTGTGGGCCACCGCCCAGTGCCGCCCGCACCCGACCGAACCGCTCGACGAGGCCGGCCAGGGCGACGCCTTCGTCTCGATCGCGTTCTGCGCGATGCGCGCCGTGGTCGACGTCGACATCGAGCTCGGCGCCGTCCGGGTGGTCGACGTGACGGTGGCCCAGGACGTCGGCCGGGCGCTCAACCCGCGCCAGATCGAGGACCGGATCGAGGCCGGGGTCGCCCAGGGCGTCGGCCTGGCCTTGCTGGAGGACCTGCGGACCGAGGGCGGCCGGCTGGTCAACCCCTCGCTCACCGGCTACCGGCTGCCCACCGCCCTCGACACCCCGGACATCCGGATCGCCGCCCTGCTGGAGGAGCGCGACGTGGTCGCCACCTTCGGCGCCAAGGCCGTCAGCGCCGCGCCCGCCGTGGTCGCCCCGGCCGCCGTCGCCGCCGCCGTACGGGCCGCCACCGGCCTGCCGGTCGGCCGCCTGCCGATCCTGCCCGAGGACGCCATCGTCGGCTGACGACGCGGCCGGGGCCCGCTCCGCCCCGGCCGGTACCATCGCCCTTCCGGGCGTGGGGCGGGCGAGGGGGGACGGGACGATGGGGTTGTTCGGCAGGGCTCGGCGGTCGGCCGGTGCCGTACTGCTGGCCGGGACGGCGCTGGTCGCCGGTGCGCCGGTGGCCACCGCCGACGACCTGCGTGACGAGCAGTGGGCCAACGAGTACTTCAAGGTCGACCAGGTCTGGCAGGTGACCAGGGGCGAGGGCGTCACCGTCGCGGTCATCGACAGCGGCGTCGACGCGGGCCACCCGGACCTCACCGGCCAGGTCCTCCCCGGCTACGACCCCGGCGGCAAGGGCCTCAACACCAAGCCGGCCGACCCGCACGGCACCAGCATGGCCAGCCTGATCGCCGGACACGGCCACGGCGCCGGCGGTGGGGCGGGCGTGGTCGGCCTCGCCCCGGGGGCGAGGATCCTCCCGATCTACAAGGACGACGCCCGCGGCTACGACGCCGTACCCGACGGCATCCGCTGGGCCGTCGACCACGGCGCCAAGGTGATCAACATCTCGCTGGGCGGCAAGGACGGCGCCAGCCGCGCCCTCAGCCAGGCCGTCGCGTACGCGGTGAGGAAGGACGTCCTGATCGTCGCCGCCGCGGGCAACGAGGGGGAGGCCCGCGTCATGAGCCCCGCCGACAGCCCCGGCGTGCTCGCGGTGTCGGCCGTCGACCGGCGGCTCGACGTGTGGGCCGAGTCCAGCTTCGGCCCGCAGATCATGCTGGCCGCCCCCGGCGTCGGCATCGTGGCCGCCGGCTCCTGCGACGAGCAGCAGTACTGCGTCGGCGAAGGCACCTCCGACGCCACCGCCTACGTCTCCGGCGCGGCAGCCCTGGTCCGCGCCAAGTACCCCGACCTGACCGCCGGCCAGGTCGCCGCCCGCCTGGTCGCATCCGCCCTCGTCACCCCCGGCCTCCAGGGTGCCCACCTGCCCGACCAGCGCTACGGCTACGGCATCCTGCGCCCCTACGAGGCCCTCACCCAGACGATCCCGCCCGGCCCCGCCGAAGGCCCGCTCGCCCGCCCGGTCGCCGCCGACACCACCGCCGCACCCGGCGCCACCACCGGCCGCCACCACGCGGCGCCGGTCGGCGGGGCGTCAGCCTCCGGCGGAGGACTGTCACTCGGACTGCTGTATCTCGCGATACCCGCCGCGATCGTCGCCGTCCCCGCCCTCCTGCGCCGACTGCGGGCCCGTACGCCCACCCCGGAGCCCTTCGCCCCACCCCGGGACACCGGCCCGCACCACCCCTGAGCCCGCGTCAGCGGCCCTCCTCCCGCCACCGATCGCCGGGGGTGCTGCACACGTCACGTGGTCGGGCGATACGATCGAACGGCCCGGCCTGATGGGGGCCATTGCGAGACACGGGTAGCGGTAGCCGACTGACGGGGTGCTGATGACGCTGACCAGAGCCATGCGAGTACTGGGCGCCACGGCGCTCACCGGTGCACTAGTCCTGTCCGCCGCACCGACCGCATCGGCGGACCAGGTGCGGGACGCCCAGTGGGCCGCCAAGTACCTTCAGATCGAGAAGGCCTGGACGGTCAGCAAGGGCGACGGGGTGATCGTCGCGGTCATCGACAGCGGTGTGGACGCCTCGCACGCCGACCTGACGGGGCAGGTGCTTCCCGGCTTCGACCCGGGCGGCAAGGGGCGTGACCAGCACCCGACGGATCCGCACGGCACGGGCATGGCTGGCACCATCGCCGGTCACGGGCACGGGAACGGTGCCGGCGTGATCGGCCTCGCCCCGGGCGCGAAGATCTTGCCGATCTACCTGAACAACGCGGACGACAGCGACGCGCTCCCGCAGGGCATTCGCTGGGCGGTCGAGCACGGCGCGAAGGTCATCAACGTCTCGGCGGGCAGCTCTGCCAAGGCAGGCGGAAACGCGGCGCTTACCGACGCCATCGCGTTCGCGGCCAAGAGTGACGTCCTGATCGTGGCCTCGGCGGGCAACACCGGCCTGAGCGGGGTTCACAACCCGGGCAACGAACCGGGTGTCATCGCCGTGGGCGCGGTGGACAAGACCGGCACGGTCTGGCGCAAGTCGAACTTCGGTCCCGAGGTTCTGCTGTCCGCCCCGGGCGTGGAGATGGTCAGCCCGGGCGCGTGCGAGGGCAGCCAGTACTGCCTCGCGGACGGCACGTCCGACGCGGCCGCCTCGGTCTCCGGCGCCGCCGCGCTCGTCCGGGCCAAGTTCCCGCAGTTGACGGCGGGCCAGGTTGCGAACCGGCTGGTGAAGTCGGCCCAGGCTCCGGCAGCCGCGGGAGGCAAGCTGCCCGACGCGCACTACGGCTACGGAATTCTGAGGCCCTACGAGGCCCTGACACAGGACATCGCGGCCGGCCCCGAGCAGGGGCCGCTGGCCAAGGCCGGTGGTAGCGCGGCCACGGGTGCGGCCACGGGCGCCCCGTCCTCCGCGGGGAAGCCGGCAGCCGGATCCCCGCTGCCGGAACTGCCGGGGGCGCTGCCGGCGAAGAAGTCCGGGTCCGGTATCCCGGTGCTCGCCCTGGTGGGCGGAGCGGCTGCCCTGGTCGTGGTTATTGTGGTGATCGTGGTGCTGACGAGGCGTGGCCGCCGTGCTCCGGCCGTCGGCGTCCCGCCGCAGGCCGCAGGCCCGTACGGCGGTGCCCCCGGGTGGGCGCCGCCCCAGCAGCCGTATGCGAACCAGGCTCCGCCGCCGGGCTTTCCGCCTCACCAGCCTCCTCAGCAACCGCAGTACAACCCGTACAACCAGGACGGCGGACAACAGCGCTGAGGATGTATCAGTCAGCACCGCTCAGGCGATACGATCGAACGCTCTAACGAGCAATGCTGCCCGTTGCACGGGCAGCTCCACGGGGAAGTTTCAACACTCCAGGGGGAGAGGGCCGCGTGGCCGACGGATTCCGCGTCAACACGGACGAGCTGGAAGCGGTCGTCAGACGACTGCGGACGATCCAGCAGAACATGAGCCAGACCAGCGAGAAGAGCAGGTACGGAACGGCCGTTGCCCGCGAGGACTTCGGTGTCAACTTCAGCCATGCGACCGCACTGTACGACGCCCATGACAACATGCACCGCTTCCTGAACGAGACGATCGCGGGGCTGGACTCCCTGATCAACGAGTTCGGGAACAAGACGCACACGGTCACGGAGAACTACAAGGCGCGCGACGCGGAGTACAGGACGGTCATGACCAAGTACCAGCAGGAGTTGGACTGACATGGCAGACACCAATTTCGAGGGCCAGGACCTCATCCCGCTCAAGGGCATGGTCGAGAACTCCAAGCCCGAGAACCTCAAGACCGCTGCCGAGCACTGGGACCAGATCCACCAGCAGCTGCTGGCGGCGGCCGAGGACCTCAAGGCCGCGGTTCAGCATGCCCAGGAGAACTGGGAGGGCACCGCGGCGGGCGGCTTCGCCTCCAAGGCGGGTGAGATCCAGACCAGCCTGACCAACACGGCCGAGTACGCGACCAAGACCTCCTCCGCGATGCACTTGGCCTCCAGGGCGCTGGAGATGACCAAGAAGCACATGAGCGACATCGACGTGCCCAGCGGTGCGGAGAGTGGCTGGAAGTACGTGACGGACCTCGGCGACCGGTCGGACGCACAGTTCAAGGCCGACCTCGCGAGCGGGATGGACCGCTTCGCTGCGGTCAACAAGAACTACGACGAGCTGTCGGCCACCGAGATCTCGCACCAGTACGCGATCGGCACCATGGAGTACCTGGCGCCGTACTACCAGGACGCGGCCACGCAGATCCCGAAGCCGCCGGAGAAGCCGCGCAACTGGGAGCACGACGGCGGGACCGGCTTCCCGCCGGCTCCCTCCACTCCGCCGGACGGGACCGGCGGCGGCCACGTCTCCCCGCCGCCGAGCATGGGGCGTCCCGATGCGCCTACCGGCGGCACGCCCGGGCTGGTGCCCGGGTCGATGCCCGGTTCGATCGACCCGCACAGTCCGACCCTCCCGACCCTGCCGGCGCAGACGCTGCCGGGTTCGATCGGGCCGCATCCGGGCGGCGTCGTGCAGCCCCCCTCGACCGGGATCGACACCTGGACCCCGCCGACGGGCGGCGGTCAGCCGGGTGGCGGTGTCGGTATCGGTGGCGGCGGTATTGGTGGCGGTGGCGGTATCGGCGGCGGTGGTGGCGTCGGTGGCGGCGGTATCGGTGGCGGCGGTGGGTTCATCCCCGGCGGCCTCGGTGGCGGCGGCCTCGGCGGTGGCCGGGCCGGCGGTGGTCTCGCCGGCGGGGCCGGCGGCATCAAGAGCGGCGGCGGTACGGCCGGCGGCGCTTCGCGTCCGGGTGCGGCCGGCGGCGCCGGTGGCGCGGCCGGTGGTGCGGCCCAGGGCAAGCCCGGTGGCGCCGGTGCCGGTGGCATGGGCGGCGGTATGGGTGGCGGCGCTGGTGCCGGCGGGGCCAAGGGTGGCGCCGGCGGCAAGAGCAGCGGCCTGGTGCGCAAGGCCGGCGGCACGGTCGGCGGTGCGAAGCCGGGCGGTGCGAGCGGCCGGGCCTTCACCGAGGGCGGTTCCGGGCTCGGCAAGGGCCGTGGTGCGCAGAACGGCGCGGCGGGCGCGGGCGGCATGCACGGTGCCGGCGCCGGCGGGGCCGGCAAGGGCAAGAAGAAGGACGGTGGCAACCGCCCGGACTACCTCGTCGAGGACGAGGACACCTGGCGCGGTGGCACGGCCCTGCCGCCGGTGATCGAGTAACGGTCACGGCGGCGGGCCGGCCGCGGGGGCGTTCCCGGAGACGGGGGCGCCCCCGTGGCGTTTCTTCGTTTTCTCGCCCGGTGTGGAATGAATTGCGGGCATGTCGAATTCCCGGATCGCGGTTTTCGCGGTCCGGGAATTCGGTGAGTGGAGGCCGTGGCGGGAATCGAACCCACGTAAACCGCTTTGCAGGCGGTTCCCTAAACCACTCGGGCACACGGCCGGGAGGGTGACGGGCGCTCGGGCCGCGTCGATCAGGGGAGAGGCGCGCTCAGGCGCGACAGCTGGGGCGGCAACAGGAGGCGCAGGGGCGGACGGCCGCGTTGCGGGCCTCCGGGCTCCTGTTCATCGCCGACTCCTGTCGTTGGTACCGCGGGGGCGGCCGGGTTTTCCCGTTCCGCCGTGCTGATGAATTCATCTTATGCGGGGCGACCCGGTGGGCGTCAATATCCGATTATGAATTCTGTGTGTCGTGATGTGCTACGGTCGATCGGAGGCGGTGAAGTGATCGCCCCGGACGAGGTGCGTCGTACCCGGCAGGCCAAGACGACGCAGTACAGCAGTGGCAGCACATGGCTGTCGCTCACTGACTGCGGAGGAGTCTGTCGTGATCGCCTGGGTGGTTCTGGTCGTCGCCGGTGTGCTGGAGACGGTCTGGGCGGTGGCCCTGGACGGTTCCAAGGGGTTCTCCAGGCTGGTGCCGAGCCTGGTGTTCGTGGTCGCGCTGGTGCTCTCGATGGGCGGGCTGGCGTACGCGATGCGCGGCATTCCGCTGGGGACGGGCTACGCGGTCTGGGTCGGCATCGGTGCGATCGGTACGGCGCTGTACGGGATGGTGGCGCTGGGGGACGCGGTGACGGCGGCCCGGGTGACCTGTCTGCTGCTGATCCTCTCGGGTGTGGTGGGTCTCAAGGTGCTGCACTGACCGGGCGGTCGGTCGTAGGTCCCGGGGCGGAGTCGGAATCCGTCTCCCGTCAGGAGTCATCCGGAGCCACGGGTCTTACGATGGCTGGCATGACCACAGCCTCCACCACCTCGGTCGACAGCGGCCGGACCCCGCAGCCGCCCCCGTCCGAGGACGGGGTGCTGAGCGGTCCCTACCGGGCGCTGACCCTGGGCATCGTGTCGGTCGTCCTGCTGCTCGCCTTCGAGGCGACGGCCGTCAACACGGCCATGCCGGTGGCGGCCCGCCAGTTGGACGGCCTGGGCCTGTACGCGTTCGCGTTCTCCGGCTACTTCACCACCACGCTGTTCGCCCTGGTGGTGTCCGGGCAGTGGTGCGACCGGCGCGGCCCGCTGGCCCCGCTGTTCACCGGCATCGCCGTCTTCGGGGCGGGGCTGGTGATGGCCGGGACGGCGGCGGGCATGTGGCTGTTCGTGGCGGGCCGGGCGGTGCAGGGGCTCGGCGGCGGTCTGGTGATCGTGGCGCTGTACGTGGTGGTCGGCCGGGCGTTCCCGGAGCGGCTGCGGCCGGCGGTGTTCGCGGCCTTCTCGGCGGCCTGGGTGCTGCCCTCGATCGTCGGGCCGCTGGTGTCGGGGGCGGTGACCCAGCACCTGGGCTGGCGCTGGGTGTTCCTGGCCGTGCCGGTGCTGATCCTGCTGCCGCTCGCGGTGATGGGCCCGGCCCTGCGCCGGGCCGAGCGGGCCCAGCCGTCGTCGGTGGCGGCGCCGTACGACCGGCGGCGCACCGTGCTGGCGGCGATGGCGGCGCTCGGTGCGGGGCTGCTGCAGTACGCGGGGCAGCGGCTCGACCCGGTCGGTCTGCTGCCGGCGGTGGCGGGGGTGGCGCTGCTGCTGCCCGCGGTGGTGCGGCTGCTGCCGCCCGGCACGCTGCTGGCGGCCCGCGGCCTGCCGACGGTGATCCTGCTGCGCGGGGTGGCGGCCGGGGCGTTCTTCGCCGCGGAGGCGTTCATCCCGCTGATGATGGTGACCCAGCGCGGCCTGTCGCCGACGCTGGCCGGTCTGACGCTGACCAGTGGCGGGCTGTCCTGGGCGCTGGGTTCGTTCCTGCAGGGCCAGGCGTGGGCGGAGCGGCACCGGGAGGCGCTGATCCGGCTGGGCTTCGTGCTGACGGCGGTGGCGATCGCCGGGGCCGCCCTGGTGCTGGTCCCGGCGGTGCCGACCGTGGTGGCGGCCGTGGCCTGGGCGGTCGGCGGGGTCGGGATGGGGCTGGCGGTGGCCAGCATCAGTGTGCTGATGATGAAGCTCTCGGCGGCCGAGGAGACCGGCGCCAACTCGGCGGCGCTGCAGCTGAGCGACGCACTGGGCAACGTGCTGCTGATCGGTCTGGCCGGGGTGCTCTTCGCGGCGCTCGGCGGCGGCGCGGTGGCCTCCGCCGGGGACGGGCCGACACCGGCCGGCCCGTTCGCGGCGATCTTCCTGGTGATGACCGGGGTCGCGCTGGTGGGCGCGCTGGTCGCCGGGCGGGCCGGGGCCGCCGGGCGGACCGGTGCCTCAGGAGGACTGGGGAACGATCTGGGCTGAGGCCGGCGGGTTCGAGGGCGCGGGGCCCGGCCCGCCGAGGTACTCGGCCCAGCCACCGGTCGGCGCCTGGCCCATCGGCAGGGCCTGCAGCTTGCGCAGCACCGCCGGGTCCTGCACCTCCAGCCACTCGATCAGCTGACGGAACGACACCAGCCGGACCTCCGGCCGCGCGGCGATGGTCTTCAGGACCTCCTCGACGGCGTTCATGTAGATCCCGCCGTTCCACTCCTCGAAGTGGTTGCCGATGATCAGCGGCGCCCGGTTGGAGTTGTACGCGCGCTCGAAGCCGGCCAGGTAGGAGTCGCGGGCCTGGGTCTGCCAGGCGGCGTGGCGGGCGGGGTCGCCCTTGGTGTTGGAACCGGACTGGTTGTACATGATGTTGTAGTCCATCGAGAGCACCTGGAAGGTGTGCCCGGGGAACGGGATGGACTGCAGCGGCATGTCCCACAGTGCGCCGCCCTGGATCTTCTGCGGCCAGACCTGGAGCCCGCCCACGCCGCTGCTGTCGTACTTCCAGTTGCGCTTAACGGCGGTCGGCAGCAGGCCGCGCTGGCCCTCCAGGCAGGGGGTGCGGGAGCCGATCAGCTCCTTGCGGTAGTCGAAGGGCAGCGCGGGCAGGTCGAAGCCGGTGTTGGTCTTCCAGTTCATGACGAAGGACATCGCCTGCTCGATCTCGCTGTCCCAGTCCTCGGGGGACCATGCGCCGCCGCCGGTGGGGCCGCAGAAGTGCCCGTTGAAGTGGGTGCCGATCTCGTGGCCCTCCAGCCAGGCGGCGCCGAGCTGGGTGAGGGTCTCGTGGATGTGCTCGTCGGTGAGGTAGCCGATGTCGGAGGCGCCGATCGGGTGCTGCGGCGGCCGGTAGAGCGTCTTCTTGGACTCCGGGACGGCGTAGACCCCGCTGAAGAAGAAGGTCATCCCGGCCTTGTGCTCCTTGGCCAGCGCGCGGAACCGGCTGAACAGCTTGTTGTCGAGCTCGCCCGCGCCGTCCCAGGAGAAGACCACGAACTGCGGCGGGCGTTCGCCCAGCTTCATCGGTTCGGGGGTGGGCTGGTTGGGCTGGGCACCGGTGTCCGAGGTGGAGCCGTCGCCGATCAGGGTGACGACGGGGAGAGGCTGCGGGCTCTGGCCGGAGGCGCCCGTGGCGGTGTCGGGTGCGGCGGTCTGTTCGCCTCCACCGCCGTCCTGGGCTGAGCAGCCGGCCACCAGGGTGGCGGCGGTGACGGCACCGGCGGCGAGCAGGGTTCGGCGGGGGAGGGCTTCCATGGTCACATCCGTTCGCGGGGGTGGGGTGTCCTGGTAGCGGTGCTAGCGGTTCGTACTGACGGACAGTCCGATAAGTCCAGTAATGGGACCGGGGCGGACCGGGCCACAGCATGGCATGGCGGCGCACGAGTCCCCGGTAGGCGTGGCGAGTGGCGCGGGCGATCGCCCGCGCGCCGATCGCGCGCTCATTCGTTCGGCCGAGTCCCCGCGCCGCCGGGTGGCAGGGAGCTGCTGAACCGTCGTCAGATGGAGCCACGTCATGCGGCCCGCCGGAGGTGCGTCCAGCGATGTGGGAGTGGGTGACCGACGCCTACCGAGAGCGGATCGTGGACTCCGGCCGCGAGCCGCTCTTCCTGCTGCTGGTCGGGCTGATCCTGTCCTTCCTGTTCATCCGGTTCAGCGTGCGGATGATCCGCCGCGGCGCCAGGTGGTGGCCCGGCAACGTCACCCCCGGCGGCATGCACATCCACCACGTGGTCTTCGGCCAGGCGCTGATGCTGGTCTGCGGCGTCTCGGCCTTCGCCATCCGCGGTGACGGCGGCCAGGCCTGGAACTGGCTCGGCTTCGGCTTCGGCATCGGCGCCGGGCTGGTCCTCGACGAGTTCGCGCTGGTGCTGCACCTGGAGGACGTCTACTGGAGCGAGCAGGGGCGCAAGTCGGTGGACGCGGTGATCATGGCCGTGGCCGTGATCGGCCTGCTGCTCCTCGGCGAGCTGCCGTTCGGCGGCTTCACCCGCCAGCTGAACGTCGGCCAGGTGATCGGGGCCGTCGTCCTGCTGGGGCTGGTCGTCGTCAGCCTGTTCAAGGGAAAGCTGTGGACGGGCCTGCTGGGGGTGATGCTCTGGCCGATCGCCCTGGTCGGCGCCGTCCGACTGGCCCGCCCGCAGAGCCCCTGGGCCCGCTGGCGCTACCTCGCCCGCCCCAAACGGCTGGCCCGGGCCGAACGGCGGGAGGCCAGGATCCACGGCCGGATCGGCACCTGGCGCAACGCCGTCTACAACTTCGTGGCGGGCGCACCGGACCCGTCCGCCGAGCCCGTCGCCGTCCCCGTGATCCCGCCGCCCGAGTCCGAGTTCTGGGAACCGGAGCCGGTCGCCCCCTGGCGCGCCCGCTGCGCGAGCGCCGCCGAGTGGTACGTCCGGATCGCCGCCCTGCTCTCCCTGCTGGCCGGCCTGATCGCGCCCTTCCGCGACCAGGTCAAGCGGGCCAACACCGGCCAGTTCTTCACCCCCGTCCTGATGACGGCCGGCTTCACCTCGGCCCTGTTCGCGGGCCTGCTCGCGGTCATGCTGCGCCGCCGCAAGCGGGCCGCCTGGCTGGTCACCACCACCGTGGTGGCGCTCTACGCCGCGGTCTTCCTGCTGGCGATGGCCTACCACGAGTACCGCCAGCACCCCTTCAACTGGGTGTCGGCCGTGCTCACCTACGGCCTGCTGGCCGTCCTGCTGCTCTCCCGGCCCGCCTTCCAGGCCCGGGGCGATCGCCGCAACATCGCCCTCGCGCTGGCCGTCCTGGTGGTCGGCGGCGCGGTGCTGTCGGTGCTCGGCGCCGCCGTGGTCCGGCTCACCTACGAGGGCACCCCGCCCGCCTGGGGCGACAGCATCCTCTACGTGCTGCTGCGCCTGATCACCCTCTCCGGCGTCGTCGAGTACGCGGACGTCGAGCTGCCCGGCTGGGTCGACCTGGGCATCAACCTGTTCGGCGCCGCGCTGCTGCTGCTCGCGCTCCGGGCGCTCTTCCGCTCGCCGCGCGGCCGGCGGCACCTGGAGCCCGAGGACGAGCAGCGGCTGCGCGCGCTGCTGGACCGGCACGGCGGCCGCGACTCGCTCGGCTACTTCGCGCTGCGCCGCGACAAGTCGGTCTGCTGGTCGCCCTCCGGCAAGGCCGCCGTGCTCTACCGGGTGGTGAACGGCGTCGCGCTGGCCTCCGGCGACCCCATCGGGGACCCGGAGGCCTGGCCGCAGGCGATCGAGAGGTGGTGGGAGGAGGTGCGCCGGCACGCCTGGGTCCCGGCCGTCACCGGCGCCGGCGAGCGGGCCGGCACCGCGTACGGGCGGGTGGCCGGGCTGCGGGCCCTGGAGTTCGGCGACGAGGCGGTGGTCGAGACGGCCGGCTTCAGCCTGGAGGGGCGCTCGATGCGGACCCTGCGCCAGACGTACAACCGGGTCCGCAAGGCCGGGTACCGGGTGGTGCTGCGCCGGCACCGGGAGATCCCCGAGGCGGAGCTGACCGAGCTGGTACGGCTCGCGGACGCCTGGCGGCACGGGCGCACCGAGCGCGGCTTCTCGATGGCGCTCGGCCGGCTCGGCGACCCGGCCGACGGCGACTGCCTGATGGCCGAGTGCCGGGACGAGAACGACCGCACCTGCGCGCTGCTCAGCTTCGTCCCCTGGGGCGCGCACGGCCTGTCCCTCGACCTGATGCGCCGTGACCGGGAGTCGGACAACGGCCTGGTCGAGTACCTGATCACCGAGCTGCTGCGGCGCTCCGCCGAGGGCGAGCCGCGGGTCGCCCGGGTCTCGCTGAACTTCGCGATGTTCCGGGCCGTCTTCGAGGAGGGCGGAAAGCTGGGCGCCGGCCCGGTGCTCCGGCTGTGGCGCGGCGTCCTGCGCTTCCTCTCCCGCTGGTGGCAGCTGGAGTCGCTGTACCGGGCCAACGCCAAGTACCAGCCCGACTGGGAACCCCGGTACCTGCTGTACGAGAAGTCCTCCGAGCTGCCGGCCATCGCGATCGCCAACGCCACCGCCGAGGGCTTCCTGAGCCGGCCCCGGCTGCCCAGCGTCGGCTCGCTGCGGCGCAGCCGGGTGGAGCCCGCGCCGTGAGGGGCCGTCAGGCCCCCACGCCCGTTCGGTGCGCTGCGGATGCCGCCGGACCGGGCACCGGGTTTGACTGGGCTGGTCGGAGCGGGTCGGCAGCGGGGAGCACAGGTGGGCGGACAGCAGACCAGGAGCCCCTGGCCGGGGACACTGGCGGCCGGCACGGCGCTGGTCCTCGGTGCCTGGCTGGTCCAGCACGGTGGCACCGGCCTGCCGCCCGGACCCGGCGCCGACCAGGCCTTCGACGGCCGTGCCGCGGCCGGCCCGATGGTGCCGCCACTGCCGCACTCGGTGCCCACCCGGCTGCGGATCCCGGTGATCGGCGTCGACGCCCCCTTCACCCCGCTGGTGCTGGACGGCGACGGCCGGCTCCAGGCGCCGCCGGAGGCCGACCGGAACCTGGCCGGCTGGTACCGGGACGGCTCCGCGCCGGGCCAGCAGGGCGCCGCGATCGTGGCCGGTCACGTCGACAACCGGCAGGGCCCCGCCGTCTTCTACCGGCTCGGCAGCCTGCGCAAGGGCGACCAGCTGGAGGTCCTGCGAGCCGACCGGGCCACCGCCTTCTTCGCCGTGGACGCGGTCGAGGTCTACCCGAAGGCGGAATTCCCCGACGCCAAGGTCTACGCCCCCACCAGGGACGCCCAGCTGCGCCTGATCACCTGCGGCGGCGGTTTCAGCCGGCAGGACGGCTACGACGGCAACGTGGTCGTCTTCGCCCACCTGGTCCGTACCCTGCGGGCCTGACCCGCCCGAGCACCGAGGAGATCCCTTGGCCCGGCCGTTCGCGGCGTGGAACCCGCTCGACTGGTCGCTGGTGCACGGCCCGGTGCCGTACGTGCTGCTGGTGCTCGGGTTCGGCGCGCTGCTGGGCCTCGCCGTCTCCACCGGCCCGCGCTGGTGGACCCGGCGGCTGCCGTGTGCCGTCCTGGTGGCCGCGGCGGCGTCGGCGCTGGTGGTCCACACGGTCGACGCCTGGTGGCGGCCGTTCCCGGACGATCTGCCCCGCGAGGTCGCGGTCTGGATCGGCGTCGCGCTGCTCGGCCTCGCGCTGGCGGCCTTCCGGCTGCCGCCCCTGCGGTGGCCCGGCCGGATCGGGGCCGTGGCGGCCGCGCTGCTGGTCGTCCTGATGGCGGCCAACCAGGTCAACCGGTACTACGTCCAGTACCCGACGGCCCGCGCGATGCTGGCCCCCGAGACCGAGCCGCTGACCACCGGCCGGGACGAGCGGACCGTCACCGCCCCGCCCGGCCGGACCCTCTCCGAGGTCTGGCAGGCACCGGCCCAGATGCCCGCCACCGGCACCCTGTCCGCCGTCCCGATCCCCGGCCGCGCGTCCGGCTTCGAGGCCCGGGACGCGTACGTCTACCTCCCGCCGGCCTACCTCACCTCGCCGCGTCCGCTGCTGCCCGTCACCGTGCTGATCGCGGGCCAGCCCGGCGGGCCGGCGGACTGGGTGAACTCCGGGGGCCTGAAACAGGTGCTGGACGACTTCGCCGCGGCCCACCAGGGGCTGGCGCCGGTGGTGGTGGTCGATCCGATCGGCTCCACGCTCGGCAACACCCTCTGCATGGACTCCCGGATCGCCCGGGCCCAGACCTACCTGGCGGTGGACGTACCCGGCTGGATCCACAGCCACCTGCAGACCGCGACCGGCCGCACCCGTCAGTCCGTCGGCGGTATCTCCTTCGGTGGCACCTGCGCGCTCCAACTCGCCGTCAACGCACCGGAGGTGTACGGCTCGTTCATGGACATGTCCGGCCAGCTGGAACCCACCCTCGGCACCCACGCCGAGACCGTCGACCAGGCCTTCGGCGGCGACGAGGCGGCCTTCGACGCCGTCGACCCCGTCCATGTGACGGCCCGTCGGAGCTTCCCGGACACCGCGGCGCTGTTCCTGGTCGGCGCCTCGGACGCCGAGTTCGGGCCGCAGGTGCGCACGGTCCACGCCGCGGCCGTCAGGGCCGGGATGCGGACCACCTTCGAGACCGTCCCCGGCGGCCACAACTGGGCCGCCTTCCACCTCGGCCTGACCCGGTACATCCCGTGGCTGGCCCAGCAGACCGGACTGACCCGATGACCGACGCCGCCACCCCCGTCACCCCCGTCACCCCGCGCCCCGAACGCGGCCCGCAGCGACTGCTGCGGGTGCTGCGTCCGCACGCCGCGCACCTGCGCTCCGCCCCGCTCACCGTGGCGCTGCTGGTCGCCCTGTGGGTCGTCGGCGCCGCCACCGGCAGCCTCGGGGTCGGCCCCGACCGAAACCTGCTGGAGCACGTCGGGGTGGGCATCCCGACCCTGGAGGCCGGGCGGTGGTGGACCCCGCTCAGCTCGCTCCTCTGGTGCTCCGGCATCGGCGCGTACGTGGTGATCAGCCTGCTGATCGCGGTGCTCGGCCCGATCGCCGAGCGCCGCCTGGGCTCCCCGCGGGCGGCCGTCGTCCTGGTCGTCGGGCAGGTGCTCGGCACCCTCCTGGGAACGGCGGCCGTCCGGCTCGGGGTCGCCGCCGACCTGGGCTGGACGAAGGCGATCGAGGACCAGATCGCGGTCAGCCCCGGCGCCGGGCTGGTCGCCCTGGCCGCCGTGCTCAGCTACCGCCTCAGCCTGCTCTGGCGACGCCGGCTGCGGCTGCTGGCCGTGCTCGTCCCGCTGGTGCTGATGCTCTACGTCGGCCATCTGCAAGGTGTCCAGCGGGTGGCCGGTGTGCTGGTCGGCCTGATCGGCGGCGCGCTGCTGTACCGGCGCCGGCCGGGCCGGCCGCACCGTGCCTCGTACACCGAGACCCGGGTGCTGGTCGCGCTCTGCCTGGCCGCCGCCGCGATCGGACCGCTGGTCGCCTCCCTCTACCAGGACGCGATCGGCCCGTTCAACACCGTCGGCGACCTCTACTTCTCGCACGTGCCCTCCTCGGCGGAGGTCGCCGACGCCTGTGCCCGGTCCGTCCGGGAGTGCGCCCGGGCGCACTCGGTGGAGCGCTTCTTCGACTCGCCCGGCCGCCTGATGGCCGCCCTGGTGCCGGTGCTGCTCCTGGTGCTGGCCGAGGGGCTGCGCCGCGGGCTGCGGCTGGCCTGGTGGATCAGCGTGCTCACCGAACTGGCCTGGGTCGGCGTGCTGGCCTGGCTGCTGGCCGACAACTACGACGCGTACGCCGAGGACGGCGGTGTCCCGCTGCTGTTCGAGCTGGTGGGCGAGGCGCTGCTGCTGCCGGTCGCCCTGCTGGTGCTCCAGTGGGTCACCCGGCGCAGCTTCGGCCAGCGGCTGCCGCGCCGGGACGTGACGAGGCTGGCCGCCGTGGTCGGCGGTGCGCTGGTGCTCTGCTGCGGCGCCTACGTGGGCATCGGCCTGCTGGTCCGGGACCAGTACGAGCCGGACGCGACGCCGAGCGGCCTGTTCGCCGGGCTGCCCTCGGAGCTGCTGCCGCCTTCGTACAACGACCTGCTGCCCGGCTATCCGGTCGCGGTCGGCGGTACCGCGCAGGCCCTGGAGATCTACTGCGGCGTGGTGTTCTGGGTGATCACGTTGATCGCGCTGCTGCTCGCCTTCCGCCGGCCGGCGGTGCACACCGACGCCGAGGACGCCGCGCGGGCCCGGACGCTGCTGACCACCCACGGCGGGTCGACGCTCTCCTTCATCTCCACCTGGGACGGCAACCACTACTGGTTCGACGAGGACGGCCTGGCGGCCGTGCCGTACCGGGTGATCGCCACCGTGGCCCTGACCACGGGCGACCCGTTCGGCGAGCCGGCGGCCCGGCGGCGGGCGGTGGCCGGGTTCGCCCGCTACTGCGACGCGCGGGGCTGGACGCCCTGCTTCTACAGCGTCACCACCGAGACGCTGGAGCAGGCCGAGGAGCTCGGCTGGCGCTCGCTGCAGGTCGCCGAGGACACCGTGGTGGCCCTGCCCGAGCTGGCCTTCACCGGCAAGAAGTGGCAGGACATCCGCACCTCGCTGAACAAGGCGGGCAAGCAGGGCTTCACGGCCGAGTGGTGGACGTACCACGAGGCCCCGATCGCCGTCCGGGACCAGATCCAGGCCATCTCGGAGGAGTGGGTCTCGGACAAGGGCCTGCCGGAGATGGGCTTCACCCTGGGCGGCCTGCCCGAGCTGGCCGACCCCGCGGTGCGGATGCTGGTGGCGGTGGACGCGGACCGGACGGTGCACGGTCTCACCAGCTGGATGCCGGTCTACCGGGACGGCGAACCGGTCGGCTGGACGCTGGACTTCATGCGGCGCCGGTCCGAGGGGTTCCGCGGGGTGATGGAGTTCCTGATCGCGTCCGCGGCGCTGGGCTTCAAGGAGGAGGGGGCGGAGTTCCTCAGCCTCTCCGGTGCTCCGCTGGCCCGCTCCGACCGGGGCGAGCCGCCGACCGCGCTGCAGCGGATGCTGGACTGGATGGGCAAGGTGCTGGAGCCGGTGTACGGCTTCCGCTCGCTGCTGGCGTTCAAGGCCAAGTTCCAGCCCGAGTACCGGCCGATGTACATGGTCTACCCGGACCCGGCCGCGCTGGGCAGCATCACCCGGGCGATCGGCAAGGCCTACCTGCCGCACCTGACGCCGGCCCAGGGCGTCCGGCTGATGCGCAGGCTCTCGGCCTGAGCCGCTCCGGTGGCGGCCCAGGCCCGCGACGGCCGCTCAGCCCAGCAGTTCGGCCAGCTCGCGGTCCGGGTCCAGGTTCAGGGTCTCCTCGCCCTCGGGGACGGCCAGGTGGCTGCGCCACAGGAAGCGCCGGAGGTCCGGGGTGGTGAAGTGGAGCAGGGCGACGCCTTCCGGGGCCCGCAGCTCCACCGCGGTCCGGCGGTCGGCGGCAGGCCGGACGTGGACGTCGCCGGGGCCGGCCGGCTCGTCGAGCCCGGCCGCCAGCAGCCGGCGGGCGAAGACCCACTCGACACCGGGCCCGGCGTCGGGGTCCGGCTCGGCGGCGCCGCCGGTGCTGCCGGGTTCGCCGGGGCGGTGCGGCTCGCCGGCGTCGTCCAGCGAGTACTCGGCGGGGAAGACCATCCGGACGGCGAGCGGGTCGTCCGCGTGGTACCGCAGGGTGACCGGCAGCAGGGCGGAGCGCCGGGTGCTGATGATCAGGCGGGCCTGGACGACCTGTTCCACGGTTGCCGTCATACCGGACATGTTTCTTCCTCCCGATGAAGCGTCTGTGCGAGCCGCGTGGCGTATGTGGCCGATGTGGCTCCGGATCAGTGGGAGTCCGGAGGGCGGTCGGTGTTACGCGGCTTTTCGCCCTTTCTGGAGTGATCCAGGTCACATCAAACCGGATGTCGGGGGAATTGCGGTCGGATGGTCCGAACTTCACCCGGGCGGCCGGGGGTGGCGTGCCCGAAACGCGCTGTCGCGGCGGTCGTCCGGGCCCCTACCATCGCGGGATGGACACGCAGTCTCAGCCCCTGCCCGCGCCGGTCCCCGAGGAGGACGCGCGGCGCCACCGCGAGGAGGTGCGCCGCCTCGGCGCCAAGTACGCGGCCTGCCACGCCGAGCTGCTGCGGAGGCTGGGCGAATGAGGTACCTGGACGTACCGGACGTGCTGGAGCTGTCCGCCCACGCCTGCCAGGGGCGCGAGATGGGCGTCCGCGAGCCCGGCCTGCTGGCCTCGGCCACGCACCGGCCGCGCTCCGAGATGTTCGGCGTGGAGGCGTACGAGGGCCGGTTCGAGAAGGCCGCGGCCCTGCTGCACGGCCTCGCCGCCAACCATCCGTTCGTCGACGGCAACAAGCGGACGGCCTGGATGGGCACGGTCGTCTTCCTGGACCTGCACGGCGCCGACATGGCCGCGGTGGACCAGGCCGAGGCGTACCGGCTGGTGGTCGAGGTGGCGGCGGGGGAGCTCGCCGATGTGACCGGGATCGCCCACCGGTTGAGGGAGTTGTACGAGCGCGGCGAGGCCGGGTGAGGTCGGCGGGCCGGTAGGCTGGGCGGGTTGTACGACCGCCGACCGCCAGTGGGCCGGGGGCTGAAAAACGCCCTGACCTGCGACGAACCCCTTCCGGAGACCGTGAGTACTGCCGCCTCCCCGATGGCCCCCCTGTTCTCGCACACCGATTCGAACGCACCCAGCCGCCCGGCCGGAACCACGGCCGCGTCGCACCTGTCCCCGGCCTTCCCCGGCCGTGCCCCCTGGGGCACGGCCGGCAAGCTGCGGGCCTGGCAGCAGGGTGCTCTGGACCGGTACATCGAGAAGCAGCCGCGCGACTACCTCGCGGTCGCGACCCCGGGCGCGGGAAAGACCACCTTCGCCCTGACCCTCGCCTCGTACCTGCTGCACAACCACCTGGTGCAGCAGATCACCGTCGTCGCCCCGACCGAGCACCTGAAGAAGCAGTGGGCCGAGGCCGCCGCCCGGATAGGCGTCAAGCTGGACCCGGCGTACTCCTCGGGCCCGCTCTCCCGGGAGTACCACGGCATCGTGGTCACCTACGCGGGTGTGGGCGTCAACCCGATGCTGCACCGCAACCGCACCGAGGCCCGCAAGACCCTCGTGATCATGGACGAGATCCACCACGCCGGTGACTCCAAGTCCTGGGGCGAGGCCTGTGCCGAGGCCTTCGAGCCCGCCACCCGGCGGCTCGCGCTCACCGGCACGCCGTTCCGCTCGGACACCAACCCGATCCCGTTCGTGCAGTACGAGGCGGGCAGCGACGGCATCCGCAAGTCCGTCGCCGACTACACGTACGGCTACGGGCACGCGCTGGCCGACCATGTCGTGCGCCCGGTGATCTTCCTCTCCTACAGCGGCAACATGCGCTGGCGCACCAAGGCCGGTGACGAGCTGGAGGCCCGGCTCGGCGAGCCGATGACCAAGGACCTGATCGCCCAGGCCTGGCGCACCGCGCTGGCCCCGCAGGGCGAGTGGATCCCGAACGTGCTGAGCGCCGCGGACCGGCGGCTCACCGAGGTCCGCAAGGCCATCCCGGACGCCGGCGGCCTGGTGATCGCCACCGACCAGAACGTGGCCCGCGCCTACGCCAAGATCCTGCGCGAGCTCACCGGCGAGAAGCCCACCCTGGTCCTCTCCGACGAGGCCGAGGCCTCGAAGCGGATCTCCGACTACGCGGCCGGCGACTCCCGCTGGATGGTCGCCGTCCGGATGGTGTCCGAGGGCGTCGACGTGCCCCGGCTGGCCGTCGGCGTGTACGCCACCTCGATCTCCACCCCGCTGTTCTTCGCGCAGGCCGTCGGCCGCTTCGTGCGGGCCCGCAAGCGCGGCGAGACCGCCTCCGTCTTCCTGCCCACCATCCCGATGCTGCTCGGCTTCGCCAACGAGATGGAGGTCCAGCGCGACCACGTGCTGGACCGCCCGAAGAAGGAGGGCGAGGGCCTCTTCGACGAGGAGGACCGCCTGCTCGCCGAGGCCGAGAAGGCCAACGACGGCCCCGACACGGCCGGCGGCGAGGAGTTCTCGTACGAGGCGCTGGGCTCCGACGCGGTCTTCGACCGGGTGCTGTACAACGCCATGGAGTTCGGCATGCAGGCGCACCCGGGCAGCGAGGAGGAGGAGGACTACCTCGGCATCCCGGGCCTGCTGGAGCCGGACCAGGTCCAGATGCTGCTGCAGAAGCGCCAGCACCGGCAGATCCAGCGCAGCAAGGCGAAGCCCGCCGAGGAGGCCGACCTGATCGAGCTCCCGGCCGAGCAGCGTCCGGTGGTCACCCACCAGGAGCTGCGCGAGCTGCGCAAGGAGCTCAACGCGCTGGTGGCCGCCTGGCACCACCGGACCAGCCAGCCGCACGGCACCGTCCACAACGAGCTGCGCCGCCAGTGCGGCGGACCGCTCACCGCCCAGGCGACGGCGAATCAGCTGAAGGCCCGGATCGCCAAGATCAGGGAGTGGGCCACCGCCTCCTGAGTCGTATCCGCCCTCCGGGGGGGGGAATTCCCGAGTGCCGCAGTCGGCACGACGGCGGGTGAAACGCCCGGCGGCCATCGGCCGCCGGGCGTTCTCCGTTCCAGGCTGGGAGCCGGCTGGGAGTCGGCTGGGAGCGGGTGCTGGCACTCCGTACTGTCCGGACTCCGAACTTGCTCGAACTGACGAGCGGAAATTGCCAGATGTTATGGGGGATTTTGGCCGGAATTTGATCTCGGTAGCGCGACGATCCGGATCGGATTTTGGACAAGGCCTTCCGCAGCGAGCCTCCCGTTCACTACTTTTCCTCCACGCTCTCTCGAACCGACCACCCCGACCCGGGAGAGCACCGCAGAGCTATCCGCCCGGCAATGGCGCCGGGACGTGGCTTCCAGCGCGGACACCCACTCGCGCGCGACACCTCCGTCCCGGTACCGGCACCTCGTCGGACCGGCGACCGCCGCGGAAAGGACATGCGCGTCGTGACTGCTGAGACTTCCCAGACCCTGGACAGAGGTGTCCGGGTACTGAAACTGCTCGCGGACTCCGAGCGGGGACTGACCGTGACCGAACTGGCCGCCCGCCTGGCGGTCAACCGCACCGTGGTCTACCGGCTGCTGGCCACCCTGGAGCAGCACGGGCTGGTCCGCCGGGACATCGGCGGCCGGGCCCGGGTCGGCCTCGGGGTGCTGCGCCTGGCACACCGCGTGCACCCGCTGCTGCGCGAGGCGGCGCTGCCCGCGCTGCGCAGCCTCGCCGAGGACCTCGGCGCCACCGCGCACCTCACCCTGGTGGACGGCAGCGAGGCACTGGCGGTGGCGGTGGTCGAGCCGACCTGGACGGACTTCCACGTCGCGTACCGGACCGGCCTGCGCCACCCGCTGAGCGAGAGCGCGGCCGGCCGGGCGATCCTGGAGGCCCGATCCTTCCCCAGCCAGCGCCGGCCCGAGCAGGGCTTCGTCGTCACCCACGCGGAGGAGCAGTCGGGTGCCAGCGGCGCCGCGGCGGCGCTGCTCGGACTGAGCGGCATCGAGGGCAGTGTCGGCGTGGTGATGCTCAACGGACTGGTGCCCGAGCGGGTCGGCCCGCGGGTCGTGGAGGCCGCGACCGAGGTCGCCGACGCCCTGAGGTAGTGCCCACCGGACGGGCCGGGTGTGTTTTGATGCGGGATGTGTCTCCTGTGAAGGTGTGTCCCCTGTGAAGCTGCCCCCGGCCCTCACCGCTCCCAAGACCCGCGCCCTGGGCCTGTGCGGCGCACTGGTCGTCGCGCTGTTCGCGGTCGCCGCGTTCGCGCCGCTGCCGTTCACACTGACCCAGCCCGGGGTGACGGCCGACACTCTCGGTACCTACCAGGGCCGGCCGGTGCTCACCATCACCGGTGCGCCCGTCCGGGTGACCGACGGCCAGCTCCGCGCGACCACCATCTCGGCGACCAACGCGGGCGAGCGGATCAGCCTGCGCCGGGCGCTCGACGGCTGGCTGAACGAGGACGAGGCGGTGGTGCCCACCGACCTCGTCTACCCCGAGCCCGACCCGGCCGACGCCGAGCAGGAGACCGCCCGGCAGATGACCGAGTCCCAGGACTCGGCGACCGCGGCCGCGCTGAACTACCTCCACCTCTCCCCGGAGCAGGTCAAGGTCAAGGTCGACCTGGGCGACATCGGCGGCCCGAGCGCCGGTCAGATGCTCACCCTCGGGATCATCGACAAGCTCTCCGGGAACGGCCGCGGCGGGGACCTCACCGCGGGGCACACCGTGGCCGGCACCGGCACCGTCGACGCGGACGGGAAGATCGGCGCGGTCGGCGGGGTGCCGCTGAAGACCCAGGCCGCGGCCCGGGACGGCGCCACGGTCTTCCTGGTGCCCGCCCAGGAGTGCTCGGACGCCAAGGTGAACCTCCCGGAGGGCCTGCGGCTGGTGCCGGTCACCACCGTCGGGGAGTCGGTCGCGGCCCTGAACGCGCTGGCCGAGGGCGGTACCGTCCCGACCTGCTGAGCCGGTGGGGGAGCCGCCCCGCCGTTCACTCCCGGGCGGCCTGTTCCACCAGCGGCAGCACCCGGTAGGGCACCGGGTTCTCCAGGGCGATCGCGGTCGAGGCCCGGACGATCCCGTCGAAGCCCACCACCCGGTCGATCACCCGCTGCAGGTCCGCGTTGGACCGGGCGACGATCCGGACCAGCATGTCGCCCTGCCCGGTGATGGTGTGCAGCTCCAGCACCTCCGGCACGGCGATCAGGTGGGCCCGGACGTCCACCCCCTGACCCTGCGAGATCTCCAGGGTGGCGAAGGCGGTCACCGGGTACCCCAGCGCCGCCGGGTCCACCTGCGGGCCGAACCCGCCGATCACCCCCCGGGCCTGCAGCCGGTCCAGCCGGGCCTGCACCGTCCCGCGGGCCACCTGGAGCCTGCGGGAGCACTCGAGCACGCCGATCCGTGGCTCCTCGCTGAGAAGCCTGATCAGCTTTCCGTCGAGCGCGTCGATCGCGTCATTGGGGGAGTGCACGGCGGCTCCGTCCGGTGGGCAAACTGTCCAGCTGCTGCGGCCATTTTCGGGCGGCGACGGGCACCTTGCCCAGGAGGAATCGGAACAGTTGCGCATCGATCCGCCGAGGGCCAGTCTCCCTCCACACCCCGTGGCCCGACCCCCACGCCGAGCCGCGGGCGACCGGGGAGGAGCGCCTTGACCGAGATCTTCGCCGCACCACTCGCCCAGGAACCCGCCGACGACTTCCGTCCGATCACCGGCCCGGACGCCGTCGTGCTCGCCGTGCACGACGCACGGAAGGCCGCGCACTACTACTCCGCCACCCTCGCCATGCGATGTACCGCCTACTCGGGGCCCGAGAACGGCAACCCGGAGACCCGAGCCTACGTCTTCGAGACCGGCCCCGCCCGCTACGTGCTGACCTCGGTGGTCCAAGTCCTCACCGGGCACGGCCGCCTGATCGCCGATCACCTCGCCCGCCACGGCGAGGGCATCGTCGACCTCTCGCTGCGCGTCCCGGACGCCTACGCCGCCTTCGACTACGCGGTCGACCGCGGCGCCACCGCCCTCACCGAGCCGTACGAGCTCACCGACCCGAACGGCACCGTGGTACTCGCCGTCATCGCCACCGCGGGGGCCGCCCGCCACACCCTGGTCGACCGGACCGGGTACGGCGGCCCGTACCTGCCGGGCTTCACCCGGGTGCCGGACCGCGTACGGCCGCCGACCACCTCGCTGCACCCGTGACGCCGGGTCACTCACCCGGCGGCGGGGACGGTCTGCACCATCGGCGGATGGCCGTTCCAGGTGACGAACACCGAACTGGTGCCGTCCGGATGGGAGAAGTCGATCCGCATCCAGTGGTCGCCGTTCCAGACCTGCATCTGCCAACCCGACTCCGGGGTCGCCGAGACCAGCTCCGCCCGGTCCTCGCGGATGTCCAGCGCCACCCGCCCGCCGGGCACCAGGTAGCTGCGCACGGACGAGCTCGGGCTCGGCGTCCGGCTCGGCGTCCGACCGGGCGAGGCGGCGGCGGCCGGGGAACTCGGCGCCGCGCTCGCGCCCGCCGCGGGCGAGGCCGTACCGGCGGCCGCGGGCCCGGTGGTCGGCCCGGTCGTCGGCTCGGAGTCGGCGGGTCCGGTCGGCGCGGGCGCCGACGCGGGCAGCGGTACGGCCGTCGGCTGCTCGAACACCGTGTCCGCCAGGACGGCGTGCACGCCGAGCCAGGACAGCACCACCGCTGCCCCGGTGGCGGCCGTCCAGGCGCCGAGTTGTACCAGTTGGCTCCGCATCGCCCGCTCATCCTGCCGTATCCGGGCGGGCGGCAGGTCAGTGGCCCTGACAATCGGAAGGAACCTTGCAGAAACCGCCGGTCGGCCGGTTTTCGGCACCCCGAGGTACAGACCATTGGAGGCCGATGCCGTACCGTGCAGGGCCATGGCAACAGTGCTCGTGGTCGAGGACGACCCCTTTGTCCGATCCGCCCTCATCCGACACCTTTCCGAGTCGGGCCACGCGGTACGCAGCGTGGGGACAGCCCTCGAAGCGCTGCGCGAGGTGGCCCAGGTCGGCTGCGACCTGGTGATCCTCGACCTCGGCCTGCCCGACCTGGACGGCGGCGAGGCGCTCAAGATGATCCGCGGCATCACCAACGTCCCGGTGATCATCTCCACCGCCCGGGACGACGAGGCCGAGATCGTCCGGCTGCTCAACGACGGGGCCGACGACTACCTGGTGAAGCCGTTCTCCGGCGAGCATCTGACGGCCCGGATGGCCGCCGTGCTGCGCCGGCTCGGCGCCGGCGGGCCGGCCACCCCGCAGGTTCTGCGCGTCGGCGGCCTCGCCATCGACCCCCAGCGGCGCGAGGCCGTCCTGGACGGGCGGACGCTCGACCTGACCCGGCGTGAGTTCGACCTGCTGGCCTTCCTCGCCGCCCGGCCCGGCGTGGTCGTGCCGCGCAAGGAGATCCTCGCCGAGGTCTGGCGGCAGACCTACGGCGGCGACCAGACCATCGACGTGCACCTGTCCTGGCTGCGCCGCAAACTCGGTGAGACCGCCTCCAGCCCGCGCTACCTGCACACCGTCCGCGGCGTCGGCGTCCGGCTGGAGGCACCGGCCGCACCCGTGGAGCACGCGCCGTGAGGCGGTTCGCCCGCTCGCTGCGCTGGGCCATGATCAAGGCAGCGGTGGCCGGCACCACCATGGTCGCGCTCGCCTTCCTCATCCCGCTCGGCCTGATGGTCCAGCAGACCGCCCGCGACCGGGCCTTCACCGCCGCCGAACGCCAGGCCGCCGCCCTCGGCCCGGCCCTCGCCATCACCACCGACCAGGACGCCATCACCCGGGCGATCGCCTCCACCGACGCGGGCGCCCGGGACCGCCTCGCCGTCCACCTCCCGGACGGCACCGCGGTCGGCACGGCCCGGGCCAACCCCGACGACCTCGGCACGGTCGAGCGGCAGGGCCGGTCCTTCACGGTCGCCGTGCCCGGCGGGTTCGACCTGCTCCAGCCCGTCGCCGTGGACAACGGCCGGATCGCGGTGGTCGAGGTGCACGTCGCCGACGGCGACCTCAGCCACGGCGTCACCACCGCCTGGCTGGTGCTCTCGCTGGTCGCGCTCGCGCTGGTCGCCATCTCCGTCCTGGTCGCCGACCGGATGGGCGCCCGGATCGTCTCCTCCGCCCGCCGGCTGGCCGCCGCCGCCCGCTCGCTCGGCGCCGGCAACCTCGCCGTCCGGGTGCCCGTCGAGGGCGGGCCGGGAGCCGACGCGCCCGAGGAACTCCGCGACGCGGGCAAGGCCTTCAATGCCATGGCCGACCGGGTGGTCCACCTGCTCGCCGCCGAACGGGAACTCGCCGCCGACCTCTCCCACCGGCTGCGCACCCCGCTCACCGTGCTGCGCCTCAACGCCGCCTCGCTCGGCGACGGCGACGCCGCCGACGCCACCCGGCACGCCGTCTCCCAGCTAGAGCGCGAGGTCGACCAGATCATCCGCTCGGCCCGCCGCGCCCCCGACGACGCCCCCGCGGTCACGCTCGGCTGCGACGCGGTCGAGGTGATCCGCGAGCGGGTCGGCTTCTGGTCCGCGCTCGCCGAGGACGAGGGCCGGCCCTGGCAGCTGGCGGGGGCGGAGGGCGCCGTCCTGGTCCCGGTCCAGCGCGTCGACCTGGCCGCCGCCGTGGACGCGCTGCTCGGCAACGTGTTCCGGCACACGGCGATCGGCACGGCCTTCTCGGTCGACCTGATGGCCACCCCCGACTCGGTGATCGTCCTGGTCGGCGACGCCGGACCGGGGTTCGTCGACCCCGACACCGCGATCGAGCGCGGCACCGGCCACGGCGGCGACGGCTCCACCGGACTCGGTCTCGACATCGCCCGCAAGCTCGCCGAGACCACCGGCGGCGACGTCGCGCTCGGACGCTCGGCCGGGCTCGGCGGGGCCGAGATCCGGCTGCGCATCCAGACCCGCCCGGAGTCCGCCCTGCCGCGTCGGACCCGCCGCCGCGGCGCCCGGTTCGCCGGCGCCTCCCGCCGGGGCTGAACGGCACGGCTCGCCCCGCCGAGTGCCGTCCCGGGGTGCCCGCGGCGGGTACGCGGGGCGAGTTCCTTAACCGGACCCTAAGCCAGCGCTACCCCTGCCTCAGCTGTCCGATTCGTCCCTTCCACGCTCGCTAGCGTCTGCGGCGCCGGGGTCGCTGACCCCGGGTACGACGGTCGATTCCCCGGAGGTACGCCGACCATGACGACGAGCCAGCCCACCCGCCCCGGACACCGCCGCCGCAACCGCAAGGGCACGCTGATCGGCGCCTCGGCCGTCGCCGCCGCGGTCGCCGCCGGTGGCCTGGTCGCCCTCGCCTCGTCGGCGAGCGCCGCCTCGGTCGGCGCCGCGTACAGCCGCACCAGCACCTGGGACAGCGGTTACACCGGCCAGTACGTGATCACCAACCCCGGCACCGCCGCGATCGACGGCTGGACCCTCAGCTTCGACCTGCCCGCCGGAGCCACCGTCTCCTCGCTCTGGAACGCCGGCTTCACCGTCTCCGGCCGGCACGTCACGGTGAAGCCCGAGGACTGGAACAAGCGGATCGAGCCGGGCCGCACGGTCGACGTCGGCTTCGTGGTCCAGGGCTTCGGCGCGGCCCAGGCCGAACCCGGCAACTGCCTGATCAACAACGTCTCCTGCACCGCGGGCAACGGACCGGCACCCACCCCCTCCGGACGGCCCACCACCGCGCCCACCACCCCCGCACCGAGCCCGTCCCCGAGCTCCTCCACCGCCTCGCCCAAGCCCACCGCCACGGCCTCGCCCAAGCCGACCCCCACGCCCACCCCCACCCCGACCGCGACCGGCACGCCCACGCCGGTCACCGGCGCCCGCTTCGCCCCGTACGTCGACACCTCGCTCTACCCGCCGTACGACCTGGTCGCCACCGCCAAGGCGAGCGGGGTGAAGAACTTCAACCTCGCCTTCGTCGTCTCCGGTGGCGGCTGCACCCCCAAGTGGGGCGGCGTCTCCGACCTCGCCGCGGACGCGGTCGCCTCCCAGATCGGCGCCCTGCGGGCGATCGGCGGCGACGTCCGGGCCTCCTTCGGCGGCGCCAACGGCAGCGAGCTCGCCCTGGCCTGCTCCTCCACCGCCGAGCTGACCGCCGCCTACCAGAAGGCCGTCGACGCCTACGGGCTCGACCGGCTGGACTTCGACATCGAGGGCGGCGCGATCGCCGACGCCGCCGCCAACGGCCGCCGCGCCCAGGCCATCGTCCAGCTCCAGAAGAACGCCGCCGCCAAGGGCAAGGCGCTGGACGTCTCCTTCACCCTGCCGGCCCTGCCCACCGGCCTCACCCAGGACGGCATCAACCTGGTCGCCGGCGCGAAGAGCGCGGGGGTCGAGATCGGCGCCGTGAACATCATGGCGATGGACTTCGGCGACGGCGTCGCGCCCAACCCGCAGGGCCGGATGGGCAAGTACGCGATCGACGCCGCCACGGCCACCCAGGCGCAGGTCAAGAGCGTGCTCGGGGTCAGCGACAGCGCCGCCTGGGGCAAGGTCGCGGTCACCCCGATGATCGGTGTCAACGACGTCGCCACCGAGGTCTTCACCGTCGCCGACGCGACCCAGCTGGCCGACTTCGCCAAGACCAAGCACCTCGCCTGGCTCTCGATGTGGTCCGGCACCCGCGACAAGGCCTGCCCCGGCGGCGCCAAGGGCTTCGCCGACGCGACCTGCAGCAGCATCGCCCAGCAGCCGCTCGACTTCACCCGGGCGCTCGGCTCGTACAACGGCTGACCACCCGCCGCACCGCTGCCCCCGGGACACCGCCACCGTCCCGGGGGCAGCGCCGTGGAGCGGGCCGGCGCACCGCCCGCGGCCGGTCCGCGCCGCCCGCACGGCAGGTGGCCCGCGGGGCCCGTTCCGGTAAGGTCGCAGGCTGGCCCCACCAGCGGACGGAGCACGACGTGAGCACGGTGCAAGAGGAACGCAGGACGCCCCCGCGGCGCCCCGAGCAGCCCCCTGCCCCGGCAGCCTGGCGCCGCCCGTTCACGGCGCCGCTGGCCGCCCTGCGCCAGGCCCCGCGCCGCCCGCTCGCCCTCGCCACCGCGCTGGCCCTGTTCTCACTGCTCGGCTACGCCACCGTGCGGCACTTCGTCGGCACCTCGATGGTCGACATGATCGTCTACCGGGCCGAGGGCGCCGCCGTCGCGGACGGCCGCGACCTGTACGCGCTGCGCGTCACCGAGTGGAACCTGCCCGCCACCTACCCGCCGTTCGCCGCGATGCTCTTCGTGCCGACCACCTGGTTCGGCGTCGGGTTCCTGCGGGTCGCCATCACCGCCGGGAACGTCGTCCTGATCGGGCTGCTCGCCCACCTGTCGTTCAAGCTGGTCGGCTGGCCGCGCCGGGAGCTGCGTCCGATCGGCGTGGTGCTGGTCGCCGGCCTCGGCGTCTGGCTGGAGCCGGTCTTCACCACGCTGCGCTACGGGCAGATCAACCTCGTCCTCGCCTGCCTGATCCTCTGGGACCTCACCCGCCCCGACGGCAGGCGCAGCAAGGGCGTCGCCATCGGCATCGCCGCCGGGATCAAGCTCACCCCCGGCCTGTTCGCCGTCTACCTGCTGATCACCGGCCGGGTCCGGGCCGCCTTCGTGGCCGGCTTCACCTTCCTCGCCACCTTCGCCCTCGGCGCGGCCGTCCTGCCCGACGCCACCTGGGGCTTCTGGACCAAGTACCTCTACGACTCCACCCGGGTCGGCAAGACCGAGATCGTCGACAACCAGTCCGTCCGCGGCGCCGTCGCCCGCCTGCTGCACAGCGCCGACCCCGGCACCCTGGCCACCCTGGCCAGTGCCACCGTCGCGCTGGCCGGCCTGGCCGTCGCCGGCTGGGCCCACCGCAGCGGCCGCTGGACGCCGCGCGCCGAGGCCTGGGGCGTCTGCTGCGCCGCCGTCACGGCCGTGCTGATCTCCCCGATCAGCTGGACCCACCACTGGGTGTGGTGCGTGCCGATGCTCGTCCTGCTCGCCGCCGAGGCCGCGCACGAGCACTCCCGCCCCACCGCCGTCCGGCGGCTGCGCTGGCGGCCGATCTTCGGCGCGACCCTGCTCGCCTTCCTGTCCTTCGGCATGTGGGTCGTCCCCCACAAGGGTGACCTCGACCTGCACCTGCCGCTGCTCCACCAGCTCCCGGCGGACGTCTACCCGCTCGTCGGAATCTGCTTCCTGGCCCTCGGCGCGCTCCGGGTCACCGCCCGCCGCCGGGCGGCCGGCGCACCGCTGCTCCAGCTGCCGCAGCAGCGCCGGGACCGCGCGGCCGGCTCCGACACGCCGGCCGACGAGCAGCCGCGCGAGCCGCAGCAGGCCTGAGGGCGCGCCGCCCGCCGCGGGCCGCCGACCGGGCCCGGGTCCCGGTACCGACCCGGGCTCACGCCAGCAGGTCGGCGAGCGAGCCGTCCAGGTCCAGCGCCCCCAGCTCGGCCCCCGGCGGTACCAGCCGGTGCGCACGCTCCAGCCAGGACGCCACTATCGCCAGCGGCGCCTCCAGCAGCGCGTCCCCGGCCGGCGAGCTGAGCGCCATGCACAGCACGCTTCGTCGGCCCGAGCGGGTCGGCCAGATCCGTACGTCGCCCTGCCCGCACGGGCGGAAGGTGCCCTCCACCAGCAGCTCCCGGGCGAACACCCAGGTCACCGGCGTCCCGGTGTCGAGGTGGAAGGTGATGTGCACCGCGAACGGGTCGTGGCTCCCGTACGACAGCCGGGCCGGGACGGGCACGCTGCGCTCGGGCGACAGCACCAGGTCGAGGTCGAGCTCCTGCTCCACCACACTGACGGACCGTTCCATGACCGTGTTCCTCTCCGCTTCCGGAGCGGCTGCCGCTCAGCCCCTCCACCGGGAGAGAGGACGGTGGACAGGATCTCTTACACACATTCCCGGGGGTTCTTTTCCGTCGAACCCGGCAGAGCGCGCGGCGAAGGTACTACCCTTTGTGACTGCATGGCGACTCTCCGCCTGCGCCACTCGATCCGGCCCGGTGCGGGCGCGAAGGAAGCACGGATGACGGACCGGCCATTCGCCGCCGGCGCGGACACGGCCGCCGGCCCGACGCCGGGCTACTACCCAGACCCCTCCATCCCCGGCTTCGTCCGGTACTGGGGCGGAACCGCCTGGGTGCCCGGCACCAGCCGGCGGGCCCCCGCCGAGGGCGAGTACCTGGCACCGCCGCACTTCGCCGCCCGGCAGGCCCCGCCGGTCGCCCCGCCCCGCCACATGCCGCCGCCGGCCGTCCCGGGGCCGCCCGGGGGCGCCGGACACCCGCAACCCGAGGCGCGGCGTGCCGCCGACGAGACCGGGCCGGTCTTCCTCGACCAGACCGGGGCGGGCGCCGCGTTCACCATGGCCCCGCAGGCGGAGCTCGAACTGCGGCCACGGGCGCTGGTCGAGCCGCACCGGCCGCCGGTCGATGTGCCCGGGCAGGGCGTGGGCACCGGTCTGGAACCGGTACCGCCGGGCCCGCTCGCCGTCGCGCCCGGCGGCGGCGTCCGGGGCCCCGAGGGATTCGGCTGGCGGGCCGACCCCACGGCGCAGCGCGGGCTGCTGGAGACCGGGACGGCGCCGCGGTGGGTGTCCTGGGGAGTGCTGGGCACCGAGGGAGCGGAGACGGCGGAGGATGCTGCCACGTCGGAGGCCGGGCCCGCGGCCGTGTTACCCGGCACCGTCAGACCGCCCGTGCCGGCTTCGTCGCCCGCCCCGGCCGCCGCCCCGGCTTCGTCGCCCGCCGCGCCCGGGCCGCGGAGTGCCGGGCCCGCTGCGACGAAGGTCGAGCCGGTGGTCGCCGAGCCGGCGGCCGCGCGGCCCGCCGCTGCCGAACGCGCCACTGCCGAACGCGCTGCTCCCGGGTCCGGCGCGGCCAAGGCCGCCGTCACCGGGCCTGCCGTCGCCAAGGCCGCCACCGCGAAGCCTGTTGCTGCCAAGGCTGCCGCCGCGAAGCCCGTAGCCGCGAAGCCCGCCGTGCGCAGGCCCGTGGCGCTGCCGCCCGCCGGGCTCGGCCGGCGCCTGGTCGCCCGGGCGATCGACACGGTCGTGGTCGCCGTCGTCGGCGCCGCGGCGGCGGTCCCGCTCGCAGCGTCCACGGTCGACCACCTTCAGCTCAAGCTCGACCAGGCCCAGCTCCGCTCGTACCTCACCGGCCGGGCGGTCCAGGTGTGGATGGTCGACTCGGTGGTCGTCGGCAAGGCGGCCGCACTCCTCGGCCTGCTGGTGCTGCTGGGCGTCCTGTACGAGGTCCTGCCGACCGCCCGCACCGGCCAGACCTTCGGCAAGCGGATCGCCGGGATCAGGGTGGTCGACGCGAAGGGCCCGGCCGGCCGGACCCGCCCGAAGCCGCCGCGCCCCGCCCGTTCGCTGCTCCGCTGGATCGTCGGCCAGCTCGCCGCCGTGCTGGTCCTCGGCCTGTTCTGGCCGCTGCTCGACCGGAGGGCCCGGCGGGGCCTGCAGGACCGCGCCGGCCGGACCAGAGTGGTGCGCGCCTGACGGGCGTTGACGGATCGTCCGACCGTGAAACGCATCAAAAACGGACGAAATATCCCAACGCCGTAGTATTTCCGATGTTCTACTCGGGTCATGAGCACCTCCGACCCCTCAGGCAACGAGCAGGAGGGGGGCGACAAGCCCTCCTTCGACAAGCCCCCGCAGGCGGGTACGCCGTCAGGTGCGCCGTCCGACCCACCCGGCACGCCCCCGCCGCCCCCACCCCCGGGCGAGAGTCCCTACGGCACCCCGCCGGGCTACGGCGCCCCCTACGGAGCACCCCCCGGTGCACCGGGGACGCCCCACGGCTCCCCGTACGGCGCGGCCCCTCCGCCGCCCGCCACCGGCCCGTACGCGGAGTCGGGCACAGGCCCGGTGCCGGGCATGCCACCGCTCGCCACCTGGCCCAACCGCATCATCGCGAAGGTGCTCGACTTCGCGATGATGGAGGCCCTCGCCGTCGTGGTGTCGCTGCCCTTCTCCGACCTCGGCCGGCAGAACGGCTGGATCGGGCCGATCTGGCTCGGCTACGCCTTCTTCCTGGTCTACGAGGGCCTGATGCTCAGCCGGGACGGCCAGACCGTCGGCAAGAAGCTCTTCCACCTCAGGGTCGCCATGCTCATCGACGGCAGCACCCCCACGCCCAACGCCGGGTGGATCAGATCGGCGACGTTCGTCCTGCCCGCCGTGATCTGCTGCGGCGGACTGTGGTGGCCGGTCGACGGGTTCTTCGGCGTCTTCGACAAGCCGTACCGGCAGTGCATCCACGACAAGGCCGCCAAGACCGTCGTCATCTCGACCGCCTGACGGCCCGGCCGACCGCCGCCGGCCCGGTCAGCCCTGCCGGGCGTACTCCGGCCGCGCCACCCCGGAAGGCTCGCCGAGCCCCGACTCGGCGGCCGGCCGGCGCTGCGCGGCCACCGACATGAGCAACGCCGTGGTGAGCGTCCCGAGCGCGATGGCGAACGCCACCAGCACCGCGACCTCGAACACCCCGGACGAACCGGAGACGGCGAGCAGGGCCACCGTGGTGGCGACGACGATCAGAATGCCGGTGCTGAGCTGGGCGGTGGTGGGGCGCGGCATGGCGGTCAGTCCTTCGCGCGGGAGGGTGGGCGTCCGTACTGAGGAACTACCCATGACGGTAGGTCGGTAAGTCCAGCCTCATCAGCCTAATCGGCCGATCCGGGCATATGCAGAAGCACGAGGGGGCGCACGGGCTCATACCGGCCCGCCGAAGCGGGGGCGACGCGCTCGGGTCCGGCCCGTCGGCGCGGCTCGGTACGGTGTCCACGAAGACCGCCGAACCCGTACCACCCTGGGGGAACCATGCCCGTACCCGCCGACTGGCCGGCCGACGAGGCCGAGGCGCGCGCAGAACAGGAACGGCTGCGCCCGCTGGTCGTCCCGGTCGGGCCCGCCCCGCAGGCCGCCGACGGCGCGCTCGTCGCGGGCGTCGACGTCGCCTACGACGACGACCGGGACCTCGTCGTGGCCGCCGCGGTGCTGCTCGACCTCGCGACCCTGGAAGTCGTCGAACAGACCACCGCGACCGGGCGGATCGCCTTCCCCTACCTCCCCGGACTGCTCGCCTTCCGCGAACTCCCCGCCGTCCTCGACGCCCTGGCCGACCTGAGGGCCACCCCCGACCTCGTCGTCTGCGACGGCTACGGACTCGCCCACCCCCGCCGCCTCGGCCTCGCCAGCCACCTGGGCGTCCTCACCGGCCTGGCCACCATCGGCGTCGCCAAGACCCCCTTCACCTTCACCCACCACCAGCCCGACGCCGAGCGCGGATCCTGGTCCCCGCTGCTCGACGGCACCGAGGAGGTCGGCCGGGCCGTCCGCACCCGTCGCGGTGTGAAACCGGTCTTCGTCTCCGTCGGCCACCGCATCGGCCTCCCCGAAGCCGTCGCCACCACCCTCGCCCTCGCCCCCGCCTACCGGCTCCCCGAGACCACCCGCCACGCGGACTCCCTCTGCCGGCGCCGCCTGGCCGAGGCCCAGCAGGCATACGGCACCCCGCCGCCGGGAACCCACAGGTAGACACCCCTGACACCGGCAAACCCGCGCAGCGGACGACGGTTGGGACACGAGCCCCCGTTCTGACAGCGCGTCGCATGTGTTAGACATATGGGTTGAAGCTTGGCAACGGCGAGTGAGCGGCGGCGGACGGCACCAGACCAGCCCGCCACACCGGTACGGGGGAGGTACAACGACGTGAGCACGGGGACCGGATCAACCGGCGGCTCCGGCGCCGGCTACCGCGTGGAGGTCGACGGCCTGAGGGCGTTCGCCACGCAGGTCCGAGGACTGCTCGGCGAGTTCCAGACCGCGGCGGACGGCACACGGGTGCACGGCCAGAGCGGCGTCGGTTCGAACGCCTTCGGCAACTTCCCGGAAGCGCAGGCGCTCCACGACAGGTACGAGCAGATGCGGGACGGGCTCCGCGACGTCCTCAACGCGCTCTACGACGCGATCGACGAGGCACAGCGCAAGGCGGACCTGACGGCGGTCAACTACGAGGAGCAGGAGCACGAGACCTCGCGCACCCTCAAGGTCGGCTCCGACGGCTGGTCGGTCGGCAACCCCTCCACCACCAGCCAGGTCACGTACAACACCACCACGGCCGGCTCACACCCCCGGCCGAGCGGCACGGCATCCCCGACCTCCCCGGCGAGCACCTCGTCGCCGTCGGGCAGCGGAGAGCCGAAGCCGTCGTGGTAGCGATCACGGTCCCGGGCGGGACCGCAGGCACGAGGCCGATTTCGGGACGGGGACGGAAGGCGTCCGACAATGAGTGAGTACACAAACTTCCACGGCTACAGCCACGGCGACATGCGCAGCATGGTGCAGTCCATGGACTCCGGCGGCGTCATGGCCGCCGGAGACCCCTGGCGCAAGGCCACCGAGACCCTCAAGCAGATCCGCACCGCGCTGAACGTCGCATCCGCCGACGCCACCTCCTCCTGGGAGGGCTCGACGAGCGACGCCTTCTACTCGAAGATGACGAAGCTCGCGAACGCGGTCAACAACGCGGCCGCATACGCGAACGACGCCGCGGCGGCCATGCAGATGATGTCCGAGGCCATCGACACCGCCAAGCGGGACATGCCCGAGGAGCCCAGCTGGCTCGACAAGGCCGGCGACGCCATCAGCGACACCGCCAAGACCACCGTCGGCGTCGACGACGAGGACACCCGCACCGCCGTCACCGACGAGAAGAAGGCCCAGGCGGTAGCGGTCATGGAGACCCTCGCCAGCAAGTACCGGGCGACGACGAACTACCTGAAGCCTCCCAAGAAACTGGATGTCAGCAACGACGTCGAAGACTTGCAGCCGCCCGACTCCGGTGGCACTGGGGCCCTCGGCGCCCTGATCATGGGCGGCGGGATGGGACTTGCGGGTTCCGGCCAGCCCGGGGGAAGCGTTGCCCCGTCGCAGCGGTCCTCTGGGCCGCGCCTCACCGGATCTCCTTCGTCACCCAAGGCCGCCTCGCCGGGCCCGGCGGATCCCGGGATCAAGGGCGGCACCGCCAACCCCTCAAACAGCTCGAAATCTCCTGTGGCCACCAGCCCCGGCACCGGTATCGACGGTGTGCATGTCGGGAGTCCTGGAGGAAAGACCGGGGTGTTCACTCCGGGTGGGGCGGGCGGAGGCCTGGGACCGGGTTCGAACGGCCACGCGGGCGGCGGCATTTCCGGAGGGCTCGACCTCAAGGGTGGCAACACCACCAGTGGGAGCGGCGCCGCCAGGGGGACCGGCTCCACGGGGAGCCAGAAGGGACTAAACGGAGGGGCCGGAGGCGGCACAGGCCGAGCGGCCGGTGCGGGTGGTAGTTCCGCTCGGGGTGGCACGGCAGGCTTCGGAGCAGGTGGCATGGATGGCCACAACGGCCTTGGTCGGGCCTCCGGTGGCGGAGCGGGTTCAGATCGGCGAGCTTCATCGGGCCTTGTGCGCAAGGGAGGCGGCCTGGTGGGCGAGTCCGGAAGCGGCGGGACAGGCAAGCAGGCCTTCACCGAAGGCGGCTCGGGCCTCGGCCGGGCCCGCGGGCAAGGCGGCTCGGGGACAGCAGGGCAGTCGCACGGTATGCCTGGAGGAACGCAGGCCGGCAAGAAGGACAAGAAGCAGGGGAAGGAGCGTCCGGACTACCTCGTCGAGGACGAGGAGACCTGGGCGCCCGGACAGACCGTCAACCCCAACGTGGTGGAATAACCCAGCTGCCAACTAGTGGTCCGAGCTGACAGCCGCTCCGCGACCTCGGGGTCGCGGGCGGCTGCTTCGATGATTGGGGTGACAGGGCATGGCGAGCAAACAACCGATGCGCATTGCGGCTGTACTGGCTGCAGGTGCAATGTTGTGGGGATCAGGCGTGATGCCTGCACATGCGGATAGCGTTCGCGATGCGCAGTGGCCGCTCAGAAGCTACGGGGCGGACACCAGGGTTTGGCCTATCAGTCAGGGTGACGGAGTCATCGTCGGGTTGATCGACACCGGTGTGATGTCGAATCATGAAGACCTCAGCGGACAGGTCCTGCCAGGTGCGGATCTGTCGGGGCAACAGGGCGACGGGCGGGTTGATGTAAAAGGCCACGGCACGTCCATGGCGAGTATTATCGCGGGTCACGGCCATGCGGGACAGTCCGGGATCATGGGGCTGGCCCCGAAGGCCAAGATCCTCCCGATTAGGGTCGGTCTCAATGACGCTGGCGAGGCTGAATCGGGAGAGACGAAACTCGCCGAAGCCATTCGTTTCGCCGCGGACAATGGCGCGAAGGTGATCAACCTGTCGATTGCTGGTGGATCGGCGTCCGACCGTGAGACACGTGCTGCTGTCGAGTACGCCATTTCGAAGGACATCGTTCTGGTCGCAGGTGCGGGAAACCTTGGCAACCATGGCTCTCCCGTCTCGTACCCGGCTGCCTACCCTGGCGTTGTCGCGGTTTCGGCCATCGACGATGTCGGGACCATCTGGGAGAAGTCCAACAAGGGCCCTGAGATGACACTGGCAGCGCCGGGAGTCGGCATCGCCAGTGCAGGGATCAAGTCAACCACCGCGTACACGACTTCCAACGGGACATCCGACGCCACCGCCTATGTCTCTGCCATTGCCGCGCTTGTCCGGGCCAAGTATCCGGATCTCTCGGCCGGGCAGGTCATCAACCGGATGATCAAGTCGGCGGTCGCTCCGCCCGACAAGTCGGCGGTGCCGAACAGCAGCTATGGGTACGGCATCGCTTCGCCCGGCGCCGCGTTGGCTGCCAACCCGGCGGTTGACGGTGGGGCGAAGGAGAATCCGCTGCTGGGGCGGGTCGAGTCGCAGAAGGGTGCGTCGGCCGCGCCGTCCGGGGGTGCTGCTTCGCCGAAGCCCGTGCCGAGTGCTCCGGCCGGTGCGGGGGCCAGTGGCGGGGATGTGGCCAAGGGTGATGACGGTGGCGGCGGCTTCCCGGTGGTTGCCGTGGCGGGTGGTGTGGTCGGGCTGCTGGTGGTGGTCGGGCTGGTGGTGTTCCTGGTGCGGCGCTCTCGTGGCGGGGGCGGCGGCACCGGTGGCCCGGGTGGCCCGGGTGGCGGGCCGGTGGCGTACGGGTCTGCGCCGCCGGGCGGCCCGCAGGGGTACGGGGCTCCGCAGTCGCAGCCGTCGCCGCAGTACCCGCCGCAGCAGCCCCCCGCCCCGCCGGGCGGTAATCCGTACCAGCGGTGACACGCCCTCGAACGGCGGATGGTTGTCCCATGTGATCGGCCCTTCAGGTAAGAGATGGCTCCACGAGTCGCCGTCTACCTGAAGGGCCGTCATGTTCAAGAAGCTCGCCGTTCTCACTCTGCTCGCCTCGGCCGCCGCGTTCGGCGTCCTCGGCGGGGCCGGCCCCGCCATGGCGGACGGGCCGACGAACGAGGAGGAGGCGGCGGTCTGTTCGGCGCTGCTTCCGTTCGCCGTCTCGGGCAGTCTGGTGGACGCGATCTGCGCGGTGCGCGACGGTGGCTGAGGAAGGCCTGCCGGCTTCGGCCTTCGTGGCCGGGGCCGGCTTTGCTGTGGGCGCGGACCGCCCGTCAGCCGGCGGTGGTCCAGGGGGCCTTGGCCATGATGGCCTTGACGTTGGCGACGTACGCGGGGTTGGGGATCACCGAGGTGCCGACGGTGGTGCCGGTGGCCGGGTCGGTGGTGGTGTTGTAGTGGACGTTGCCCGCGCCGGCGTTGTAGGCGGCGACGACCAGGTCGAGCAGGGGGGTCTTGCCGGTGACGGGGTCGGGGGAGAGGTCGTAGTTGCCGCCGAAGCAGGAGTCGCCGTAGTAGGCGACCAGCCAGTCGAGCAGTTGGGCGCCGAGCTGGACGTTGCCGTTGAGCGTGTTGACGTCGCTCTTGGTGCCGAACTTGGTGTTCATCCAGCTCACCGTGGTCGGCATGATCTGCATGGTGCCGATGCCGCCGTCGCAGGCGAGGATCGTGGACTGCCAGCCGCTCTCCTGCCAGGCGATCGCCTTGACCAGGGCGGTCGGGAGCGGCGGGAGGCGGTCGGTGCCGCCGTTGCCGAGCGAGAGGGTCCTGGACTGGGCGGCTGCGGCGGCCAGGGCGTCACCGACGGCGGCGCGCGGCGCGTCCGTCCCGGTGTGGCTGGGGGTGCAGCCGCTCTGCAGCGGCGGGGTGTGCGGCGGGGCCGGAGGCGGCGGGGGCGCCACCGGGCCGGGCTTGGCGGTGGGGGGCGGGGCGGCGGCCGTGACCGGCTTGGCGGTGGTCCTGGCGGGGGTGGGCGAGGCGGAGGCGCGCGTGCTCGGGGTGGCCGAGGGGCTCGGGGAGGCGCTCGGCGAGGGGCTGCCGGTGGCCGACTCGGTGGGGCTGGGCGAGGCGGAGGGCGAGCTCTCCGGGGCGGTGGTGACGACGGCCGCGGGTGCGGGCGGGGCGTCGGCGTGGTGCTCGGTCTTCTTCGCGCAGCCGGCCAGTGGCGCGGCGGCGATGGTGACCGATATCAGGCAGAGTGCGGCTCTGCGCGGGCCGTTGGCCGTCATGTGTGGATCCCCCGAGTGATGTGGCCCGCCCCGGAACGGGCAGGGCGGGCCACATCCTACGGCTCGGTAACGCGGCGTCGCCCGGGGGACGGTGGGTCAGCCGGCGACGAGCGGCCTGGCCAGCCAGAGTTCGGCGTAGGGGTCGTCGCCGTACGGTTCGGTCGGGCGGTAGCCGAGTCTGGTGTAGAGGGCGATGGCCTCGGTGAGGTCCTTGCGGGTGTTGAGCAGCATCCGTCGCGCGCCGCGTCCGCGCGCGGTCTCCTCGGCCGCGGCGACCAGCCGGGCGCCGCCGCCGCCCTGTCGTGCCGTGGAGCGTACGTAGACGCGGGTGAGTTCGGCCGCGCCGTCCTCGAGCCAGTGGATTCCGGTGCAGCCGACGGGGGTGGTGCCGGCGCGGGCGACCAGGAGCAGGCCGCGCGGCTCGAACAGGTCCGCGATGTCGCCCGCGAAGGTGTCGATCTCGGACTCCAGAGCCGGGCGGTCGTAGTAGCGGCTGATCAGTTCGTCGGTGTACTCGCGCAGCACGGTGGTGGCGTCGGGGTGGTCGGCCGGAACGGGGGAGATGTCCCAGGCGGCCGGTCCGGGCGGCGGGGGGAGAACGGGGGAGGTACTGGTCACGGTGTTCATTCTGCGGTGGCGGGCAAGCCGTTTTCCGGTCGCTGGTGCCCCCGGGCGTTGGCGGCATCTTGCGGTCGGATGGCGGTCGGACCGCTGGTGGCGGGCCGGGTGCCGGGTCATCCTTGAGCCATGATCACTCCTGACACCAAGGACTGGACCTGGGTCCTCGAACGTGCCTGCGCCGACTGCGGGCTGGACACTCCGGCGGTGGCCCCGGAGGCCGTCGCGGACATGGTGCGGGCCAATGCGGCGGCGTGGGCCGACCTGCTCGCGGGCGACCCGGCGGAGCTTCGGCGCAGGCCGGGCCCGGAGGTCTGGTCGCCCCTGGAGTACGCATGCCACGTCCGGGACGTGTTCCGGCTGTTCGACGTCCGGCTCGGTCTGATGCTCGACCGGGACGACCCGGCCTTCCCGAACTGGGACCAGGACGAGACGGCGGTGGCCGAGCGGTACGGCGAGCAGGATCCGGCCCGGGTGGCGGTCGACCTGGCGGCGGCGGCCGAGGTGCTGGCGCGCTCCTTCGAGGGCGTGGGGGGCGCACAGTGGCACCGGACCGGCGTGCGCGGTGACGGGGCGCGGTTCACGGTGGCGTCGTTCGCCCGTTATCTGATCCACGACCCCGTCCATCACCTGCACGACGTCACCGGGGTACGCGGCTGAGCCGCGCCATGCTCAGTCGGCGCCGCGACCGTCGACGGTGCGGGCGGGCAGTCCGTGCGGGGCGGCCTCGGCGAGGACCCGTCCGGGCCCGCGGCCTGCCCGGACGGTGAGGACGAAGCTGTGCAGTTCGCCGGCCCGTCGCGGTTCGAAGGCGATGTGGGCGAACGGCGCGGCCGCCGTCGAGGCGTCGGCGAGGCGGTCCAACTCGCCTTCCACCAGGGCCCATTCCTCGGCGGACACGTACTGGCGCATCACGGAGTGCCACACCACGGTGAGCGCTCCGTCGGCGACCCGGACACCGCGCAGGAACTCCGCCGCGCCCATCGCCTCGACCCGGGTCGGGATCCGGGCCGCCAGCCGCAGGGCGCCGTCGAGCCGGGCGGCGCGGGCGGGCTGGTCGGGCCAGAGGTAGGCGCGCAGGGCGAGCGCGCCGTCGGGGGAGCGCGGGTCGATCGGGATCGGGTCGCAGCCGAGGCGCTCGGTGAAGTCGAGGGGCGCCGCCCCGGCCGACGGGGTCGGCGGCGGGCCCTGCCAGGCATCGGTGAGTACGACGGGCGAGTCGGCGGGCCCGTAGGAGAAGCCGGGGGCCTCGCAGCGGAAGTGGTCCGCGAGGAGGTTGAGGCCGGCGCTGGAGCCGAGCTCGAACAGCCGGACCGGGTGCGGGCCGGAGCCCTCGGCGGCCAGCGTGTGCAGCAGGCCGGCGATCAGCAGGTTGGCGCGGCCGACCTCGTTGGTCTGCGGTGGCCTGGTCAGCCAGTCGCGCACCCACGGCAGGTCGGCGGCGACGGCAGCCCGGAAGGCGGGCCAGGCGGCGTCCGGCCGGCCCGGGTCGAAGGTGCCGCCGGCGCTCGGGTAGTGGGCCGCGAGGCCGGGTGCGCGCCCGGTCAGGACCAGCGCGTGCACCGCGCCCAGCAGCCGCAGGGCGACCGCGGCGGGGCCCGGGTCGGCCTCGTGCCCGGCCAGGGCCGCGGCGCAGGGGCCGCCGGCGGCGAGGTCGAGGGCGACCTGGTCGAGCAGTGCCGCGTAGAGCGGGGAGCCGAGTTCGGCGCAGGCGCGGGCCTGCTGCTCGACCAGGGCGACGGCGTGCGCGCGGGGCCGGGCGCTGCCGGCACCCGGCTGGTCCGGTGCGGTCGGCACGGTGGACATCCGGTGGCTCCGTTCCGTCGGCTGGGATCATCATTCGCCGGCCGGCGGCCCGTCAGGAGGCGGCGCGCGGGTGATCCCGATCACCCGGCGGGAGCCGCACCCGTCCGCTCAGACCTCCTCCGCCGGGGCGCTGCGGCGGGCGTGGCGCAGGCGCCCGGTGATGCTGGCGGCGTCCGTACCGATCACGTCGGCGATCTCGGGTGTGGCGAGCCCGACCACGTAGTGGAGGATCGCCAGGTCCTCGTCGGCCGGTCCGGGCCGCAGACCGGACGGGACGGAGTGGGCCCGCTGCTCGGTGATGGTCGTGCGCAGGATCTCCCAGGCCGCGGCCGTGGGGTTGGGCCCGACCAGCACCTCGGACCAGACGGAGGCCAGACTGCCCAGCGCGCGCCGCACCACGGCGGCGGCCTGGTCCGGGTCGGCGAACCAGACCCGGGCGTAGCTGAGGTACCGGGGCCGGTGGAGCTCGCAGAAGGCGCCGAACTCCACCGGCATGCCGGGGAAGTCGCCGGCCCGGGTGGCAGCCGCCGGTACTTCGGCCTGGACATGACGGTCAGTCACATCTGCCTCTCGATCTGATCGGGGCGGCGGGGCGCACATTCCGCTCACTCTAGGCCCTCGCCCCGCTGCATTGGGTGACAAGTCCGTTGAGATGACCGGGAGTGGGGCTCGATCCGGCCGATAGCTGACGACCGGTCAGCTCTGCGCAGTGGGTGCGCCTGCGACCAGGTCGCAGCTGGTCAGCGGTGGTACAACGGCAGTGGCTGCAAGGGGGCCCCTGTGTCACCGTGGTCGGCATGGCAGAGCATCGGCACCACCGTCGCGGGTGGGCCGGCCTGCGGCACCGGCTCGGGCATCTGCTCAAGCCGCACACCCATGACACACCCGAACGGGTGGACGCGGCCCTGGAGGCCTCGGCGGACGGGCTGCGCACCCTGTGGGTCTCGCTGCTCGTCCTGGGCCTCACCGCGGCCGTCCAGGCCGTCGCGGTGGCGCGCTCGGGCTCGGTCGCCCTGGTCGGCGCCGCAGGCAGCGGCGCGGGTCCGCGGTACGCGGACCCGGTGGTCGGGCTGCCGATCACGGTGGCGATCCCGGCCGCGCTGCGGGGTTCGCTGCGGGAGGCCGGCCGGCGGCTGGTGGACGCGGTGGACCCGGCGCCGGTGGACGCCGCGGAGCGGGAGCTGCGCGCGGTGGCGGGGGTGCGCGGGGCGGGCGCGGTCCGGATGCGCTGGGTCGGGCACGCCCTGCGCGCGGAGGCCGAGGTGGTGGTGGATCCGGACCTGACGGCGCGTCATAGCGGCTTCGGGGCCGGTTCAGGGACGCCTGCGACGGTCGCGGGACGGCCCCCCAGGCCGCAGGCGGCCGGTTCGGGTAACTGTCCGGCCGCCCTCCCCGTTCGCCCCCCGGTCCGTCCCGCCGGGGCGGGCCCGGCCCGGTGGCGGTGCGAGGTGTAGGCCGGTCACGCGCGGTTGACGCCGGGCGGGGTCACGGGCCTGCCGCTCGCCCCGATCGCCGTCACCGTCGCCGAGAGCCCGCTGTCGCCGCAGTCCTGCGGGATCGGCGCCGGGGCGCCGATCGACGTCGGACCGAAGCGTTCCGGGCTCCCGGCCCGGGAGCCGGAGAACCCGCCGCCGGGCCGACCGCTCGACCGCCGCCCCGGCCTCCCGGCGGCCGGCGGGAACCTGCCGGGATCCGAGGCCTGCTACACGTTCAGGATGGACGACCGGCTGGGCTGACGTCGCTGCTCCGGTCCTCCGAGAGGTGTTCGGGCAGTTGCTCGGCCAGGTGTTCGGCGAGGTGCGCCTGCCGGGCCGTCGCGGCGGCGGAGGCGGCTGCCGAGACGGCTGCGGCTGCGGGGGCCGCCGACCGCCGGGTCTGCCCGGGAATGCTCAGCGGGGCGTCGGTCCGGCGGGTGCGGGCGACCTCGTCCACGGCCTCGGCCGCCTCGCGGGCGGCGAGGTAGGCCTGGACCGCCGCGATGCCGTAGACCGGCTGGATCAGCTGGTGGCCCTTGAAGAACGGCCGGGCCGGGGCGAAGCCCGCGGCGATCACCAGCTCGCGGATCTCGGCTATCTCCTCCTCCGTCCGCGCCGTGAAGCGGACCTCCCAGCCCTTCTTGTATGCGCGGCCGTCCTCGCTGTTGCGGCGGGCGAGGTCCGGTCGGCGGACGTAGCCGGGCAGGCGGCCGAGGCGCAGCTGGGCAGTGCGCCGGCCGGAGGTTTCGTCACGTGGCATGAGCTGATGGTAGGCAATCGCCGGGGAGCGTCCGACTCCGGGTTGGTGCTTCACCGTGCGACCATGGTCACTCTCCGTCATGATCACCTGGTCAAGGTGGTGGGGTGCTTCGGCCGCAGTGATGATCATTCCGTTGAATATCGGATGGTACCCGTCAAGTCCGATCTAATCCGGCAACTGAATGAACGTCCGATCCGCCAAATGGGTGAGGGTATGGGGACTTTAGTGCAGGGCAGTCCCGGTTTCGCGACGGTTGGGTAACAGGTCGTCAGGTCGTGGATGCCGTGGCAGGGCTGTTGGGGAGGGTGTCGGCATGAGCTACCAGATTCCTTCCCAGTCCGTGTCCCTCGAAGAGCTGGCCAGGCGGCAGCAGAACGTGATCACGGCCAGTCAACTGCGCGCCCGCGGAGTGCCCACCCGGGTGGTCAGCGACCACTGCAGGCGCGGCGGCCCATGGCAGCGGATGCTGCCCCGGGTCTATCTGCTGCAGGAGAGCGAGCCGACCCCCGAGCAGCGGATGTGGGCCGCGCTGCTCTACGCGGCACAGAACGGCCGGGAGGAGGGCGGCCGGGAGGGTGCCGTGATCACCGGCGCGGCGGCGCTCGCGCTGTACGGCTTCGTCTCGATGCCGCGGCTGCCCGCCGTCATCGGGGTGGAGGTGCTGGTGCCCCGTCAGCGCCGGCTGCGCGATGCCGGACAGGTCCGGATCCGGCGCACCGAAAGGGAGTTGGTGGCCCGGTCGGTGCACGGCCTGGCCTGCGCCCCGGTGGCCCGGGCGGTGTCGGACGCGGTGCGCGAGTGGACGGACTCGGGCGCCTTCGAGGCCGGCCTGATCGGCCCGGGCCTGCTGCGCTCGGTCCTCCGCGAGGCGGTCTCCCGGATCGAGTCCGGCGGCGCGCTCAGGGAGTTGTCGGCCGAGCTGGCCGAGGCCGGCCTGCTGGAGGAGCCCCGGGTGCGGGCCGCGCTGGACGAACTGCTCGCGACCGAAAGGGAGTCGGTGCTGGAGCGCCTCGGCGACCTGGTCGACGAGTGGCTGCTGCCCGCACCGCTGGCCGGCCCCGAGCTGCGGATGCGCGGCGGCACCCACATCGCGGTGCCGGACCTCTACTGGCCGCAGGCCGCCGTCGCCGTCGAGGTCGACTCGGACCTGCGCTGCGTCAGCGAGGGCGAGGCGGCCTGGGTGCGCGGCGGCCAGCACCGGATGGAGTACCTGGGGGTGCGGGTGGTGTACGTGTCCGGAGAGCGGCTCGCCGCCGAACCGGACGCGGTCGGCGGCGAGCTGCGGGAGGCGTTCAAGGCCGGCGGCGAGGACGTCGTCGAACTGCTGGTGACGGAACGCTGACCGCGCGGCCCGTGCAAGTCAGCTGCGCACCATCGGCTCGCCGATCAACTCCACTCCGGCCAGCCGGAGTTCGTCCAGGGCCGCCGCCGTCGTCGGGGCGGCCACCGCGGCGGTGAGGTCGAGCAGGACGCGAGTGGCGAACCCCTCGCGGGCGGCGTCCAGGGCGGTCGCCCGGACGCAGTGGTCGGTGGCGATGCCGACCACGTCGACCTCGGCCACCCCCCGTGAGCGCAGCCACTCGGCGAGGTTCTCCCCGATCTCGTTGCGGCCCTCGAATCCGCTGTACGCGGCCGCGTACGCACCCTTGTCGAAGACCGCCTCGATCGCGCCCGAGGTGACCGACGGGGCGAAGTTCGGATGGAACCCGACCCCCTCGGTACCCGCCACGCAGTGCACCGGCCACGAGTCGACGTAGTCCGGCTCGGCGGAGAAGTGCGCACCGGGGTCGATGTGGTGGTCGCGGGTGGCGACGATGTGGGCGTAACCGGGGGTGGACTCGGCGATCAGGTCGGTGATCGCGGCGGCGACCTCGGCACCGCCGGACACGGCCAGACTGCCGCCCTCGCAGAAGTCGTTCTGCACGTCGACGACGATCAGGGCGCGGTGCATGGCTGGCTTCTCTCGTTGTGGTCTCGGGTGCTGGGGCCGGGGCTATGAACTCTAGGGAGTGACGCGCGTAGGCGAAAGGCCCGCGGCACCCCCCGGAGCACGGTCAGACGCCGACCGGCGCGGCGACCTGCGCCGCGGCCGGCTGCTCCGTCACGATCACCGGCTCGCCCTTGGACAGCTGCGTCGCCGACAGCGGCAGCCCCGCGATCGCCCGCAGGTGGCGCTCACGTGCGGCGCTCAGCGGTTCGCGTCCGACCACCTCGCCCGCGGTGATCAGCGGGACGTGCAGCAGGTGCGGCTCCAGCTCCGCGGGGACCGGGCCGAGCCCGACCACCTCGGCCTCGGCCACGCCGTCCGCGTCGGGGCGGCGGGCGGCCCACTTGCGTCCGCCGACGCTGGTCTTCCCGCCCGCCGAGCGCTTGGCGACCGGCACCAGCTCGCCGTCCGGGCCGCTCGCCCGGGCGACCAGCTTGTAGACCATGGCGCAGGTCGGGTGCCCACTGCCGGTGACCAGGCTGGTGCCCACGCCGTAGCCGTCCACGGGGGCGGCGGCCAGGGCGGCGATGGCGTACTCGTCCAGGTCGGAGGTGACGATGATCCGGGTCTTGGTGGCGCCCAGCTCGTCCAGCTGGCGGCGGACCCGGTGGGCCAGCAGCGTGAGGTCGCCGGAGTCGATCCGGACGGCGCCCAGGCCCGGTCCGGCCACCTCGACGGCGGTGCGTACGGCCTCCGCCAGGTCGTAGGTGTCCACCAGCAGGGTGGTGCCCCGGCCCATCGAGTCGATCTGCGCGGTGAAGGCGTCCCGCTCGCTGTCGTGCAGCAGGGTGAAGGCGTGCGCGGCCGTCCCGGTGGTGGGGATGCCGTAGGTGAAGCCGGCCTCCAGGTCCGAGGTGGCGCCGAAACCGGCGACGTACGCGGCCCGGGCGGCGGCGACGGCGGCGCCTTCGTGGGCCCGGCGGGCACCCATCTCGATGCACGGGCGGTCGCCCGCGGCGGTGGTCATCCGGGAGGCCGCGGCGGCGATCGCCGAGTCGTGGTTGAGGATCGAGAGGATCAGCGTCTCCAGGATGACCGCCTCGGCGAAGCTGCCCTCGACGGTCAGCAGCGGGGAGCCGGGGAAGTAGACCTCGCCCTCCGGATAGCCGTGGATGTCACCACTGAAGCGGTAGTCGGCGAGGTAGCGCAGGGTGGGCTCGTCCACGACCCGCTGGTCGGCCAGCCAGTCCAGCTGCGGGGTGGTGAAACGGAACGCCTCCACCGCGTCCAGCACCCGGCCGGTGCCGGCCAGCACGCCGTAGCGGCGGCCGCCCGGCAGGCGGCGGGTGAAGACCTCGAAGACGGAGCGGCGGTGTGCTGCGCCGCTGCGCAGGGCGGCCTGCAGCATGGTGAGTTCGTACCGGTCGGTGAGCAGCGCGGTGGACCGGCTCGCGGTGATGGCGTCCATGGTGATGATGCTACTACCACTTAGCGTCAGTTTGACGATTTCTCTGTCGCGTGTTGACCCGGATTCGCTCGCACGTCCCCCGGATGGAAGCATGAGAGGCACAGACGGTCGTGTTCGGCGAGGGAGAAACAGTCGTGAGTGTCGCCCCGGTGGAGATCGAACGGCCCGAGGTCGAGGGCCAGCCGGTGGCGGAGCCGGACACGCCGTGGGTGACCATCGTCCACAACGACCCGGTCAACCTGATGAGTTACGTCCAGTACGTGTTCCAGGCCTACTTCGGGTACCCGAAGGACAAGGCCAGGCAGCTGATGATGGACGTGCACACCAAGGGCCGCGCCGTGGTCTCCAGCGGCACCCGCGAGGAGATGGAGCGCGACGTCCAGGCCATGCACGGCTACGGACTGTGGGCGACCCTCCAGCACGACTGATCCACACACACCCTCCCCACCACCACACGAGAAGACGGGCTGATCGGAACTCATGGCTGGGTTGTTCGAGAGCGCGGGCGGCGGCAGTGCGGCGATCGCGCTGGACGAGTTCGAGGTCTCCATCCTGCGCACGCTCGAAGTACAGATGCTGGAGCTGATCGGGCCTGGCCCGGGTGGCCAGAGCGAGGATCCGCTGGCGGCGCTGTTCGCCGAGGGGCCCACCGAGGCGCCGCAGGACCCGGCACTGGCCCGGCTCTTCCCGGACGCCTACGGCGAGCCCGGCGAGCCGGCCGACTCGGAGACCCGGGCCATGGCGGGGGAGTTCCGCCGCTACACCGAGGTGGACCTGCGGGCCCGCAAGCGCGAGGACGCGCTGGCCGTGGTGCGCGCCCTGGACGGCCTGGGCGAGGACGGCGGGGTGCTCGAGATCCAGGCCGGCGACTGCCGGCACTGGCTCGGCGCCTTCAACGACCTCAGGCTCACCCTGGGCAGCCGCCTGGAGGTCACCGAGGAGGACGAGCAGGGCCTCTACCGGCTGCCGGACACCGACGAGCGCAAACCGCTGGTGATGGCCTACGTCTGGCTCGGCGAGCTCCAGGAGACGCTGCTGGAGGCGATGTCCGGCTGAGCCCGGCCCGCGCCGCCGCTCCCGCGGGACGGCTCCGCCCCCGGCGCCCTGCGCCCGTCCCGGGCGCCGAGCCGGATACCGGGAAATTCCGGCCATAACGGGTCTTGGCGGCACCTGTCATGCTCAAATAGCGCTCAGATACCCGCCGGTATCCGGTCATGTCGTGGTACGACTTCCCCCTCGGCCGTGAGCTGAAGGAGGCGGCCATGGCCGATCAGGCCTTCGGTGAGGTGGCCGACGCGAGGCCCGGTGAAGAAGGCTGCGAGCACGGGCCGAGCAGCCGTCGGATCCGGCCGACCGCCATCGGCGGGGCGGTCGGCGCCGCGCTGACGGCCACTCTGGCGCCGTCTCCCCGGCCGGAGTTCGGCCCCGGCCACCAGGTGCTCAAGCGGGTCCGGCCCGAAGCCGTCCACCGCGCGCCCCGCTCCCACCCGCACGCCCGGTCCGGAGACTGACCGGGCGCCCGGCCCCGGTCCGACTGCTGGACCGGCCGCCCGTCCGCCGTCGAACGCACCCCGCGACGGCCCGACGGGGCCTTCGCCCGGCCCGGTCGATCCCGCCGATCCGACGGAATCGACCGGGCCGGGCCTGGCTATCCTGACCGCATGCTGACCATCACCCGAGAACTGCGCGACGCGATCGTCGCCCATGCCCGCGCCGACCACCCGGACGAGGCCTGCGGTGTGATCGCCGGTCCGGAGGGCAGTGGACGGCCCGAGCGGTTCATCCCGATGCTCAACGCGGCCCGCTCGCCCACCTTCTACGAGTTCGACTCCGGCGACCTGTTCAAGCTCTACCGCGAGATGGACGACCGCGACGAGGAGCCGGTGGTGATCTACCACTCGCACACCGCCACCGAGGGCTACCCGTCCCGCACCGACGTCTCCTACGCCTCCGAGCCGGGCGCCCACTACGTGCTGGTGTCCACCGCCGAGGGCAACGGCGAGAGTGACCCGTACCAGTTCCGCTCGTTCCGCATCGTGGACGGCGTGATCACGGAAGAAGACGTCGACGTGGTGGAGGCGTACCCCGCATGACCGGAACCGGCACCGCCGGATCTCCCCGCCGGGCCCGTCGCACCTGCGCAGCGCGCGGGCGGCGGGCCCGCGGCCTGCCCGCGTCTCAGTATCGGATACACGAACGACCGGATGGTGGGACGCGGCTGCCGGACGGGGGGCGGGAATCTATACGATGAGCCCATGCGTTCCGTCGATGTGAGCAACCAGGCCCCGGGCACCCGCCTCGTGGCGCGCCTGCACGTCGACCTGTGCCGGCTCGCCAGCGCGATCTGTCCCGGCACCGCCGACGCCCGCTGACGTCGGCACCACCCACCCCGGCAGCGCCGGGGCTCCACCCCTGCCGCGACCCGTGCGGCCCACCCGACTCACCTCCACAGGAGCGCAGCCATGGCCATCGAGGTCCGCATCCCGACCATCCTCCGTACCTACACCGACGGCGCCAAGGCCGTCGAGGGCGCCGGCGCCAACCTCGGGGAGCTCTTCACCGACCTCGACGCGCGCCACCCGGGCATCGCCGAGCGTCTGCTCGACGCCGGTGAGCTGCGCCGCTTCGTCAACGTCTACCTGAACGACGAGGACGTCCGCTTCCTGGACGGCATCGCCACCGCCGTCGCCGACGGTGACAGCGTCACCATCCTGCCGGCCGTGGCCGGCGGCGCCCGCTGAGCCGCCGCTCCATGCGCTACGACAGCCCGATCGAAGCGGTCGGCAACACCCCGCTGGTCCGGCTTCCCCGGATCTCCGCCGCCGTCCCCGGTAACACCGACGGGCTGGTCACGCTCTGGGCCAAGCTGGAGGACCGCAACCCGACCGGCTCGATCAAGGACCGCCCGGCCCTGCACATGATCGAGCGGGCGGAGGCCGACGGCCGGCTCACGCCCGGCTGCACCATCCTGGAGCCCACCAGCGGCAACACCGGCATCTCGCTGGCCATGGCCGCCAAGCTCAAGGGCTACCGGATGGTCTGCGTGATGCCGGAGAACACCAGCGAGGAGCGCCGCGAGCTGCTCCGGATGTGGGGCGCGGAGATCATCCCGTCGCCCGCCGCCGGCGGTTCCAACACCGCCGTCCGGATCGCCAAGGAGATCGCGGCCGAGCACCCCGACTGGGTCATGCTCTACCAGTACGGCAACCCGGACAACGCCGGCGCCCACTACCGGGGCACCGCCCCGGAGATCCTCGCCGACCTGCCGGAGATCACCCACTTCGTCGCCGGCCTCGGCACCACCGGCACCCTGATGGGCGTCGGCCGCTTCCTGCGCGAGAAGGTCCCCGACGTCCAGATCGTCGCCGCCGAGCCGCGCTACGACGACCTGGTCTACGGCCTGCGCAACCTGGACGAGGGCTTCGTGCCCGAGCTGTACGACGCCGAGGTGCTCACCACCCGGTTCTCGGTGGGCTCCGCCGACGCGGTGCGGCGCACCCGGGAACTGCTCCAGCAGGAGGGCATCTTCGCGGGCGTCTCCACCGGCGCCATCCTGCACGCCGCGATCGGCGTCGGCCGCAAGGCCGCCCAGGCGGGCCGGCGCGCCGACGTGGCCTTCGTGGTCGCGGACGGCGGCTGGAAGTACCTGTCCACCGGCATCTACACCGCCGAGTCCACCGAGGCGGCGGTCGAGGCACTGCAGGGCCAGCTCTGGGCCTGACCGCCGGCTGATGACAGCGCGCGACGGCGCCGCACCCCACCCGTGGGCGGCGCCGTCGCCGTGCCGGGCGGGCCGCCGTGACAACCGGTGATTTGTCCGTTCCGCGCTCCTGATTCGTCACGGAACGACCACAGCGTCCGTTCTGCCCCGAAGATCCTCGTTGGGACCGAAAAGGTGAAGTGACGGCCCGAGCCAGCCTCGGGACCTCCGCCCGAAGGTGGTCCAGATGAGTCCAAGCAGCAGCGACCTGTGGTCCTATGCCGAGATCGCCCGCCACATCAACGTCCAGTCCGAGACCGTCCGCAACTACCGTCGCCACGGCCTGCTCCCCGAGCCCGACCTGACGGACGGGAACGGCCACCCCCGCTGGTACCCCGACACCATCCGGGCCTGGGCGCGCAACCGTCCGCGGCACCGCTGACCCCCCGTCGAACGCCCGCCCCCGCCCCTTGCCCGTTCTGGTGATTCCAGCCACAGCGCGGCACGGGGACGGGGGCAAAGTGCCGTTCGGCCCTTACCCTCGACACGCAAAGACCGTACCGGTGCAGATGATGCGGACGGCTGCGGACCATGACCATCGGGGCGGAGGGGCTCGGCATGAAACTGACCGTGGTGGGGTGCTCGGGGAGTTTCCCGTCCGCCGACTCGCCGTGCTCCAGCTACCTGGTGGAGGCCGACGGCTACCGAGCCGTCCTGGACCTCGGCAACGGCGCCCTCGGCGCCCTGCAGAACTACTGCGGCCTGTACGAGGTCGACGCCGTGCTGCTCAGCCACCTGCACGCCGACCACTGCGTCGACCTGTGCGCCTACTGGGTCGCCCGAAACTACCGGGTCGAGGGCTGCCCCGATCCGGTGCCCGTGTACGGCCCCACCGGCACCCCCGAGCGGCTCGCCCGCGCCTACGACATGCCCGAGGAACCGGGCATGACCGAGGTCTTCGAGTTCCGCACCCTCAAGCCCGGCACCTTCGAGCTCGGCCCGCTGCGGATCACCGCCGTCCAGGTCAACCACCCGGTCGAGGCCTACGCCTTCAGGATCGAGCACGGCGGCCACTCGATCGTCTACTCCGGCGACACCGGTGAGAGCGCCGACCTGGTCGAGCTGGCCACCGACGCCGACCTCTTCCTCTGCGAAGCCGCCTACACCGACGGCAAGGACACCTACCAGGCCGTCCACCTCAACGGCCGCGAGGCCGGCGAGCACGCCACCGCCGCCGGCGCCCGGCGGCTGGTCCTCACCCACATCCCGCCGTGGACCGACGCCGAGCGCAACCTCCGCGACGCCCGGGCCGCCTACCGCGGGCCCGTGGAACTCGCCAGACCCGGCGCCGTCTACCGGTTCTGACCACCCCCCGACGGCGCGGCTGCCCATGGCAGCGCCCAACCCGCCGGTGGAGACGACGAGTTGGGCGCAGGTCCGGTCGACTACGCCGGGCCGGGCCCCGGTTGGGGCGGCCCGAACGGTTCGATCCTCGGGTTGGCATAGGGCCCCTTGACACCGGGCACCCCCCGGACGCGGCCGGCGGCCGCCTCCGTCACGAGCAGCGCGTAGCTGCCGTTGTGCAGGTCGACGAGGCCGTACTCGGCGTCGACCGCGTCGCGGGCGAGTCCGAGCTTGCGGACGGCGTCGTCGAGGGTGGCCCCCGGCGGGAGCGCGACGGTGATCAGTGTGCTGGGCCGGTCGGCGGCCATGGGTCTCCTCGGGTTGCCGGTGTCCTGCCGGGCCGGGCCGCCTACCTGCGGCCGCGGAAGCCGTTCTTCTTCCGGCTGCGCAGCGCGTCCATGATCGAGGGCGCGTTGACCACGCCGTAGCCGTAGTCGAAGTCGAACCCCGCGGCGCCGAGGTCGTCGGCGGTACGGCGCAGGATCGTCCGGAGCTCGCTCGGCGGGATGGTCGCGGCGGGCCACTGGGTGCGGATGGCGGCGACCACGCCGGCCGCCACCGGGCAGGCGGCGGAGGTGCCGGAGTCCGCCGAGCCCGGGCCGAAGGCCTCCGAGCCCGCGAAGTGGGTGTACGAGCAGACGTCCGGCTTGCGCCGGCTCAGGCGGCCGGGTCCCTGCGACGAGTAGCCGACCCGGCTGCCGCGGGTGTCGACCCCGCCGATGGACAGCGCGCGGGGGTGGGAGTTGGCGCCGCCGATCGGCCGCTCGGTGAACTCGCACCGGCCGTCGCGACACTCCCGGCCGCAGTTGCCCGCGGCGAACAGGACGTCCGCACCCGCGTGCTCCAGGGCGGTGACCATCAGGTTGAACGGGTGCGCGGGGTTGTCCGAGTAGTTCCCGGGGTGGCCGGGCGGGAAGTCCCACTGCGGGGAGAACGAGCCCCAGCTGTTGCTGACCACCAGGGCCCGCTGCTCCTCGGGCATCAGCTCCAGCTGACTCCACAGGTGCGAGTAGGCCGCCACCGCGTCCGAGAGCAGCCCGTCCATCACCGTCGCGCCGGGGCGCTCCGAGAGCAGCACCGCCACGTCGATCAGGGTGGCCTTGGGCGCGGCGATGAGGGCGTCGAAGGCGCACATCGTGCCGTGGTCGACCGGGAACTTGCCGGGATCGCCGACCACCCCCGGAGGGGCCCAGCTGCGGGCGGCGTCGACCGTGATCGGGCGGCCCAGCTTGTCGGAGAGGTGCTGCGTGTTGATGCCGGTGTCGGAGATCGCCAGGGCGACCCCGGAGCCGTCCAGACCGTCCCCTCCCAGCTCGACGAAGAACCGCTCGACGTCCCGCCAGTCGCCCACCGGGCCGTCGCCGCCGCAGGTCGGGGTCGTCTCGATGACCGGGTCGGACGAGACGCCCACGACATCGCCACGGGCCGACAGCATCGCGATCCGGCTCGCGGTGTCGAAGTCGTGGATCTCGCCGCGGACCAGCACGCCGGCGTGCCGCGGATCCATCGAGAAGGTCAGCGGCTGCTCCAGGGTCAGCAGCTCTCCGCCCTCGGCCGGCAGGGCCTTCGGGATCGCGACGGGTGCGAACGTCGGGTCCAGGTCGACGCCGGGCAGGCGCCCGGCGAGGTCGCGGGCCGCGACGGAGGCGGCCGGATCGAGGACGGCGGCCACGGCGTCGCGGTCGGGTCGCAGCTGGATGAGGACACGCATGTTGTCTCCTGCAGGGTGGGTGCCCGGGCGCCATCGGTCGGGTGTTGCCGGGCATGACGGGGTCGCGAGGTGTGCAGGCACCTGATGCCGCCGAAACAAGGGGAAGCCGAGCACCCCGCCGCCCGGCCGGGGCCGGGTGGGGGTGCGGGAGCTGCGGGTCAGGCGCTGCTCCATGGTGTGTCCGCCGGTCCGCCGCCGCATCCCGGTGCGGCCGGACGGCCGGTGGTACGGGCCCCGAAGGGGCGGATCGCCCGGGTGGCCCCGGTGCGCCCGCGTGCTCGGCGGCGGTGAGCGCCGGGCCGGCGGGCCCGGGCGGTCGCCGGAGCGGTTCACCCGCCGCGGGTCAGTGGTCCGGGCCGTCCACCACGACCAGCGTGCCCCGGCTGCCGGGCCGGACGGTGTGCGGGATGCCGGGCGGCACCAGGAACAGCTCGCCGGGCCCCACCGAGATTGGGCGGCCGTTGACCGTCAGCTCCAGTCGGCCGTCCAGGACCAGCAGGGCCTCGGCGCCGGTGTGCCGTTCCTCCTCCACCCCGAGTTCGTCCATCCGCAGCACCTTCACCCCGGCCGTGCCCACCCGGCCGAGCAGCCGGGAGCGCCAGGCCTGTGGCAGGCCCTCCGCCGTCTCCACCAGGTCGATGACATGCATGACAGGCCCCTCTCGGGCGTCGGGATCAAGGAATGGCCCGAACGCTACCCGGCGCGGGACGGCGGTTGGTCGACCGTTCGGCAAAATCCCGGGCCGGCCGTGACACGCCGATGCCCCGCCGCGGGGGAGCGCGGCGGGGCATCGGCTGAGCGGCCGGGTGTCAGGCCTTGGTGACGTCCTCGATCTCCTCGTCGCTCTCGCGGCCGGGGGTCTTGAGGTCGAACTTGACGATCGCGAAGCGGAAGACCGTGTAGTAGATCGCCGCGAAGACCAGGCCGATCGGGATGATCAGCCAGGGCTTGGTGGCCAGGTGCCAGTTGATCACGTAGTCGATCAGGCCGGCCGAGAAGCTGAAGCCGTCGTGGACTCCGAGGGCCCAGGTCACGGCCATCGACAGCGCGGTCAGCACGGCGTGGATGACGTAGAGGACCGGGGCGATGAACAGGAAGGTGAACTCGATCGGCTCGGTGACGCCGGTGACGATGCTGGTGAGCGCGAGCGAGGTCATCATGCCGAGGACGACCTTGCGGCGCTCCGGGCGGGCGGCGTGGGCGATGGCCAGCGCGGCGGCGGGCAGCGCGAACATCATGATCGGGAAGAAGCCGGACTGGAACTGCCCGGCGGTCGGGTCGCCGGCCAGGAAGCGGTTGATGTCGCCGGTGGCGACCTTGCCGGTCGCGTCCGTGAAGCTGCCGGTCTGGAACCACGCGTAGGTGTTGACGAACTGGTGCATGCCGATCGGGATCAGCGCACGGTTGACCAGGCCGAATATGCCCGCGCCGACGGCGCCCGCGCCGACCAGCTTGTCGTTGCCGCCGGAGATGAGGTCACCGATCGGGCCCCAGCAGAGGCCGAACAGGATGCCGAGGCCGGTACCGACGAAGGCCATGATGATCGGGACGAGCCGGCGGCCGTTGAAGAAGCCGAGCCAGTCGACCAGCTTGGTGCGGTGGTACTTCTGCCACAGGACGGCGGCGAGCAGGCCGACCACGACGCCGCCGAGCACGCCGGGGTTCTGCGGCTTGCCGGCCGGGAGCGCGGCGGTGACGGTGCCCTCGGCGGGGAACGCGGTCAGCACCTGCTTGAAGACCAGGTAGCCGACGAGCGCGGCCAGTGCCGTCGAGCCGTCAGCCTTCTTGGCGAAGCCGATCGCGACGCCGACGCAGAACAGCAGCGGCAGGTTGTCCAGGACCGCGCCACCGGCGGCGCCGAACACCTGGACCAGCTTGGCGGGGAAGTGCCAGTTGGTCTGGACGTCCGGCTGGCCCAGGCGGGCCAGGATGCCCGCGGCCGGGAGGACCGCGATCGGCAGCTGGAGGCTGCGGCCGACCTTCTGCAGGCCGGGAAGGATTCCGGAGCCGAACTTCTTTCCCGGCTTGGGCGCGGCGGCGGGCGCCGGTGCCTGCGTGGTCGTACTCATGGGGGTGGTTCCTCACGACAGGGCGGGTCGGACGTCTGGTGGAGCGTCGGGGGCCGACTCGCGAACTGGTCTACACCACTAGTGGTGTAGACCAGTTTTCTAACACGTGCCGACAAGGGGGGGAACCCCGGAAAGCCGTGCAGGTGGGAAGCGCTATGAAATCGAAACCTTGTTGAGGATTGGCGATCTTCACTACCCGCCGTAGCCGGGAATTTGGCGAGTTGCGCAACAAATGCCGCCGCCCCTGGCGCTGAGCTGCGGCGGGGTGGCGGCGAGTGCGCCCGGAGGGCGCCGGGTCAGGCCTTGGTGACGTCCTCGACGTCCTCGTCGTCCTCGCGGCCGGGTGTCTTGATGTTGAACCTCACGATCGCGAAACGGAAGACCGCGTAGTAGACCACCGCGAAGCACAGGCCGATCGGAATGATCAGCCACGGCTTGGTGGCCAGGTTCCAGTTGAGCGCGTAGTCGATCAGGCCGGCCGAGAACGCGAAGCCGTCGTGCACGCCCAGGCCCCAGGTGACGGCCATCGAGACGCCGGTGAGGAGCGCGTGCACGGCGAACAGCACGGGGGCGATGTAGGCGAACGAGTACTCGATGGGCTCGGTGATGCCGGTGATGCAGGAGGTCAGCGCGACCGAGGTCATCAGGCCGTAGATCTCCTTGCGGCGGTGCGGTTTGGCGGAGTGCGCGATGGCGAGCGCGGCGGCGGGCAGCGCGAACATCATGATCGGGAAGAAGCCGGTCATGAACTGGCCGGCGGTCGGGTCGCCGGCCAGGAATCGGGCGATGTCGCCGTGCGCCTCGGTGCCGTCCGGCTTGACGTAGGTGCCGAACTGGAACCACGGGAAGAAGTTCAGCAGCTGGTGCATGCCGATCAGCAGCAGCGCCCGGTTGGCGAGACCGAACAGCCCGGAGCCGGTCGAGCCGAGGTCGGCCAGCCACTCGGAGAAGGACTCCAGCGCGTCGCCCACCGGGGGCCAGACCCACAGGCAGAGCGCGGCGAAGATCAGGCCGACCAGGGAGGTGATCATCGGGACCAGGCGGCGTCCGTTGAAGAACCCGAGCCAGTCGACCAGCCGGGTGCGGTGGAAGCGGACCCAGAGCGAGGCGGACATCAGGCCCATCAGGATGCCGCCGAGCACGCCCGGGTTCTGGAAACCGACGTTCGAGGCGGTCCTTTTGGCGTAGTCGACGCACTGGGTGCCCGCGACGACGCCCTCGCAGGCGCTGAGGTCCGGGAAGGCCTGGAGCACCTTGTAGTAGACGAGGAAGCCGGCCACCGCGGCCAGCGCGGTCGAGCCGTCCGCCTTCTTCGCCATGCCGATCGCGACCCCCACGCAGAACAGCAGCGGCAGGCCGAGCAAGCCGTCCAGCAGGGCCGATCCGGCCGCGGCGAAGGCCTTCGCCACGTTGTCCCAGCCGAGACCGTCGGCGCCGAGCAGGTCCGGCTGCCCGAACCGGACCAGGATCCCGGCCGCGGGGAGGACCGCCACGGGGAGCTGGAGGCTGCGGCCCATCTTCTGCAGGCCGCCGTAGAACGTCTGCCACCAGGGGCTCCGTGGGGCGGTGGTGCCGGCCGAGCTCATCTTCGTCCTCCGAGTGCCGTGGCCGCCGTGGTCGGTCGGGCCCGGGACGGGGAACGCGGGCGAGGTGTCCCGCGTTGTCCGGAGTACACCTAAGATTGGTGTAGACCACTTTTCGGGCGGGGCGGGGACGGTCGCACCGGATCCTGGATCCCAGTGATCGTCATCCTGGGTTCACCGCCCCGCGCACGCGCGCCGGGGTAGCCCAAAAGTGGACTAACGTGGCATATCGTCCGGAGACGGGTGATGCTTGACGCGCTGTTTCGACGACGCGCCAGCTGATCGCACGTCATCATCATCTCCGGCAGCGCCCACCGCACACCGCAGTACGGCCACCGGCGACACCCCGCCGAGGCGCCGAGACAGAGTGGAGAAAGACATGGCCAGCAAGGCTGAGAAGATCGTCGCCGGTCTCGGCGGAATCGAGAACATCGAAGAGGTCGAGGGCTGCATCACCCGCCTGCGCACCGAGGTCATCGACCCGAGCAAGGTCGACGAGGCCGCCCTCAAGGCCGCCGGCGCCCACGGCGTCGTCAAGATGGGCACCGCGATCCAGGTCGTCATCGGCACCGACGCCGACCCGATCGCCGCCGACATCGAGGACATGATGTGAGCTGAGCCCCCGCTCGCCACCGCCACGGCCCGCCGCCCCACCGGGGCAGGCGGGCCGACGCGTCCCCGGGAACCACTACGCTCGTTACCCATGTCACGTATCGACGGCCGCACCCCCGACCAGCTCCGCCCCATCACCATCGAGCGGGGCTGGAGCAAGCACGCCGAAGGATCCGTCCTCGTCTCCTACGGCGACACCAAGGTGCTCTGCACCGCCAGCGTCACCGAAGGCGTCCCCCGCTGGCGCAAGGGCAGCGGCGAGGGCTGGGTCACCGCCGAGTACTCCATGCTCCCCCGCGCCACCAACACCCGCGGCGACCGCGAATCCGTCCGCGGCAAGATCGGCGGCCGCACCCACGAGATCAGCCGCCTCATCGGCCGCTCGCTGCGCGCCGTCATCGACCACCGCGCCCTCGCCGAGAACACCTTCGTCCTCGACTGCGACGTCCTGCAGGCCGACGGCGGCACCCGCACCGCCGCCATCACCGGCGCCTACGTCGCCCTCGTCGACGCCGTCTCCTGGGCCCGCGACAAGAAGATCCTCCGGGCCAAGGGCCAGCCCATCACCGGCGGTGTCAGCGCCGTCAGCGTCGGCATCATCGACGGCGTACCGATGCTCGACCTCCGCTACGAGGAGGACGTCCGCGCCGAGACCGACATGAACATCGTCTGTACCTCCGACGGCCGCTTCGTCGAGGTCCAGGGCACCGCCGAGGGCGCGCCCTTCGACCGCGACCTGCTCAACCAGCTGCTCGACCTCGGCACCCTCGGCTGCGCCGAGCTCGACGAGATCCAGCGCAAGGTCCTCGAGGGCTGACACCGCGGACCTGACCGGTCGTCGGACCGGCCGGCCGGGCACCCCCGGCCCGGCCGGTCCGCGCCCGGTCCGCAACCGGACCACCCGGCCCGCACGTCCTTGTGGGTGCCGTCACCGACGGATGCTGTACACGCCGCGGGCCCAGCCCGTACCGTGCCAGGCAGAAACCCCGGAGCCGACCGAAGGACCGCGATGCCGCAGCCGCCCAGCATCAACCGCCCGACCGTGTTCGCCGTGGCAGCCCTCGCCCTGATCCTCCCGCTCAGCGCGGTCAGCTGCTCCGCCGCCCAGAAGGCGATCGACTGCGGCAACACCGCGATCACCATCACCAACGACATCTCCAACGTCTCCACCGCGTTCAACAACGCCGGCAACGACCCCGCCGCGGCCGGACAGGCCATGCAGCAGCTCAAGAACGACATCGACAAGCTCGGCCGCAACTCCAGCGACACCGACGTCAGCAAGGCCCTCACCGACCTGCAGACCCAGGTCCAGAACGTCCAGCAGGCCGTCGACAACAAGCAGGTCCCCGACCTCAAGCCGCTCGGCGACGCCGCGGGCAACCTCAGCAAGGCCTGCACCGGCTGACCCGGAGCCACCCCCTAGGCTGGACGCCATGACTAGCCGACGCCTCGTCCTCGCCACCCGGAACCAGCACAAGGTCGCGGAGCTGCGCGCCATCCTCGGCGCAGCCGGACTGGACGTCGAACTGGTCGGCGCAGACGCCTACCCCGAGATTCCCGACGTCCGCGAGACCGGCGTCACCTTCGCCGAGAACGCCCTGCTCAAGGCGCACGCTCTCGCCCGGGGCACCGGGCTGCCCGCCGTCGCGGACGACTCCGGCCTGTGCGTCGACGTGCTCGGCGGCGCACCCGGCATCTTCTCCGCCCGCTGGGCCGGCAAGCACGGCGACGACCGTGCCAACCTGGACCTGCTGCTCGCCCAGCTCGGCGACGTCTCCGACCCGCACCGCGCTGCCCACTTCGCCTGCGCCGCCGCGCTCGCGCTGCCGGACGGTACCGAGCGGGTGGTGGAGGGGCGGCTGCGGGGCACCCTGCGGACCGCCCCGGCGGGTGACGGCGGCTTCGGCTACGACCCGATCCTCCAGCCGCTCGGCGAGACCCGGACCTGCGCCCAGCTCACCCCCGCCGAGAAGAACGCCATCAGCCACCGCGGCGAGGCCTTCCGGGCGCTCGTCCCGGTGGTTCGCGAGCTGCTCGGCTGACGGGCCGTCGAATCGGCAGAGAGCCCCCTTCTCCTTCGGTAGAGCGTTCGAAGGAGAAGGGGGCTCTCGTTTGGTACGCCCGGTGGGACTCGAACCCACGACACTGCGATCCTAAGTCGCAGCCCTCTAGCCAGCTGGGGTACGGGCGCACGCCATCGTCAGCGTACCCTCTGGACTTCGTGAGCAGGTAGCCGGTGAGGGCGGGCCGGCCGGGCGGTGGCGGCCCGCCGTCCGTGCCCTCCCGGGCCGGGCCGGTGGATGCGGCGGCCGGTCCGGCGGGTGGCCCGTGGCCGTACCTGACGGACATGGTGGACCCTCCCTCCCCGGGCGGGCGGCGCGGTCGCCGTCCGTTCAGGTGCGAACGGGTGCTGGGCCGTACGGGTGCAGGGTGTGCGCAGTGGGCGGGGTGGTGGGGTGCGGGCGGGGCGTGGGGGTGTCGGTTCACTACCGATTGGTACAGACCTATTGACCTATGTGGTTCAGACCACATAGCTTCGGCGCACTCCGCGGTGTGCTGGGCCGGACAGTTGACGGGCCGTCGTGCGCGGGGTGCAAACCTCCCCCACAGGCGCGTCCCCACAGCGCGTCCGACACTCTCTCCTGGAGGACCGAGTGTTGATCCGAAACACGACGGCGCAGCGTCCCACCGCTGCGGGCCGTCACAAGAGTTCCGGCGGCCGGCTGGCGTTCGCCGCCACGGCCGCCGCCTCGCTGGCCGGTCTGCTGATGGCCACGCTGGGCGCGACGCCCTCGCAGGCGGCCGTCGACAACCAGTCCTGTCGGCCCGACGGCATGTACGGCACGCCCGGCGTGGACGTGCCGTACTGCAGCGTGTACGACACCGCGGGCCGGGAGAAGATGGGCGCGGACCACCAGCGCCGCATCATCGGCTACTTCACGGGCTGGCGCACCGGTCAGGACGGCACCCCCGCCTACCTGGTGAACAACATCCCCTGGGACAAGGTCACCCACCTCAACTACGCCTTCGGCCACGTCGACGGGTCGAACAGGCTGTCGGTCGGCACCGACTCGGCGACCAACGCGGCCACCGGCATGACCTTCCCGGGCGTCCCGGGCGCGGAGATGGACCCGTCGCTGCCGTACAAGGGCCACTTCAACCTGCTGACCAAGTTCAAGAAGCAGTACCCGAACGTGAAGACCCTGATCTCGGTGGGCGGCTGGGCCGAGACCGGCGGGTACTTCGGCGACGACGGCAACCGGGTCGACTCGGGTGGCTTCTACTCGATGACGGTCAACGCGGACGGCAGCGTCAACCAGGCCGGGATCAACACCTTCGCGGACTCCGCGGTCGACTTCGTCAAGAAGTACGGCTTCAACGGCGTCGACATCGACTACGAGTACCCGACCTCGATGAAGGACGCGGGCAACCCGCTCGACACGTCGATCTCCAACGCCAAGCGCGCCTACCTCGTCAAGGGCTACGCGGCGCTGATGAAGACGCTGAGGGAGAAGCTGGACCGGGCCGGCGCCACGGACGGCAGGCACTACCTGCTGTCGGTGGCCGCGCCCTCCTCGGGCTACCTGCTGCGCGGCATGGAGACCTTCCAGATCACGCAGTACCTGGACTACGTCAACATCATGTCGTACGACCTGCACGGCGCCTGGAACAAGTACGTCGGCCCGAACGCCTCGCTCTACGACGACGGCAAGGACGGCGAGCTGGCGGCCGCCAACGTGTACGGCACCTCGCAGTACGGCGGTATCGGCTACCTGAACACGGACTGGGCGTACCACTACTTCCGCGGCGCGATGCCGGCCGGCCGGATCAACGTCGGCCTGCCGTACTACACCCGCGGGTTCAAGAACGTCACCGGTGGCACCAACGGCCTGTGGGGCACCTCGTCGACCAACACCTGCCCGGCCGGCGCGGGTCTGACGACCTGTGGCGACGGCGCGGTCGGCATCGACAACCTCTGGCACGACCTGGACACCAACGGGAAGGAGTCCCCGGCGGGCTCGAACCCGATGTGGCACGCGAAGAACCTGGAGAAGGGCGTCGTCCCGGACTACCTGTCCAAGTACGGGCTGACGGACACCGCGCTGCAGGGCACCTACAGCCGCAACTACAGCTCCTCGCTGGTGGCGCCGTGGCTGTGGAACGACAGCAAGAAGGTGTTCCTGTCCACCGAGGACGAGGAGTCGGTGGCGGCCAAGGCCGACTACGTGGTCGACCAGGGTGCCGGCGGCACGATGATCTGGGAACTGGCAGGCGACTACCGCTGGGACGCCACCGCGAACGGCGGCAAGGGCGAGTACGTGCAGGGTTCGACCCTGACCTCGCTGATGTACGACAGGTTCAAGGCGGCCTCGCCGTACGGCGCCGTCCGCTCGACGATCGCGCTACCGACGCAGACGCTGCCGATCGACGTGTCGTTCACCAACTTCGCGCTGGGTGACTCGAACTACCCGATCAACCCGAAGATCCACATCGTCAACAACTCGACCCAGACCCTGCCGGGCGGCACCGAGTTCCAGTTCGACTACTCCAACGCGGCCCCGGGCAACGCCAAGGACCAGTCCGGCTTCGGCCTGACCGTGATCCGGCAGGACCACACCGCGGCCAACAACGTGGGCGGCCTCAAGGGCACCTACAACCGCGTCTCGGTGAAGCTGCCCGGCTGGCAGGCGCTGGCGCCCGGTGCCTCGATCGACATGGACTTCGTCTACTACCTGCCGGTCTCGACCCCGGCCAACTGGACGGTCAACGTCGGCGGCACGCTGTACGGCCTGGCGGGCGACCTGACCCGCGGCACGACCGGCGGCGGCACCGCCTCGCCGAGCCCGTCGCAGTCGGCGAGCCCGAGCGCTTCGGCCAGCCCGTCCCAGTCGGCCGGCCCGTCGGCCTCGGCGAGCCCGTCGCAGTCCGCGAGCCCGACCGGTGGCACCTGCGCCGCGCCGAGCTGGAACGCCGGCACCGTGTACGCCACCACCGGCACCAAGGTGTCGTGGAAGGGCCACCAGTACAGCAACAAGTGGTGGACCACCAATGAGGACCCCTCGACCACCGGTCAGTGGGGCGTGTGGAGCGACCTCGGAGCCTGCTGACCCCGGGTCGGCGGTGCTGGTGAGGTGACAGACGGCGGTGGCGGTCGACCCGGTCGGGGGGTCGGCCGCCACCGCTGCGCGCGCCGCGGGTCCGGCCGGCGGCGGCCCCGCGAACTCGCGGATGGGTGGATGTGGTTGGGTGGGACGCCGATCCGACCGCACGACCCGCGTGGAGCACCCCGATGACCGAGCCCGAGCAGCGCCGGATCCGCGCCGCGTACGACGACGGCAGCCTGGTCGTCTACCAGGCCTACCCGGCGGCGATCGCGGAGCCCGCGTTGGCCGCCGGGACGTTCGTGGCGCCCTTCAAGCGGGAGCGGATGACCTGGATCAAACCGTCCTTCCGCTGGATGATGTACCGCTCCGGCTGGGGCGCCAAGGCGGGGCAGGAACGGGTGCTGGCCGTCCGGATCACCCGGGAGGGCTTCGAATGGGCGCTCGGGCACGCCTGCCTGAGCCACTACGACCGGGACCGGCACGCGTCCGCCGCCGAGTGGAAGGCGCAGCTGCGGGAGAGCCCGGTCCGGATCCAGTGGGATCCGGAGCGCTCGACCCGGCTCGGCCCGCTGCCGCACCGGGCGATCCAGATCGGCCTGACCGGGCCTGCCGTGCACCACTACGTCGGCGAGTGGATCACCGGCATCGAGGACGTCACGGCGCTGGCCCACGAGGCCCACGCCCTGGTGCGGGACGGCCGGCCGCAGGCGGCCGACGCGCTGATCCCCGCGGAGACCCCGTACCCGCTGCCCGCCGCGCTCGCGGCGCGGATCGACGCCACGGGCTGAGCCGGACCGGCCGCGGTGACCCGGCTCAGTGCTCCAGGTCGGCGCGCATGGCGGTGAACAGCCGGGCGGCCTCGGCGGGAGTGGTCCTCGGGAACAGGGCGACGGCGGCGGTGGAGGTGTCGGCCCAGCCGCAGATGACGTCGGTGGTGGGTGCCTCGGGCAGCGAGAGGCACTCGACCGAGCCGCCGAGCGGGCCGGACGGGTAGGGCTTGGCGGTGGTCGGGGTGCCGGTGGAGCCGTTCTGCAGGGCGTAGTCGATCAGGCCGCGCCACAGGTGTTCGCGGCGCTTGCTCGGGTCCTCGGGGACGGAGTCCACGCCGAGGACGAGGACCGGGCGGCCGGTGGCGGCGGCCCGGTAGGTGCCGGCCACCAGATGCATGCCGTCGCGCATCTCGCCGGGGTCCACGGGGACGTCGGAGAGCGCGCCCTCCCCGGTCACCGCGGGAAGGCCGCCGGCCTTGGCGGCCTGCACCAGGGTGTGCCCGGCCGCGGCGGGCGAGCCGCTCGGAGCCGCGGCGGAGGGCGGGGCGGAGAGCGCGGCGGAGGGCGGGGCGGAGGGCGGGGCGGAGGGCGGGGCGGAGAGCGGGGCGGCCGTGTCGGCCCCGGCGTCGGCGCCCTCCGGGTCGCAGGCGGTGAGCGCGAGGGCGGCGACCAGCGTTCCGGCGGCGAGCAGGACGCGGGTGGCGGGCAGGGTGCGGGCGGTGCGGGCGGTGCGGGCGGTGTGGGGTCTCGGGGTCGGCACGGCGGTCTCCCGGTGGTGTGGCGGGGTGTGGGCCGGGCTGCTGGACCCGGTGCGCAGCACGCTAGCGACACTCCGGGCCCGGCGGGTGGCCGATTCCCGTTCCCGGACGCCACCGGGACATGACGGTGACACAGCTCGGCGGCCCGCCCGGAAGGACCGGGGGGCCGCCGAGGTGGTGGAGTGTCAGGCCGCGTTGATCTTGAGGTCGCGGAGCAGCTTGGCGACATGGCCGGTGGCCTTGACGTTGTACAGCGCGCGCTCGACCTTGCCCTGCTCGTCCACGATCACGGTGGAGCGGATCACACCGACGTAGGTGCGGCCGTAGTTCTGCTTCTCGCCCCAGGCGCCGTAGGCCTCCAGGACCGCGTGGTCCGGGTCGGCGACCAGGGTGACCTTGAGGTTCTCGGTCTCGCGGAACTTGCCGAGCTTCTCCGGCTGGTCCGGGGAGACGCCGATGACGTCGTAGCCGGCGCCCGCGAAGACCTCCAGGTTGTCGGTGAAGTCGCAGGCCTGGGTGGTGCAGCCGGGGGTGAGGGCGGCCGGGTAGAAGTACACGATCACCTTGCGGCCGAGGTGGTCGGCGAGGGACACCTGGTTGCCGTCGGCGTCGGGCAGGGTGAAGGCGGGGGCGGTGTCGCCGGCCTGGAGGCGCTCGCTCACGGTGGATCTCTCCTCGTGCGTGGACTGGGTGGTCGTACCACGGCAAACCTACCTCCGTTGGTGGGTGGCACTGCGCGGCCCGGACCGGGAGCTGACAGACTGGCCCTGTCGTACCGGACAACGGCAGGAAGAAGAGGGGTGGCCCGCGTGGGCGAGGCGAGCACGAAGGACAAGGCGGCCCGGTCGACGGCGCAGATCGAGGCGGACATCACCCGGACCCGTGACCGGCTCGCGTCGACCCTGGACGAGCTGGCGATGCGGGTGCACCCGTCGACCATCGCCGCCCAGACCAAGGCGAAGGTGCTGTCCTCGGTCGAGCAGAAGGCCGGTCGGGCGTATGTCGCGGCGAGCGGCGCGCTGGACCAGGTGAAGGCGCAGTTCACCGATGAGAAGGGGCAGCCGCGCAAGGAGCGGATCGTCCCGGTCGCGCTGGTGGGCGTCGGAGTGCTGCTGCTGGTGGTGTCGGCCCGCAGGCGCCGCAAGGACTGAGTACGGTCGGGCCGGGGCCGGGCGGGTGGTGATCCGTTCGGCCCCGTGCTGTTGCCGGGGCGACGCCACCGCCGGGGGCCTGGGCGGGTACGGTCGGTGGCGTGAGCAAGAACGACGAGCTGAGTGTGCAGCACGATGAGCCCCGCCACGACCGGCTGGGGGAGAAGCTGCCGATCCGGATGCTGCACGACCGGGTGCTGGTGAAGATCGAGGGCAGCGAGGGCGAGCGCCGCTCGACCGGTGGGATCCTCATCCCGGCGACCGCGGAGCTGAGCAAGCGGTGCGCGTGGGCGGAGGCCGTGGCGGTCGGCCAGAGTGTGCGCTCCGTCGAGCCCGGTGACCGGGTGCTGTACGACCCGGAGGACAAGCTGGAGGTCGAGGTGCGCGGCACCACGTACGTGCTCCTGCGCGAGCGTGACCTTCACGCCGTGGCAGCGGGACGTTTCGGTGACACGGAGGGCTCGACCGGCCTCTACCTGTGAGGTTCCGGCTGCCTCCGCGCGGGCCCGGCCGAACCTCCTGCGACCGGATGCGTGAACGCTTCGAGCCCTCTCCCGGAAGCCGGGGGAGGGCTCGAAGCCTCCCCGTGGGTCTCCCCGATGCCGCAGCCGTCGCCGAGGCCGGAGTTCTTGCACCTGACCGGTGAAGCGTTCGAACCCCTCGGAAAATGAGTTGCCTGCGGGCCGTGGCCTCGATCACGATCGCCCGCATGGACCTGTAACGACTGCCACGTAGCAACAGCCAACCTGTCGCGCGATCGACCTCGGAGCCTGACGACTGCGCCCCGAGGCGATGACTCGCGCCCTCGTGTGCATCCGTCAGATCCCAGGAGCCGCAGCCCGGTCTGCGAGAGCTCCTGCTGAGTCCTGAAAGCAACCACATCCATGAATACCGACCGCAAGGCCCGGTGGGCCGTGCGTCAGTCCGCCCTGCCCACCGTCGTGCGACCCTGCCCGGACTGCTCCGGCACGCGTCACCGTCCCTCGGGCAAGATCCGCGTCAACGCGAGCGGCAAGCTCCTCGACGTCTGGCTTCTCCTGAGCTGTGCAGCGTGCGACCGGACCTCGAAGGTGCCCGTGCACGAACGCGTCCACGTCTCGTCGCTGGAGCCCGCTCGCCGGGTGGCGTACGAGACCAACGACCCGGCCGTGGTGCGGGAGCTGACGATGAGTGCGTCGCTCGCCGCGAAGAACGGATACCGCCTCGACTGGACCGGCACCTGGGAACTGGAGACCCGCACGCCCCTCTACGCACTCGATGACCCGACACCGCTCACGGTGCTGGTCGGCTTCGAGCTGCCCGCGCCGGTCCGCGTCGAACGGCTGCTCATGCGCGGGCTCGGGCTCAGCCGCACCGAGATTCGACGCATGGCCGGCGACGGGCGAATCCGCCTGCCGCTGGCTCTGGACGCCAAGGCGCACCAGGACTTCGAGCTCACCATCCACGGACCCGGTTCCGTCGAGGCCGCGAAGCACTCGAAGCTCCTCGGCGCTCCGACCGACCTGCGCGCTCACCTGAGCCACGTCGGATGGCACGACACGCCGCGGCAGTTGTCGCGCTCGGCGACGGCGCGAGCGTAGGAACGGGACGGCAGGGCCTCCCGGACAGCCTCCTGGCGCAGACGCCTTCGAGCTGACCGGAGGCCCTGCTCCGCGCGCACCCGCCACAGCCGCCCCGATCCGGTCGACCGGGCTCCGCTACCCGCAGGACGCGGGCCGGAAGGCGTCGGGGCCGGCCCGGTCGGCGGGTTGTCGAAATCCGGCTGCGCCGCGCGATCGGTGACGATACGGTCGAACCCCACATCTGAACAGCGCCTCGGACCAGCTCCGCACGTCGCCCCGGTACCCCCGGGGGCCCGACGGTCGGGGCCGTTCCGGCTGCCCTGGCGACCTCGCGCATTTCTGCAAGCGTCGACCCGGCGGCGCTGTCCGGGCGTGTGGACAGCTCTGCTTCGATAAGTCGACAAGGAGATAGTGTGACGTTAACAGCGCAGCTCAGGCAGGTGGAGGGCGGCTCGGCTCAGCTCTACCTCGCGGTCGCCGGGGGCGCCTTCCGCCGCTACTCGACCTACCGGGCCGCCACCCTGGCCGGCGCCTTCACCAACACCGTCTTCGGCTGCATCCTCGCCTACACCTTCCTCGCCCTGTGGCAGGCCCGGCCGGGCCTCGGCGGGTACGACGCGCAGCAGGCGGTCAGCTACATCTGGATCAGCCAGGCCCTGCTGGTCACCGTCGCGGTCTGGGGCGGCGGCTTCCAGGACGACGTGCAGGACCGGTTCCGGACCGGGGACATCGCCGTCGACCTGTACCGCCCGGTGGACTTCCAGGGCTGGTGGCTGGCCACCGACCTCGGCCGGGCGGCGTTCCACCTGATCACCCGGGGTGCGGTGCCGACCGTCTTCGGCGCCCTGGTCTTCGACACCCGGCTGCCGGCCGATCCCGCGGTCTGGGCGGCCTTCCTGCTCTCGGTGCTGCTGGCGGTGGTGGTCAGCTTCGGGCTGCGCTTCCTGGTCTCGCTGACCGGCTTCTGGCTGCACGACTCGGAGGGCGTACGGGCCGTGATGCTGGTGGTGTCGATGTTCTTCTCCGGCATGCTGCTTCCGCTCGCGCTCTTCCCCGGCTGGCTCGGCCGGATCGCCGTCGAGCTGCCCTGGGCCGCGCTGATCTCGGTGCCCACCGACGTCCTGCTGGAACGCCGGACCGGGGGCGCCCTGGTGGCCGGCCTCGCGTTCCAGGCCGGCTGGGCGGTGCTGCTGCTGGCCGCCGGCCGGGGCGTCCAGCTGCTGGCCACCCGCAAGGTGGTGGTCCAGGGTGGCTGAGACGGCACTGGAGCGGACCGGTTGGGCGCTTCGCTCGTGGTGGCTGGTGGCGGCGATGTGGACCCGCTCGATCATGGCGTACCGGGTCTCGTTCACGCTGATGCTGCTCGCCAACATCGCCACCAACTCGCTCGACTTCGTGGTGCTGGTGCTGATGTTCCGGCACACCGACACGCTCGGCGGCTGGACGCTGCCCGAACTCGCCTTCCTGTACGGCACGTCGGGCCTCGCGCTGGGGATGGCCAACCTGCTGGTGGGCAGCATCGACGCGCTGGGCCAGCGGATCCGCGCCGGCACCCTGGACATCGTGCTGATCCGGCCCGCGCCGGCGCTGGCCCAGCTGTGCGCCGAACGGTTCTCGCTGCGCCGGCTCGGCCGGCCGCTGCAGGCCGGGGCACTGCTGCTCTGGTCGCTGAGCGAGCTGTCGGTGCACTGGACGCCGGACCGCCTGGTGCTGCTGCCGATGATGCTGATCAGCGGGACGGTGATCTTCTCCTGCGTCTTCATCGGCGGCGCCAGCGTGCAGTTCTGGTGGGACGAGGCCAAGGAGCTGCAGAACTCCTTCACCTACGGCGGCGCCACCATGCTGCAGTACCCGCCCACCATCTTCGCCAAGGAACTGGTCGCGGGTACGGTCTTCGGCCTCCCGCTGGCCTTCGTCAACTGGCTTCCGGCGCTGCGGATCCTCGACAAGCCCGACCCGCTCGGCCTGCCCGCCGCCTTCCAGTTCGCCTCGCCGATCGCCGCCGCGCTCTGTGTGGCGGCCGCGGCCCTGGCCTGGCGGGCCGGCCTGCGCGCCTACCGCGGTACCGGTAACTGACCTTCAGAACAAGGGAGTCGGACATGGCACTGATCGAACTCGAGGACGTCCGGCGGACTTTCACGGTCCGGACCAGGGCGGGCCGGCTGCGCCGCGAGAAACGCGAGGTCCGGGCGGTGGACGGCCTGAGCTTCACGGTCGGCGCGGGTGAGTGCGTCGGCTACATCGGCCCGAACGGCGCCGGGAAGTCCACCACCATCAAGATGCTCACCGGCATCCTCGTCCCCACCTCGGGCCGGCTCAGGGTGGCCGGCGTCGACCCGGCCCGCGAACGCACCCGGCTGGCCCGCCGGATCGGTGTGGTCTTCGGCCAGCGCACCACCCTGTGGTGGGACCTGCCGCTGCGCGACTCCTACGAGCTGGCCCGCCGGATCTACCGCATCCCGGACGCCCGGTACCGGGCCAACCTCGCCCGCTGCGTCGAACTCCTCGACCTGGGAGACCTGTTGGACACCCCGGTGCGTCAGCTCTCGCTCGGCCAGCGGATGCGCGGCGACCTGGCGGCCGCGCTGCTGCACGACCCGCAGGTGCTCTACCTGGACGAGCCGACCATCGGCCTCGACGTGGTCAGCAAGGCCAGGGTCCGGGCGTTCCTGCGCGAGGTCAACACCGAGCAGGGCACCACGGTGCTGCTCACCACCCACGACCTCACCGACATCGAGCAGTTGTGCGGCCGGGTGATGGTGATCGACCACGGCCGGGTGGTCTACGACGGCGGCCTGGACGGTCTGCACGCCGCCGGTGAGAGCGAACGCACCCTGGTGATCGACCTGGCCGAGCCGCGGCCCGCGATCGAGGTGCCCGGCGCCCGGGTGGTCCGGGTGGAGGGCCCGCGCCAGTGGCTGGCCTTCCCCGCGCAGGAGAGCGCGGCGCCGCTGCTCGCCTCGGTCGCGGCCCGCTACCCGCTGGTCGACCTCTCGGTCCGCGAGCCGGCGATCGAGGACGTGATCGCCCGGATGTACGCGGAGGTGGCGATCGGCTGATCCGCCCCGGCCGGTCCGGGCGGCGCCGCGCCGGCGCTGATCCGTTGGGGTGAGCGCAGTAACCGGCCCACCGCCACGGCAGTTGTCACCTGGTGACTCTGCCAGCGCGGGAGGAACCGATGACCGTACCCGATGTCAGTGTCGTGATCGCCGTCCGCAACGCCCTGCCCCACCTGACGGACTGCCTGGCCTCACTGGCCGCGCAGACCATCGGGGCCGGGCGGATGGAGGTGGTGGCGGTCGACGGCGGCTCGACGGACGGCAGCGGCGCGGAGCTGGAGCGCTTCGCGTCGCTGCACCCCGGCCTGTTCCGGCCGCACCTGCCGGCCGGGCCACGGCCCGAGCCCACCGACCGGCCCGAGCCCACCGAGAGGACCGAGCCGACGGACCCGGCCGATCTCGGCACGGCTCGGGCCCACGGCCGGTACGTGCTCTACCTCGGCGCGCAGGACCGGCTCGGCCCCGAGGCCCTGGAACGGCTGGTGGCCGCCGCCGACCGCCTGCGCTCCGACGTGGTCCTGCCGCTGCAGGTCGACGGGGACGGGCGGGAACTGCGCCGGGGGGTGTTCGCGACCGGCGCCGAGCAGGTCGGCTTCACCGACTCCGCGCTGCTCTGGGCCCTCACCGACGCCAAGCTCTTCCGCCGCGAGCTGATCACCCGGTACGGCCTGCGCCGCCGGCCGGACCTGCCGGTCCACGCCGACCGGCCGTTCACCGTCGCGGCCCTGCTGCACGCCGAGCGGATCTCGGTGCTGGCCGACTACGGCTACTACCACCGGGCGCGCCGCCCCGACCCCGCCCGCCGGGCCCCGGCCCTGGACCGGCTGCGCGGCATCCGGGCCGTCCAGGAGGTGGTGGAGCAGCTGACCGGACCGGGCCCGACGCGGGACGCGATCCGCAGCCGGTACTTCGGCTGGGAGCTGCCCCAACTGCTGCAGCAGCCGTTCCTGGCCCTGGACGGGCCGGAGCAGCGGGCGGTCGTCCGGGAGATCGGGCGGCTGGTGGACCGGTACTGCTCGCCCGGCCTGTTCGTCCGGCTGCCGGTCGCCGACCGGCTGCGGCTGGCGCTCGCCCAGCGCGGCGAACTCGGCGCGCTGCGCGGCCTGATCGCCCACGAGGCGGTCCACGGCCCGCCGCCCGAGGTGCGGCGCGGCGGGCGCAGGTACGCGGGGTACCCGGTGTTCCGGCAGGTCTCACCCGCCCTGCCGGACGCACTGTTCGAACTTCCCGGAGGCCCCGCCGTGCGGCCGCCGGGGTGGCGCCGCCTGGTGCCGCGCCAGGTCGGGCGCAGGGCACGCAGGTGGCGCCGGGCCTGGCGGGACGCCCGGCCGGTGAAGGCGGCAGGGAGCTGAACATGAGGGACATCTGTGTGGTGGGCCTGGGCGCGATCGGCCTGCCGCTGGCGGTGCAGTTCGCCTCGAAGGGACATCTGGTCGCCGGTGCGGACGCACAGCCCGAGGTGGTGGCCGCCGTCGCGGCGGGCCAGCCGCCGTCCGCGCACGAGGCCGAGCTGGCGGAGCGGCTGGCGGAGGTGGTCGCGGACGGCAGGCTGCGGGCCACCACCGACACCGCCGCCGCGGCCGCCGGGGCCGAGGCGATCGTGATCGTCGTGCCGCTGGTCACCCACCCGGAGGGCGACCCGGACTTCTCGGCGCTGGACGCCGCCACCGACGCGGTGGCCGGCGGGCTGCGCCGCTCCACCCTGGTCAGCTACGAGACGCCGCTGCCGGTCGGCACGCTGCGGGGGCGGTTCGCCCGGCGGCTGGAGGCCGGTTCCGGGCTGGTCGCGGGCCGTGACTTCGGGCTGGTGTTCAGCCCCGAGCGGGTCCGTACCGGCCGGATCTTCGCGGATCTGCGGCACTACCCCAAGCTGGTCGGCGGGATCGACGAGGCCTCCACCGAGCAGGGCGCCGAGTTCTACCGGTCCGTGCTGGACTTCGATCCGCGCCCGGACCTGGAGCACCCCAACGGGGTCTGGCCGCTGGACTCGGCCGAGGCCGCCGAGTTCGCCAAGCTCGCCGAGACCACCTACCGGGACGTCAATATCGCCCTGGCGAACCAGTTCGCCCGGTACGCCGACCGGGTCGGGGTCGACCTCGGCCAGGTGATCGAGGCCTGCAACTCGCAGCCGTACAGCCATCTGCACCGGCCCGGCATCGCGGTCGGCGGCCCCTGCCTCCCGGTCCATCCGCGGCTCTACCTGTGGAACGACCCGCACGCCGGCGTGGTCCGGGCCGCGCGGGAGGCGAACGAGGCGGTGCCCGGGTACGCGGTCGGGCTGCTGGAGGGGGCGCTCGGTCCGCTGGGCGGCGTCGGGGTCGGGGTGCTCGGCGCGTCGTACCGCGGCGGGGTCCGGGAGACCACGCAGTCCGGGGTGTTCGCACTGGTGGACGCGTTGCGGGCGGCCGGGGCCGAGCCGTACGTCAGCGACCCGCTGTACCTCCCGGAGGAGCTCGCCGCGCTCGGGCTGCCCGCCGACGAGGGCAAGCCGGTGGGCGCGCTGGTGATCCAGGCCGACCACCCCGAGTACCGGGAGCTCGGTTCGGTGGACTTCCCCGGCGTCCGGGTGCTGCTGGACGGCCGGCGGATCACCGATCCGGCCCGCTGGGAGGGCGTGCGGCGGATCGTGCTGGGCGGTGGCGGGGTCTGAGGCCGCAACCGGTGGGCGGCGGGGCAGACTGTCCGGGTGACCCTTGATCAGAGAGTGAGCCAGGACGAGCCGCCCCGGCCCGCCCCCGGTGTCAGCTTCACCGCGGCGGACGAGGAGAAGCACCGGGGCGTACGGCGGATGAAGGCCTTCGCGACCGGTCTGCTGGCCTTCGCCACGCTGGTGTTCGCCCTGGCCACCTGGGCCGATGCCGCGGGCGCGGGTGCCTGGGCCGGTTATGTCGCGGCGGCCGCCGAGGCCGGCATGGTCGGCGCGCTGGCCGACTGGTTCGCGGTCACCGCGCTGTTCCGGCGGCCGTTCGGGCTGCCGATCCCGCACACCGCGATCATCCCCACCAAGAAGGACGCCTTCGGCCGCTCGCTCGGCGACTTCGTCGGTGACAACTTCCTCTCCGCACCGGTGGTCCGGGCCCGGCTCGGCGCGATCGGCGTCGCCCGGCGGCTCGGCGAGTGGCTGGCCGCTCCCGGCAGCGCCGAGCGGGTCACCAAGGAGGCGGCGGCCGCGCTGCGCGGGGTGCTCGCCGTGCTGCGGGACGAGGACATCCAGGCGGTGGTCGGCGAGGCCGTCACCCGGCGGGCCGCGGCCACCTCGGTCGCCGAGCCGGCCGGCCGGCTGCTGGCCAGGGTGGTCGGCGACGGCGGTCACCACGGCGTGGTCGACCTGATCATCGTCCGGGCGCACCACTGGCTGTCCGCGCACCACGAGGAGGTGGTGCAGCGGGTCACCGCCAAGACCCCCGGCTGGACGCCGAAGTTCGTCGACCACCAGGTCGGCGAGCGGGTCTACAAGGAGCTGCTGCGCTTCGTCACCGACGTCCGTGACAACCCGGCGCACGCCGCCCGCGGCGCCGTCGACGACTTCCTCGCCGAGTTCGCCGACGAACTCCAGCACGACCCGGACACCATCGCCCGGGTCGAGCGGGCCAAGGCCGACCTGCTGGCCCGCGACGAGGTGCAGGACCTGATCGCCTCCGCCTGGACGGCGGTGCGCACCCTGGTGCTCACCGCGGCGGAGGACGAGGACAGCGAGCTGCGGCAGCGTCTGCGGGACGCCCTGCGCCGGCTGGGGCAGCGGCTGGCCACCGACGCCCGGTTGCAGGCCAAGACCGACGGCTGGCTGCAGGACGCCGCCCAGTACGTGGTGGAGACCTACCGCGAGGAGATCACCTCGCTGATCTCCGACACGGTGGCCGGCTGGGACGCCGACGACGCCTCCCGGAAGATCGAGGCCAACGTAGGGCGCGACCTGCAGTTCATCCGGATCAACGGCACCGTGGTCGGCGCCCTGGCCGGACTGCTGATCCACACGGTGGCCAGGGCACTGGGCGGCTGAACCGGGCCCGGGCCGATGATCCGTACGATGGTGCGAGAGCTGTCCGGAATGCGACGAAGGAGCGTCAGGGTGCCTGAAGGAACGAGCGGAATCGAGGCGTTCATCGCCGGCCTGCCCAAGGCCGAGCTGCACGTCCACCACGTCGGCTCCGCCTCGCCCCGGGTGGTGGCCGAGCTGGCGGCCCGGCACGAGGGGCGGACCAAGGTGCCGGTGGACCCGGCCGCGCTCGCCGAGTACTTCACCTTCACCGACTTCGCGCACTTCATCGAGGTGTACCTGAGCGTGGTCGACCTGATCCGCGACCCCGAGGACGTCCGGGCGCTCACCTACGGTGTCGCCGAGGACATGGCCCGCCAGCAGATCCGGTACGCCGAGCTCACCATCACCCCGTACTCCTCGGTCAGCCGGGGCATCCCCGACGTGGCCTTCATGGAGGCCATCGAGGACGCCCGCCGGTCGGCCGAGAAGGACCTCGGGGTCGTCCTGCGCTGGTGCTTCGACATCCCCGGCGAGGCCGGACTGGCCGCCGCCGAGGAGACCGCCCGCCTCGCCGTCGACCTGGCCCCGGAGGGTCTGGTCAGCTTCGGCCTGGGCGGCCCGGAGATCGGGGTGCCGCGCCCGCAGTTCAAGCCGTACTTCGACCGGGCCCGGGCGGCCGGCCTGCGCAGCGTGCCGCACGCCGGGGAGACCACCGGCCCCGAGACGGTCTGGGACGCGATCCGGATGCTGGGTGCCGAGCGGATCGGCCACGGCACCCAGGCCGTCCTGGACCCGGCGCTGATCGACCACCTCGGTGAGCACCGGATCGCCCTGGAGGTCTGCCCGACCTCCAACATCGCCACCCGCGCGGTCGAGCGGATGGAGGAGCACCCGATCCGGCAGATGGTCGACGCCGGGCTGCTGGTGACGGTCAACAGCGACGACCCGCCGATGTTCGGCACCGACCTCAACACCGAGTACGCGGTCGCCGCCCGCCTGCTGGGCCTGGACGAGACCGGGGTCGCCGCGCTGGCGAAGAACGCCGTCGACGCCTCCTTCCTGGACGAGGCGGGCAAGGCCCGGCTGACCGGGGAGATCGACGGCTACCTGGCGTCCTGGCGCTGAGGCGCCGACCGGCGGCGCCCCGAGCGGGGGCGCCGCCGTCCGGGTTCCCGGGCGTTTCGGACCTTCCTAGGCGGCCTGGGCGGCCTTGGCGAGCGCGGTCCGGGCCGGAAGGTCCCGGTGCAGCCAGGCGCGCTCGGCCGCCGTCCACGCCGTGGTGGTCAGCAGGTAGAGGCCGGCCGCCAGCGGGACCAGCGCGGCGAAGAGCACGGTGAGGAACGACAGGTACGGTGCGAACGCCGCACCGGGCGCCGTCGTACCGGCCGAGAGCCGGCGCGCGCGCCGGAAGGAGGCGTAGCCGACGGCGGCCAGCCCCGCGTACAGCGCGCCGAAGACCGCCAGCTGCGCCGGACCGTGCACGGCTCCCACGTGCAGGCCGAGCGGAACCCCGAACAGGGTGTGGTCCAGCAGGTCGTTCGGGGTGGTGAAGAGCCGGTACATCACCGAGAAGAACGGAATCTGCACGAACATCGGCAGGCACCCGGCGAACGGCGAGGACTTCTCCTCCCGGTACAGCTCGGCCATCGCGGCCTGGAGCTTCTCGGGCTTCCCCTTGTGCTTGCGGTTGAGCTCGGCGACCTGCGGGGCGAGCCGCATCCGGGTCTTCTCACCGCGGGCGGCGGCCCGGGCGAGCGGATGCAGGGCCAGCCGGACGGCGACCGTGAACAGCACGATGGCGAGCGCGGTCGGCATCACCTGGGCGAGCGACGAGACGACGTCGTGGGCCAGGCGGACGGCGGGGTCGAGCACGGCGAAAAGGGACATGGTAGTGCGAGCCCTCCGGGGGTCTCGGATCTGCGAGAGGTCGGCGGAGGGCGGCCGCGCGGGCCGTACGGACCAGGTGTGACCGGACCAGGTGTTACGCGGCCGCCGGGGCCGCACCCGGCGCCCTGGGGCGGCGGCGGCCGCGGGCGTCCGGATCACGCTGGGGAAGGAAGGCGGTGCGGTAGGCGCGTCTGCGCAGCGCACCGCTGCGGACGGCGGCCGGGGCCCGCGCCCCGAGCAGCCGGGCGGCGGCCAGGGTGCCGGCGACAGCGCCCGACAACAGCACCACGGCGGCGGTGGCGGCGGCCACGGTCAGCCCGGGCGAGCCGGTCAGCAGCTCACCGGTCAGCAGCCGGAACACGCCGAGGAGCAGCGCGACGACGGACACGGTCGGCCTCCTCGGGGTAGGTGTGCGGACGGCTCCCGGCGATGGTACGCCGGTCTCCGTCGGATCGGCACCGGTCGGCACATCCGTAGCGTGCAGTGCTACGGGGGGCTACATTGGGCCCATGAGGACCATTACCCAGCGGGAGTTCCGCAACCAGTCCGCCGCCGTCATGGACGCGGTCGAGGCGGGTGAGACGTATCACATCACCCGGAACGGAACGGAGGTCGCGGAGCTGCGGCCGCTGAGCCGCCGACGCAGGCTCAGCGCCGAGGAGCTGGTGGCCAGGCACAGCCGCCTGCCGAGGGTCGACTACCGGCAGATGCGCGAAGAGGCGGACGAGTTCTTCGGGGCCGACACCGTGGGCGACGATGACCCGTTCGAGCGCAGCCGTGGCTGAGCGGCGCCCGAGCGGAGTCCTGGACACCCGTACCTACATCGACCTGGCGGAGCTCGAACCGGCGACGCTCCCGGCCACGCCCGAGCTGACCGCCGTCACTCTGGCGGAACTGCAGCAGGGCGTGGCCATGGCGAAGGACGCGCTCGGCCGCGCCGCCCGGTTGGAGATTCTCACGGCGGCCGTCGCGGAGTTCGACCCGCTGCCGTTCGACGCTGCGGCCGCCTCCCGCTACGGGACGCTGGTCGCCCTCACCGTGGCAGCGAAGCGGGACCCGCGGCCGCGTCGTCCTGGTCTCATGATCGCGGCGATCGCCTCGGCGCACGATCTCCCGCTCTATACCAGGAACACGGCCGACTTCCGCGGGCTGGAGAGCGCTGTCGAGGTCATCGGCGTCTGAGGGGGCGGCTCAGCCGAGCCGGACCACCGAGCGGGTGGCGTCGGAGGCCCGGGCGGCCTCCAGGACGGCGAGGGTGGCGACCGCGTCGCGCGGGTCGACCGGCGGCGGGGTGCCGGTGGCGAGGGAGGCGGCGATGCCGGCGTAGTAGGCGGGGTAGTCGCCCGGGTCGGTGGGGACGGGGGCGGAGTCCCCGTCGGTGCCGAGGGTGCCGAACAGGGACGGGAGGTCGGCGCCCCAGGGGATGCCGTCGCCGGGGCGGCGGCCGGCCCGCAGGTCGGCCTCCTGCGGGTCCATGCCGGACTTCGTGTACCCGGCGCGGTCGCCGAGCAGCCGCAGCCGGGGTCCGCCGAGCGGGGCGATGGCGCTGGTCCACAGGTGGGAGCGGACGCCGCCGGCGTGGGTGAGGGCGAGGAAGGCGTCGTCGTCGACGACGGCGCCGTCGCGGCGGGTGTCGACCTCGGCGTAGACCGTGTCGACCGGTCCGAACAGAGTGATCGCCTGGTCGACCAGGTGGCTGCCGAGGTCGTACAGGGTGCCGCCGACCTCGGCCGGGTCGGCGAGCTCGCGCCAGCCGGCCTTGGGCTTCGGACGGAACCGCTCGAACCGGGACTCGAACCGGTGCACCCGGCCGAGCGCGCCCTCCTCGACGAGACGACGGACGGTCAGGAAGTCACCGTCCCAGCGGCGGTTCTGGAAGACCGAGAGCAGCGTGCCGGACTGCTCGGCGAGCTCGCACAGGGCCAGTGCCTCGTCGGCGGTGGCGGCGAGCGGCTTGTCGACCACGGTGGCGAGGCCGGCCGCCAGGGCGGCCCGGCCCAGCGGGACGTGGGTGCGGTTGGGTGAGGCGATCACCACCAGGTCGAGGGTGTCGGCCTCGGCGAGCAGCTGGGCCGGGGTGTCCACGGCGCGGGCGCCGGGGTGCTCCTGGCGCAGCTGGGCGCGGCGGTCGGGGTTGGCGGTGACCACCGCGTCCAGCTGCAGTCCGGGGGTGGTGGCGATCAGCGGGGCATGGAAGGCGGAACCGGCCAGGCCGTAGCCGATCAGGCCGACGCGGAACGGAGTGCGGGGCGAGGTGGTCATGCTCCTACTCAATCACGCGTCGGCGGTGACGCCGGATCAGCGCGCGTGGGCGGCCGGCCGGCGCCGGCGGCGGTTGATCACCACGACGGCGGCGCCGGCCAGCAGGAAGGCCGCGCCGACGGAGGCGGCCAGGCCGGTGGCGCGGCCGGTGCCGGTCTGGGCGAGCTCGGCGCCGGCGCTGCGGGTGGTGTCCGTGGGGGTGGCCGGGGTGGCCGGGGCGGCGTCCAGGGCGCCGGCCTGCTGCGCGACGGGGGCGGCGGGGGCGACGGGCGCGGCGGAGGCCGTCGGGGACGGCTCGTGGCTGTGCGTGGCACCGCTGCCCGGTGCGGGGGTGGGCGCCGAGCCGGCCGGTGCGCCGCTGCCGTCGAAGACCACGTCGGAGCAGGAGTAGAACGCCTCGGGGCTGTCGGAGCGCTGCCAGATCGCGTAGATCAGCTGGCGCCCCTTCTTGCCGGCCGGCACCTTGCCCGGCAGCACGTACTGGCCGTTGGAGACGGTCGGGTCGGTGACGGTCAGGAACGGCGCGGACTCCAGCGAGGACCAGGCGAGCGGCTTGGCCGGGTCGTAGCCGTCCTTGGTGATGAACAGCTGGAAGGTGCCCCGGTGCGGGGCGGTGACGTGGTACCGGAAGGTGAAGTCGGCCCCGGCGGTGAGGTTGGTGGCCGGCCAGTCGGCGCGGGCCAGGTCCAGCCCGGCGAACTCGGGGTCGGCGGCGCTGCACAGTTTGCCGTCCGGGATCAGCTCGTGGTGGCGGCCGGCCGCGGTGCCGATCCGCACGGCGTTCCAGTCGTACATCGCCTGGGTGCCGCCGGCGGCGATCGCGGCCGTGCAGGCGGCGGACTTCGGATGCTCGGGGCCCTCCAGGTAGCAGCCCTCGACCCGGCTGAGCGGGTTCTGCATCGAGCCGTGCGCCGAGGCGGTACCGGATCCGAGGGTGCCGGCGAGGGCGCAGCCGGCGAGGGCCACGGCGGTGGCCGTGAGGCGGCGGGCGGACATGGCGGTGCTCCTTCGGGTGGTCCGTCCGGGCCGGGTGCGCGGGAGCGGCCGGGACGGGGATGAGGGTGGGTGCAGGGAGTGGGGGTGCCCCGGGGACGAAGCTAGCCGGGCCGGGACGGGAAATGACGGCTGCTCAGCGGCGTTAGGGACGGCTTAATGGAGCCTTGAGGCAGCGGGCCGGCAGGCCGCCCTCGTCCGGTGGGCGGGCGGGTACTGCCGTCGGGCAGGTGTGCGGATTAGGGTGGTGCCGTTGGGGCAGCCAGCAGTGACCCGGCCGACCGGGTGCCCCGGGCGGCGGGGTGCAGTTTCCGTACGACCACCGCACGAGCTCTGGAGACACGCACGTGGCAGACCGCAAGCCCATCGAATCCTGGCTGACCGACATGGACGGCGTCCTCATCCACGAGGGCACCCCGATCCCCGGGGCGCAGGAGTTCCTCCGCCGGCTGCGGGAGTCCGGCAAGCCGTTCCTGGTGCTGACCAACAACTCCATCTACACGCCGCGCGACCTCAGTGCCCGCCTCGCCGGGATGGGCCTGGAGGTGCCGGAGGAGTGCATCTGGACCTCCGCGCTGGCGACCGCCAAGTTCCTCAAGGGCCAGCGCCCGGGCGGCACGGCGTACGTGATCGGCGAGGCCGGTCTGACCACCGCGCTCTACCAGGCCGGCTACGTGCTGACCGACAACAACCCGGACTACGTGGTGCTGGGCGAGACCCGCACCTACAGCTTCGAGGCGCTGACCAAGGCGATCCGTCTGATCAACGCCGGTGCCCGGTTCATCTGCACGAACCCGGACGAGACCGGCCCGTCCACCGAGGGCGTGCTGCCGGCCACCGGTTCGGTCGCGGCGCTGATCACCAAGGCCACCGGGGTGGACCCGTACTTCGTCGGCAAGCCCAACCCGCTGATGATGCGGGAGGCGCTGAACACGGCCGGTGCACACTCCGAGTCCGCCGTCATGATCGGTGACCGGATGGACACCGACATCGTGGCGGGCATGGAGGCCGGTATGGAGACCATCCTGGTGCTCACCGGTCTGACCGCCGAGAACGACGTCGAGCGGTTCCCGTACCGCCCGACCCGGGTGGTCAAGTCGATCGCCGACCTGATCGACCAGATCTGACCGACCGGGACCGACCGGTCGGTACCCGAAGCCCTGCCGCCCCTGCCCGGGGCGGCGGGGCTTCGTCGGTACGAGGGGGGAAATTCGTGGGCGAGCAACCGGTGGGGACCGGCGAGAAGCGGGTGACCTGGGCGGAGCTCTACTTCGACCTGGTCTTCGTGTTCGCCGTCACCCAGGTGTCGCAGCTGCTGCACCACCACCACGACTGGGCGGGGGTCGGCGAGGCGCTGGTCGCGTTCGTGCCCGTGTACTGGTGCTGGGTCGGGACGACGGTGCAGGCGAACATCCGGGACGTGGACGGTGTCGGCGGCCGGCTGGGGATCTTCGCGGTCGGCCTCGGCGGGCTGTTCATGGCACTGGCGCTGCCCGGGGCGTACGGCTCCCGCGGCGTGCTGTTCGGCGCGGCGTACTGGCTCTCGCGGCTGGTGCTGTTGGCGCAGGTGGGCCGGATCCGGGGTGCCTGGCAGGGCCCGTACGGGGTCGGCGCGCTGGTCAGCGGGCCGCTGATGGTGGCGGGCGGGCTGGTGGAGGACGGCCCGCGGGTGGCTCTGTGGGCGCTGGCGGCCTGCTGCGACCTGGCCGCCCCGCTGGCCTTCCGGAGCCGGCTGGCCAAGGTGCGGTACGACCCGGCGCACCTGCCGGAGCGGTTCGGCCTCTTCCTGCTGGTGGCGCTCGGCGAGTCGATCGTCGGGATCGGCGGCCCGGTCGCCCAGTCGCGGCTGCACCCGGCCCAACTGGTCTCGGTGGCGCTGGCCTTCGTGATCTCCTGTGGGCTGTGGTGGCTCTACTTCGGGTACGCCGCGGACGCGATGCGGTTCGCGCTGGAGCGGGCCGAGTCCCGGCGGGACCTGATCCGCTGGGTCTTCTCGTACGGTCACCTGGCCCTGATCGCCGGGGTGATCGCGGTCGCCGTCGGCTTCGGCGAGACGGTGGCCGAGCCGGGTGCGGCGCTGGGGGCGGGCCCGCTCGGGCTGCTGTACGGGGGCTGCGCGCTGTACCTGCTGAGTTTCTGCTACACCCGAAAGATGATGTTCGGGGTGGTCTCGCCGACCAGACTGGCGGCCGCGGCGCTGGTGCTGGTGCTGCTGCCGCTGATGGTCCGGCTGCCGGCCCTGGCGGCGCTGGGGGTGCTGGCGGCCGTGCTGGTCGGCCTCAACGCCTGGGAGCAGCTGCGGGTGCGGCGCTCCGCGCGGTCCGGGTCGGCGGGCGCGGCCGCGTAGTGTCGGTGGGGCTGTGTAGCGTTCTGTGTCGAAGGAAGTCGTGCGTCCGGGGCGGCCGTGCTGGTTCGCGTCCGGTGGTGGGAGGTTGATGTCGTGACGGATGTTGCCGAGGTGGCCGTGGGTACTGCGCTTCAGGTGCCCGAGTCCTGGCGCGAGGTGCTGGCGGACGAGCTGGACAAGCCGTACTTCGCCGAGCTGGACGCCTTCGTGGCCGCCCAGCGGGCCGAGCACGAGGTCTTCCCGCCGGCCGGGCAGGAGTTCTCCGCGCTGGAGGCGACGCCGTACGACAAGGTCCGGGTGCTGATCCTCGGCCAGGACCCGTACCACGACAACGGCCAGGCGCACGGCATGAGCTTCTCGGTGCTGCCCGGGGTCAGGACCCCGCCCTCGCTGCGCAACATGTTCAAGGAGCTGGACGCCGACCTCGGCGTCCCGGCCCCCGACAACGGCTACCTGATGCCCTGGGCCGAGCAGGGGGTGCTGCTGCTCAACGCGGTGCTCACGGTGCGGGCGCACGAGGCGAACTCGCACAAGGCCAAGGGCTGGGAGAAGTTCACCGACGCGGTGATCAGGGCGGTCAGCGCGCGCGAGGAGCCGGTCGTCTTCGTGCTCTGGGGCAACTACGCCAAGAAGAAGCTGCCGCTGATCGACACCGAGCGGCACGTGGTGGTGCAGGGGGCGCACCCCTCGCCGCTGTCGGCCAAGCTGTTCTTCGGCAGCCGCCCGTTCTCGCAGATCAACCAGGCGCTGGAGCAGTTCGGCAGCGAGCCGGTCGACTGGCAGGTGCCGAACCTCTCGGCCTGACGCCCGCCCTGGGGGCCACCGCCACGCACGGGGGAGCGGAGTGTGGGCCGCCCACACTCCGCTCGGCGGCACTCAGCCCGCGGCGCCCAGGAATCCGGCCCAGCCGCCGGCGGGCGCCTGGCCGACGCCCAGCGTGCGCAGCTTGCGGATCGTCGACTGGTCCTGGACCTCCAGCCACTCCACCAGCTGCCGGAACGACACCAGCCGGACGTCCGGCTTGGCGGCGATCGTCCTGATGGTCTCCTCGACGGCGTCCATGTAGATCCCGCCGTTCCACTGCTCGAAGTGGTTGCCGATGAACAGCGGCGCCCGGTTGGTGGTGTACGCGCGGTCGAAGCCGGCCAGGTACGCGTCGCGGGCCTGGGTGCGCCAGTCCGCGTACCGGGCGGGGTCGCCCTTGGTGCTGCCGCCGGACTGGTTGGCGAGGATGTTGTAGTCCATCGAGAGCACCTGGAAGTTGTGCCCGGGGAACGGCAGGCCCTGCAGCGGGAAGTCCCAGATCTTGCCGTCCTGGACCTTCTGCGGCCAGATCTGCAGGCCGCCCGGCGAGCTGGCGTCGTACTTCCAGCCGAGCTTCGCGGCGGTCGGCAGCAGCGCTTTCTGCCCCTCCAGACAGGGGGTGCGGGCGCCGATCAGCTCCTTGCGGTAGTCGAAGGGCAGCGGGTCGACGTCGGTGAAGCCGGTGTTGGTCCGCCACTTGGTGACGAAGGAGACGGCCTGCTCGATCTCGCTCTCCCAGTCCTCCGGCGTCCACTTGTTGACGCCGTTGCCGTCCGCGCGGGTCGAGCAGAAGTGTCCGTTGAAGTGGGTGCCTATCTCGTGGCCGGCCGACCAGGCCTGGCTGATCAGCTTGACGGTGTTCTTGACCGCGCCCGCCGAGAGGTAGGGGATGTCGGAGGCGCCGGCCGGGTGCTTGGGCGGCTGGTAGAGGCCGGACTTCTCCTTCGGCAGCGTGTAGATGCCGGACAGGAAGAAGGTCATCGCGGCCTTGTGGTCGGCGGCGACCTTGAGGAAGCGGGCGAACTGCCCGTCGTCGGTGGCGCCGGCGCCGTCCCAGGAGAACACCACGAACTGCGGGGGCGTCTCACCGGGCTTCAGCTTCTCGGGCTTGGGCTGGTTCGGCTGCGGACCGGTGTCGGAGGTGGAACCGTCGCCGATCGGGGTGCCCTTCGGGGACTCCTTCGCGGTGGCGGTGCCCGGTCCACCCGACCCCTTGCTGTCCGACCCGGGGAGCGAGGCCCGGCCGGACCCGCCGCCGGAACAGGCGGTGACCGCCCCGAGTGCCGCGGTGGCCGCCGTGGCACTCAGCACTGTCCTGCGCGAGATGCTGCTCATGTGGTCTCCCCTGCCGCGATGAGTCCGACTGCTCGGCGAACCTCCGGGGAACCCGCAGGCTCTCCGGAGGTCAAGTGATAGCAAAACTGGACATTTGATCCGTATTGGCATCCACAGGATGTCACGAGCGCCTGGGAGCGGTCAGCCTCGGGGTACCCGTCACCGGCTCACACGTACCGGACTCGGGCGCGGATTCGGCGGGCCCGTTTCTGTTGCGATTCCGGGACAGAACCGGAGCCCACGGAGCCGCCGCCACGGCCCGGGTGACGGCGGCTCGGGTGACGGCGGCTCGGGCCGCGCCGGGCGAGGGCCGGGAAGACGGGGGATCAGGTGCGCGAGGGCCGGGCGGGCGAGGGGCCGGGTCGACCGGGGGCGGGCCGGCGAGGGCTCAGACCGCGACCGCGACCCGGCGCCGCCGGGCCCAGCGGGCCACCACGGTGCTGACGGCGGTGGCCGCCGCGCACGACACGGCCAGGCTCAGCCACGCGGTGTCGAACCAGTGGCTGTTCAGCCACCCCAGGCTGACGATGTACGCGGCCCAGAGCAGCGCGGCCACGGCGGACCAGCGCAGGAAGCCGGACCGGTCGGGGGAGTGCCCCACCGCGAGGTCCAGCACCGTCCGCCCGGCGGGCACGAACCGGGCGATGATCACGATCGCGGCCGCCGTCCGGCTGGAGCGCCCGGCGAAGCTGCGCTGCATCCGTTCGACACTCGCCGCCAGCTTCGGGCGGTGCTCCAGGCGGCGCTGTACGGCGGGCGCGCCGCGCCGGGCCAGGTTCAGCAGCAGCAGGTCGCCGAGGAAGGACGCGACCGCCACCCCGGCCGCGAGCAGCAGGGGCGCTCCGTCGACCTGGGAGGTTCTCAGTACGGCGAGGATCACCAGGCTGCCACTGGGGATGAACGGCAGGAAGGCGTCGCCGAGCACGGCGCAGAGTGCCAAGGCGCAGATCCACGATGAGCCGATGACGGCGGCGGCGTCCAAGGTCGTACTCCCTCCAGACCGCCCCCAGGGGAGAGCAGCTGCGAGGGACAACGCTAGCGGGTCGACGTTTCATGCCATGAAGCACCCCCGGTGGCGCAGGTCACACCGCGACCTCGCGGCCGTCCGGACATGGCACGGCCCCTGGGTCGGGGTGTCCGTCCCAGGGGCCCGCATCGATCGGACGGCGCTGGTCCAGCCCGTCGATCTTGCGCATGAGCGCGGCACTGGATGAGTGGCCCGCACTGATCAACAAGGTTGCCCGACGATCCGCCCGCCCGCGACCCCCCGGGCCTGGCGACTTGCGGCCCTGGCGTGAAGTCGCCAGGCGTCGCCGCCCGCTGTCGGAGCGTCAGGAGACGGCGCGCCCGGGACACCGGGCCGGGGAACACCCGGGAGCCGCCGCCGGTTGTCTCCCCCATCGACACGACCGGCACGGAGAACGGCTCCCCGGCACCTGGAGGACGGACGGCATGACCACTGTGGAAGGCGACCCGATCCGCGGCCGCGCCCGAGGCACGGCGCCCGCGCCGCTGTCGATCCTCGACCTCGCCACCGTCGGCGTCGGCTCGACCCCCGGCCAGGCCCTCGCGGCCACCACCGAACTGGCCCGCAGCGCCGAGGAGTGGGGCTACCACCGCTTCTGGGTCGCGGAGCACCACGGCATGCCGGGCGTCGCCAGCTCCACCCCGGCCGTCCTGCTCGCCCACCTCGGTGCCCACACCCGCACGCTGCGGCTCGGCTCGGGCGGCGTGATGCTGCCCAACCACGCCCCGCTGGCCGTCGCCGAGCAGTTCGGCCTGCTGGAGGCCCTGCATCCGGGCCGGATCGACCTGGGCCTCGGCCGCGCCCCCGGTACCGACCAGGCCACCGCCCGGGCCCTGCGCCGGGGCACCGCGGACGGCGCCGACGACTTCCCGCAGCAACTCGCCGAGCTGACCCACTTCCTGGACGGCGACTTCCCGCCCGGCCACCCGTACGCCGGGCTGAGCGCCGTCCCCCGCAACGCCGGTCGCCCGCCGCTCTGGCTGCTCGGCTCCTCCGGGTTCAGCGCCCAGCTGGCCGGCCGGCTCGGCCTGCCGTTCGCGTTCGCGCACCACTTCAGTGCGGCCAACACCGTGCCGGCCCTGGACCTCTACCGGTCGAGCTTCCGGCCCTCCGCGGTGCTCGACGAGCCGTACGCGCTGATCGGCGTGAGCGCGGTGGCCGCCGACGACGCGGAGCGGGCCCGCTACCTCGCGCGCTCGGCCGGACTGGCGATGCTGCGGCTCCGGCAGGGCCGGCCGGGCCTGATCCCCACCCCCGAGGAGGCCGCGGACCACCCCTACAGCCCCGCCGAGGCCGACTTCCTCGACAGCTGGCTCGCCAACGTGGTGCTCGGCGCGCCGGGCGAGGTCGCGGACGGCCTGGAGCTGCTCCGCAAGCGGACCGGGGCGGACGAGCTGATGGTCACCTCCCACATCCACGGGCAGGAGCGCCGGCTGCGCTCGTACGGCCTGATCGCCGAGGCCTACGGCCTGACCGCGACCGGCTGACACGGCCGGGCCGGGGGCGCTCGCCGGGCCGGGGAGGGCGGCCGCCGGGGCGGGCGCGGGCCGGGATGTCTCAGGACGAGCGGCCCTCGCGCAGTATCGCCGCGACCACCCCGGCCTCGCCCGGCCGGGCGAAGTACCAGCCCTGCGCGGTGTCACAGCCGGTCAGCCGCAGGCGCTCGGCCTGGGCGGCGTTCTCGATGCCCTCGGCGGTGACCGTCAGGCCCAGGGCGTGGGCGAGCTGCACCATCGCGCCGACGATCTGCTCGTCCGCGGTGTCCCGGCGGGCCCGGCGCTCCGGGTCGTCCGCGAGCGGGTCGCCCTCGGCCCGGCCCGCCGACGGGCCGGTGGAGTCACGGAAGCCCTCGATGAAGGTGCCGTCCAGCTTGAGCACGTGCACCGGGAGACGGGAGAGGTAGGCGAGGTTGGAGTAGCCCGTCCCGAAGTCGTCGATGGCGATGCGCACGCCCATGTCGGCCAGCGCCTGCAGGGCCTGCAACGGGCGGCCGCCGGGGCCGAGCACCGCGCTCTCGGTGATCTCCAGCTGGAGCAGCCGGGCGGGCAGGCCGGTGGTCTCCAGCACCTGGGCGACGTCCGCGACGACGTCCGAGTCCCAGATCTGCCGGGCGGCCAGGTTGACGCTGACGAACGTCTCGGTGTCGGGGAACTCGGCCAGCCACTGCACGGCCTGCCGGCAGGACTCCTCCAGCACCCACCGGCCCAGCGGCACGATCGCCCCGGACTCCTCGGCGAGCGGGATGAAGCGGTCCGGCGAGAGCGTGCCGTACCGGGGATGCTGCCAGCGGACCAGCGCCTCGGCGCCGCGGACCGCGCCGTCCGAGAGGCCGACCAGCGGCTGGTACTCCACCGTGAACTCGCCGCGCTCCAGGGCCGGCCGCAGTGCGGAGGCCAGCCGCTGGCGGGTCAGCTGGTGGGCGCCGCGGTCCGGGTCGTAGAGCGTCCAGCGGGCCCGGCCGTCGGCCTTGGACCAGTACAGGGTGGAGTCCGCGTCCCGGAGCAGGTCGATCGGGGTGGTCTGGTCGACCGGCCGCTCGACCACGCCGACCGAGGCGGTCACCGTCAGCTGGTGGCCCGCCACCTCGAAGGGCTGCTCCAGGGCCTCGACCAGCTGGGCGGCCAGTTCGGTGAGCTGCTCGCTGCCACGGCTGCCGGTGATCAGCAGCGCGAACTCGTCGCCGCCGAGCCGGGCGAGCATGCGGTCCTCGCCCGGGGCCGCGTCCCGCTCCGCGCCCAGGGCGAAGCGGTTCTCCAGCCGTTCGGCGACGGCCACCAGCAGCTGGTCGCCGACGTGGTGCCCGAGCATCTCGTTGATCGCGGCGAACCCGTCCAGGTCCACGTAGCACAGGCCCATCCGCGGGCCGTCCCCGCCGGCCGCCGCCTGCTGGGCGGCCGCGGCCTGGAACGCGGTGTCCAGCCGTTCGAAGAAGAGGGCCCGGTTGGGCAGCCGGGTGAGCGGGTCGTGCAGGGTCTGGTAGGCGAGTCGGTCGCCGAGCAGGCGCTGCTCGGTGACGTCCTCGACCATGGCCAGGGTGTAGAGCGGCTGCCCGGAGCCGTCCCGGATCAGCGAGATGGTGACCTTGCTCCACACGGATCTGCCGTCGCGGTGCTTGAGCTGCTTCTCCACCCGCAGCCGGTCGGTCTCGCCGCGCAGCAGTTCGAGGTAGAGCCGCCGGGGAGTGTCCTCCGGGTCGATGATCTGGTGGATGTGCATCCGTACCAGTTCGCCGACCTCGCGACCGATCATGGCGGCGAAGGCCGGGTTGGCCTCGATGATGTGGTCGTCGGCGTCGATCAGCGCCATGCCGATCCCGGCGTCCGCGAACGCCGCCCGGAACCGGGACTCGCTCGCCCGCAGCGCCGACAGCAGCCGCTGGGTGCCCCCGCCCACCGGTGCGCCGCAGGTGGGACAGGTCGCCGGCGCGCTGTCGTACGACTGGTGCGGATCGGGCGCGGGGTGCGCCTCGTGCGCCCGGTGGCCGGCCTCGTGCCGCACGCCCAGGCGAGATCCGTCGGCCCCCTCGTTCCGGCCCGGCACGGCACGCTCCCGTCCGCTGCTCACGCTGATCCGGTCGGCTGCCCGTACCGGGGTGGACGGCTCCCGGAGCCGGCGGCGCCGCGGGCCCGGCCCGAGGTGATCGGGACGGCGTGCGGGGCGCACTCGGCGGCGAACAGGCCACTGCCGCTGATCATAGGCGGCGGGAAGAACCGGAGGCGACCGCCGCCAGGGTGATTCGCGGGATTCCCGCGAGGCGGCCCCCGGGAACGCGGCCGCCCCCGGGACGGACCGTCAGATGCGGTCCCGGGGGCGGTGCGAGGAGCCGACGGACGCTCAGGCGAGCTCGGCGGTCAGGGTGATGGTGGTGCCGGTCAGCGCCTGGCTCACCGGGCAGTTCGCCTTGGCGTCCTCGGCGGCCTTCACGAAGCCGGCCTCGTCGAGACCGGGCACCTCGCCCCTGACGGTGAGGTGGACGCCGGTGATCCCGGTCCCGGGCTGGAAGGTCACGTCGGCCTTGGTGGTCAGCTTGGTGGGCGGCGTGCCGGCCCCGGCCAGACCGTGCGAGAGCGCCATCGAGAAGCACGCGGAGTGCGCGGCGGCGATCAGCTCCTCCGGGCTGGTCTTCCCGTTCGCGGCCTCGGTGCGGGCCGGCCAGGAGACGGGGTACTGGCCGATGCCGGAGGAGTCGAACGTCACCAGGCCGTTGCCTTCGAGCAGGTTGCCTTCCCACTCGGTGTGCGCGGTGCGGGTGGTTGCCACGATCAGGTACCTCCTGTGCTGAGGGAACTGCTGGGTCGTCACTTCCGGTGGTGCGGGGACCAGCCTACGGGGCGACCGGGGGCGCCACGGCGCCTTGGGGCACGGGCCGCCGAAGACGTTCCACATGCCGGACGACCAGCGGGAAAACAGCGGCCCGCCGGGCGGCCCCTGTTAGATTTGGCCGGGGCCCGAGCCCGACCGTCCAGGGGTCGGCCGGGCGCCGACCAGCCCGCCAGCGCCACCCGCCAGACCCGGAGCCACCCGATGACGGATCAGCCCACGAACTCCTCCGCACCAGCCTCGGAGAAGGTCGACGAGGAAGTCTGGGCCGAGCTGACCAGCCTGCGCCAGAGCATCGACAACGTCGACGCCGCGGTGGTCCACATGCTGGCCGAGCGGTTCAAGGCGACCCAGCGGGTCGGCCGGCTCAAGGCCGAGCACCGGCTCCCGGCGGCCGACCCGGCCCGGGAGCGGGAGCAGATCACCCGCCTGCGCGAACTCGCGGCCGGGGCGCACCTGGACCCGGTGTTCGCGGAGAAGTTCCTCACCTTCATCATCGCCGAGGTGATCAGGCACCACGAGGCGATCGCCGGCGAACCGCTCGGCGACTGACCGGCCCGGGCCGTGTCGGCTCCGGATAAGGACGAGATTTCGTGGTGGATCCCGGTCGGCGTTAGCGTGCTGTTCTCCCACCCTCTCCCCGCAGGCGGCCCGATCCGTGACCCAGCCCGGCGCAGCAGCTGAACAGCAGTCCCCGGCATCCGCCCGACGACGACGGCCCTGGTGGGTGGAGATCCCCGGCATGGTCGCGGTCGGCCTGGTGGTCGCCCTGCTCATCAAGACCTGCCTGTTCCAGGTGTTCTCGATCCCCACCGGGTCGATGGAGAACACCCTGCGGGTGGGGGACCGGGTGGCGGTCAACAAGCTGGCCCCGCTGTTCGGCTGGGAGCCCGAGGACGGCGAGCCGGTGGTCTTCCGCGACCCCGGTGGCTGGCTGCCCCCGCAGCCGGAGGACGGCAACCCGGTCTCCGAGGCGGTCGGCGGCACCCTGAGCTTCGTCGGCCTCCTTCCGCCGAAGGACGACAACTACCTGGTCAAGCGGGTGATCGCGACGGCCGGGCAGACCGTCGGGTGCCACGGCACGACGCTCACGGTGGACGGCCGGGCGGTCAGCGAGCCCTACCTGCACGCCGGGGACGACTCATGCTCGGGCCTGGACTTCGGCCCGCTGACCGTCCCGGCGGGGCACCTCTGGGTCGAGGGCGACCACCGCAGCGACTCGGCCGACTCCCGGTACCACCGGGACGGCCCGGCCGGTGGCGCGGTGCCGGTGTCCGACGTGGTCGGACCGGCCTCGGCGGTGGTCTGGCCGCTCGGTCACCTGGACTGGTTCGGCTGGACCGGCCGCTGATCCCGCAGCTCGTCCGCGCCGGTGGGCGGTAGCGGGTCTGATCCGGTCACGGCCACGGCCTGGTCGAGGGCCCGCGCCGGGTCGTCCGCCGGCTTGCTGCTCTGGGCGGCGAACGCGCCCGCGAGGACCATCGCACCGCCCACCAGCTGCGGCAGCCCCAGATGCTCGCCGAGCAGCACCCAGGCGAGTACGGTGGCGACCACGGCCTCCAGGTTGGCGACCACCCCGGCCACCGGTGGGGACAGGTGCTGCACGGCCACCACCCCGGTCAGGTAGGCCAGGACGGTCGCCACCAGGACCATCCACGCGGCCGGCAGCAGGGCGGGCAGGTGGTGGCCGTTCATGGTCACCTGTCCGGCCAGCACCCCCCAGTCGGCCGTCCAGGGCCGGGTGAAGGCGGTCAGCACCACGGCGCCGATGAGCAGCCCGAACGCGCTGACGGCGAGCGGGTCGATCGGGCGCTCGCCCCGGCGGCCGGCGTCGGCCAGGACGAAGTAGCCGACCTGGCAGCAGGCGGCGCCCAGGGCGAACAGGACGCCGAGCGGGTCGAACCCCAGACCGTTCCAGACCTCGACCACGCAGGCCAGGCCGCCGACCGCGACGGCGGCGCCGACGGCCGCGCCGCGGGAGATCGGCCTGCGCTGGACGAACTTGACGTAGCCGAGCAGCAGGGGCGGCCCGAGGTACTCGATCAGCAGGGCGACGCCGACCGGGATGCGGGCGATCGCGGCGAAGTAGCAGGCCTGGACGCCGGCCACCGCGAGCAGGCCGAAGCCGATCAGCACCCCCGGCCGCTGCAGCACCGCCGCCCGGTGCCGCCAGGCCAGCGGCAGCAGCACCAGCGCCGCACCGGCGACCCGCAGCCAGACCACGTGCTGGGACGAGAGACCGGCCTCGATGAGGGGTTTCGCCGCCGTTCCCGAGCCGCCGAAGGCGAAGGCGGAGACGAGGGCGAGGGTCAGGCCGAGGGAGCGGGCCGAGCTGCGGGAGGAGGGTGTCGAGCTGTGCACCTGCGCATTGTGCCAGTCGGCACACGGTCTACGTAAGGTGCAATCCAGCGATTTGGTCCTGCCGCAGTCCTGCCGCAGCCCTGTCGCGGCCCTGCCTCGCGACCGCGGTGCCGACTACCCGGCCGGGACCGGACGGGTGGCCCGGCCGGTCGCGGTCGACTGGTCGGTGACGCTCCCGCTGTCCGTGCCCGGCGTGGCCGAGGCCCGTCCGGGCTTCACGGGGGCGCCGCTCGGCGAGCTGCCGGCCGAGGGTGAGCGGCCCGGGTTGCGGCCCGGCCCGGAGTTGCGGTCGGCGCCCCAGGAGGGCTGGTCCGACGGCGTGGGGGTCGGGGACGGGGTGTCCGCCGGGGCGGGCGGCTGGCTGCTGGGGGTCGACGGCGGGGTGACGGCCGGCGGCCTGCGGTCGGCGGCCGGCGTGGGGAAGGACCTGACCGGCTGACCGGCCAGCGCCGACTTCATGTACTGGGTCCAGATCTGCGCCGGGAACCGTCCGCCGGCGGCGCTGCCGGCCCCGCCGACGCCGTTCAGCGAGACCTGCGCGCCGTCCGCCGGGTCCTGGCCGAACAGGCCGACCGCCGTCACCAGCTCCGGCGTGTAGCCGACGAAGTACACCGACTTGGCGTCGTCCGTGGTGCCGGTCTTGCCCGCGGCCGGCCGGCCCAGCTCCTGCGCGCGGTAGCCGGTGCCGCCGGAGTCGGAGACCACGCCCTGCAGGATCGAGGTGACCGTCCGCGCGGTCTGCTTGCCGACCGCCTGGGTGACCTTGTGCTCCGGCAGGGCCATCTGCTCGCCGCCGTGCTCCAGTGAGCCCACCAGCCACGGGGTGATCTGCTGCCCGTCGTTGTCGAGCGTCGCGTAGACCCCGGCCATCTCCAGCGCGCTCGGCGAGGCCACGCCGAGCGGGATCGCGCCCTGGGCCTTCAGCCCCGGGGTGTCGGCGGGCAGCCCGAGGGCGACGGCGGTGGAGCGGACGGTCTCCAGACCGGCGTCCTGCGCCAGCTGGGCGTAGACCGAGTTCACCGACCAGTCGGTGGCCTGCTGGAGGGTGATCGGGCCGTAGCCGCGCTCGCCCTCGTTCTTCGGCGCGAACGGGACGCCCTGGCCGCCCTGGACCGGGCGGCGGTTGGCGCCGTCGTAGACCGTGTCGGCGGTGATCCGCTGGCCGGACTGCGTGCGGGCGCCGCTGTCGAGCGCGGCGGCCAGGGCGATCGGCTTGAAGGTCGAGCCGACCTGGTAGTCCTGCCGGGTGGCGTTGTTGATCCAGTGCTTGGTCGCGTCGGCGCCGCCGTAGAGCGCGACCACCGCGCCGGTCTTCGGGTCGACCGAGACGGCGCCCGCCTGCGCGGCGGCGTCCGGCTTGCGGGCGTCCGGCTTGAGGTTGGCGGTGAGCTGGTCGGCCACGGCGTCCTGCAGCTGCTGCTGGCGCTTGGGGTCGACACTCAGCCGGACGGTGTAGCCGCCCTGGGCGAGCTGCGCGTCGGTGACGATGTCGTGCGAGGTCAGGTAGTCGGTGGCGGCGGTCACCAGGTAGCCGGCCTGGCCGGAGAGGCCGGGGGCGCTGCGCGGCTTGAGCACCTCGGGGAAGGTGATCGCGGCGCGCTCCTCGGCGGACAGCCACTTCTCCTGGACCATGCCGTCCAGCACCCAGTTCCAGCGGTCGAGCGCGTTCTGCTTGCCTTGCGGAGTGGCGGTCGAGACGTCGTACGCGCTCGGCGCGTTCAGCAGCGCCGCCAGGTACGCGCCCTGGGCGGGGGTGAGCTGGGCGGCGTCGACCCCGAAGTAGGCCTGCGAGGCGGCCTGGATGCCGTAGGCGCCGCGCCCGTAGTACGAGGTGTTGAGGTAGCCCGCCAGCACCTCGTCCTTGCTCTGCGTCGCGTCGACCTTGATCGCGATGAAGACCTCCTTCACCTTGCGGCCGACGGTCTGCTTCTGGTTGAGGTAGGTGTTCTTGACGTACTGCTGGGTGATGGTCGAGCCGCCCTGGGTGCCGCCGCCGGACACCGTGGCCAGTGCGGCCCGGGTCATGCCCTTGAGGTTGACCGCGCCCTCGCTGTAGAAGCTCCGGTCCTCGGCGGCCAGCGCCGCGTGCTGGGCGGCGGGGGAGACCCGGTCGAGCCCGACGTTCTGGCGGTTGGTCTGGCCGGTCCGGGTGAGCAGCGAGCCGTCCTGGTAGAGCCAGGTGTTGCTCTGCGCGGTCGCCGCGGCGTGCGCGTCCGGCACCTTGACCAGGGTGATCCCCAGCACGAACAGCCCGACGCCGAGCAGCGTCGAGGCGACCAGCCCGGCCAGCGTCATCCGCCACGTCGGTATCAGCCGGCGCCAGCCGGTCCGGCGGGGGCGGCGGGTGGCACGCGGTCGGCGGCGGCCGGCCTGCTCGGTTGTTCGGGGCACCGGAGAACCTCCCTGCGAGCCCCGTGACGGTCGCTCACCCGGTTGACGATATGGACCGATCCATCCTGCCTGATCAACTTCGCAGGTGTTGGTGACCTATGTCCCAATTCTTCCCACTCGTGGGCAAAATCCCTGGTAGGCCCGCCCTCCGGCCCGGGTAAGGTGCCGGAACTCACCCGATCCAGCGCACCGGGAGCACCACCATGACCAGCCGGCCGAGCCTCCTGTACGTCACCGACCTCAGCTACCCGGCGCGCGGCCGGCGCTACGGCGACGAGGACGTCTACCTCTCGGACCGGCTGCGCGAGGAGTTCGCCGTCGCCCTCTGCCACCCCCGGGACGCCGTCGCCCTGATGGACTCCTTCGACGCGGTGCTGGTCCGCAACAGCGGCCCGGTGATCCACTACCAGGCCGAGTACCAGGCCTTCCGCGCCGCCGCCCTGGAGCGCGGCACGCTCGTCCACAACCCGCTCACCGGCCGCGGCGACATGGCCGGCAAGCAGTACCTGCTGGACCTCACGGCCGAGGGCCACCCGGTGATACCGACCGTCGACCGCCACGACCACCTCGACCGGCTGCCGACCGTCCCCGAGTACGTGGTCAAGCCGGTGCTCGGCGCGGACTCGGTCGGGCTCGCCTTCGTCCCCCGGGAGCAGCTGGCGGCGGCCGACCTCACCGGCGCGCTCGTCCAGCCGCGGATCCCGTTCCGCTACGAGGTCTCGTTCTACTTCGTCGACCGGGTCTTCCAGTACGCCCTGTACGCCCCAGACCCGGACCGCCGATGGGAGCTGGCCGTCCACCGGCCGACCGACGCGGATCTCGCCTTCGCCCAGCGGTTCGCCGACTGGAACACCCTCGACCACGGCATCCAGCGCGTCGACGCCTGCCGCACCCCGGAGGGCGGGCTGCTGCTGGTGGAGCTGGAGGACCTCAACCCGTACCTCTCCCTCGACCTGCTGGAACCGGCCGTCCGTGAGGCCTTCGTCGCCGCGCTCAAGGCCTCGCTCGCACGCTCGCTGAAGCGGTAGGGGCCCGCGCGGCCCGGGCCGGGCGGCCGTCGTTACCGAACAGCGACCGGGTCGGACGGCGTGTGGAGCGGATAAGGCCGCCGTGTCGGACGACACTGTCGGGCACCCGAGCGAGGGCACCGATCCGGATTCGGCCGAGGAGCCACCATGCTGAGACGCAAGAGCCGCGAGCACCGCACGGCCGAGCCGCTGGCCGCGCTCGTCGCCGACGCCGTCCGGCTGGACTACGGCGGCGGCTACGCCCGGCAGGGGGGCGTGGAGTACGGCGCGGAAACGGACCGGCGCGCCGCGTCCCGACCCGAGCAGCCCCGGGTCTCGCCCGCCGCCGAGCGCTACCTGCCGGGCTGAGCCGGGTCGTGGACGCCGCCGCGGGAACGCCGAAGGCCCCCTCGCTCTCGCGAGGGGGCCTTCGACCGTCGGTGCGCCGCCAGGGACTCGAACCCCGGACCCGCTGATTAAGAGTCAGCTGCTCTAACCAACTGAGCTAGCGGCGCGTGCTGACGGGGAAAACAATACACGGTTCGCGGGGATGGTCGGGACGGGGTGTCCGGCGACCGGTCCGGGACGAGCGCATTCCGGCCGTTTAGGCTGCGGAGGTGCCCCTCGACGAACCCTGCCGCCCGGAACGCGAGGCGACCCGGTGATCCTGCGGATCGGCGGCCTGCCGCTGCACGTCCTGCGGGAGGGGCGCGGGCCGGTCTGTGTGCTGAGCAGCGGCCTCGGCGGCTGCTGGTTCGACTGGGACCTGGTGGTGCCGCTGCTCGCCCCGCACCGCACGGTGGTCCGGTTCGACCGGCCCGGGTACGGGCTGAGCGCGCCCTCGGCCGAGCCGCCGAACCTCGCGGGCGAGGCCGACCGGATCGCGCAGGTCCTGACGGCCCTGGGGCTGACCGGCCCCTGCACGGTGGTCGGCCACTCGCTCGCGGCCTTCCACGTCGAGGCCTTCGCCCGGCTCTACCCGGAACGGACGGCGGGCCTGGTCCTGCTGGACGCCAGCGTGGAGAGCCGGCCGCGGCCCGCCCCGGCGCGGGAGCTGCGGGACCGGGCCGCCCGCGCTGCCGCCGCCGTGCTGACCGCCGCGGCCCTCCCGTACCTGTGCGGCCCCGTGACCCGGCGGGCGGCGGTGCGGGTGGCCTCCGTCCGTGGCCGGGAGGCCGTTGCGGCCGCGCTGGTGCGGCGCTGCTACCGGCCGGGCCGGGTGCTGCGCTCGGTGCTCCGCGAGAACACCGCCTACCTCGACACCGCGGCCGAGCTGGTCGCCCTGCGCGCGCGGCGGCCGCTGCCGGACACCCGGGTCGCGGTGGTGGCCGCCGACCGGCGCGGCGCGGCAGCCGGCCCGGCCCGGCAGCGGGAGCTGGCCGCCCTGCTGGGCGGGGAGTTCCGCACCGCCGGGCCGGCCGGCCATCTGCTGATGCTCGACCGGCCCGCGGAGGTGGCCGCCGCGATCCTCGGCGAGCCGGCCGACCGCTGAGCCCGGCGCCCGCAGCGGCCGGCCGGGTCGGGGTGCGACAACGCGAGAGGCCGCCCTTCCCGAAGGAAGGACGGCCTCTCGCGTCTGTCTTGCTGTGCGCCGCCAGGGACTCGAACCCCGGACCCGCTGATTAAGAGTCAGCTGCTCTAACCAACTGAGCTAGCGGCGCCTGCTGACCTGCGGAACATTACACGCCGCCGGTCGCCCGGCTCAACTCGGGAGGGAACCTCCGGCCCCTCCCGGGCGTACCCCCGGTGCGGGGGCGTGTACGGCGACCGGAGGCGAGCACACGGGTGGTCATCGCAGACTGCGGACACCGAGCCGGGCCAGGGTGGCCCTGCTCACGACCGCGGCCGCCGGGACGGCGGTGCTCTCGGCTGCGGCTGACCCGTAGCGGTTATCGGCCCTCGGGGTAGTGGCAGGCCGCGACGTGGTCGAGGCCGGGCCCGGCCTCGACGGCGGGTGGGGAGTCCTGCTCGCAGCGGGTGCGCCGGCCGGCGTCCAGCGTCGCGTACACCGGGCACCGGGCGCGGAACCGGCAGCCCTGCCGGCGGGTGGTGGGCGACGGCGGGTCGCCTGCCAGCAGCACCTTGGTGCGGGCCCGCTCGGCCGCCGGGTCGGGCAGTGGGACGGCCGACAGCAGTGCGCGGGTGTACGGGTGCCGGGGGCGTTCGAAGACTTCCGCGACCGCGCCGGTCTCGACCGTGCGGCCGAGGTACATCACGCTGACCCGGTCGGCCAGGTGCCGGATCACCGAGAGGTCGTGCGAGACGAACAGGTAGGCCAGGCCGAGTTCGGCCTTGAGCCGCTGGAGCAGGTTGAGCACGCCGGCCTGGATGGAGACGTCCAGCGCGGAGACCGGCTCGTCCAGGACCAGCAGTTCGGGCTGGACGGCCAGGGCCCGGGCGATCGAGATCCGCTGGCGCTGGCCGCCGGAGAACTGGTGCGGGTAGCGGTTGGCGTGCGCGGGGTCGAGGCCGACCTGGCGCAGCAGCTCGGGGATCCGGCGGGCGGTGAGGTCGCGGGGGGCGGCCTGGGCGTGCAGGGGTTCGGCGATGATGTCGCCGATCGGCATCCGGGGGTCGAGGCTGGCCATCGGGTCCTGGAAGACGATCTGCAGCTTCGACCGGAGCCGGTGGGCGGCGGCCCGGTCGAGTCCGGCGGTGTCCTGGCCGAGCAGTTCGATCCGGCCGGCTTCCGGCCGGGTCAGCCTAAGCAGCTCGTAGAGGGTGGTGGACTTGCCGGAGCCGGACTCGCCGACCAGGCCGAGGGTCTCGCCGCGCCGGATGTCCAGGTCGACCCCGTCCACCGCGTAGACCTCACCCACCTTGCGCTTGAAGACGGCGCCCTTGAGCTGCGGGAACGTCTTGGTCAGCCCGCTGACGGCGAGCACCGGTCCGCGTTCGGCGCGTGGGACGGCCGGCCCGGGGGCGGGCAGCTCGGGCAGCGGGTACACCTCGCCGGGGGCCGGCGCGCGCTCGGCCAGCTCGGCGGCGCGTACGCAGGCGGCCCGGTGGCCGTCGTCGCCCGCGAGCGGGGGTTCGGCGGTGCGGCAGCGCTCCTCGACCAGCGGGCAGCGGGCCGCGAACGGGCAGCCGGGGCCGCCCTCGCCGGGAGCCGGCGGGTGGCCGGGGATCGGGACCAGCGGGCCGCCGCGGCCGTCGAGCCTGGGGACGGCGCCGATCAGGCCCAGGGTGTACGGGTGCCGGGGCCGGGCGAACAGCTCGTCCACGGGCGCGGTCTCCACCACCCGGCCCGCGTACATCACGGCGACCCGGTCGGCCATTCCGGCGATCACCCCGAGGTCGTGGCTGACCAGGACGAGGGCGGCGCCGGTCTCGCGCTGGGCGGTGCGCAGCACCTCCAGGACCTGGGCCTGGATGGTGACGTCCAGGGCGGTGGTGGGTTCGTCGGCGAGCAGGATGTCGGGGTCGTTGGCGATCGCCATCGCGATCATGGCGCGCTGGCGCATCCCGCCGGAGAACTCGTGCGGGAAGCTGTCCAGCGCCCGGCCGGGGTCGGGGATGCCGACCAGGTCGAGCAGTTCGGCGGCGCGCCTGCGGGCGGCCGGGCGGTCCAGCGGCTGGTGGATCCGGACGGCCTCGGCGATCTGGTCGCCGATCCGGTACACCGGGGTGAAGGCGGAGAGCGGGTCCTGGAAGACCATGGCGACCTTGCGGCCGCGGATCCGGGCCAGCTCCCGGCTTGCCAGCCCGACCAGTTCGCGGCCCTCCAGCCGGACCGAGCCGCCGACCCGGGCGGTGCCGGGCAGCAGTCCGAGCACCGCGAGCGCGGTGACGGACTTGCCGGAGCCGGACTCGCCGACGATGCCGAGGGTCTCGCCGCGCCGGAGCTCCAGGTCGACTCCGCGGACGGCGGGGGACGGGCCGAAGTCGACCGTGAGGTCCTGGACGGTGAGCAGGGCGGGGGTCACGGGTTTCTCCGGCGCAGACGACGAGAGGTACGGGCGGGGCGGGCCGCGTCGGCGGTGGGGTCGAGTGCGTCGCGCAGCCCGTCCCCGACCAGGTTGACGGCGAGCACGAACAGCACGAGCAGGGCGGCGGCGAAGTAGAACAGCCAGGGGAACACGGGGGCGTCGCCGGTGCCGGCCGCGAGCAGGGTGCCGAGCGAGACGTCGGGCGCGCGGACGCCGAAGCCGAAGTAGGAGAGCGCGGCCTCGCTCATCACCGCGCCGCCGACCGCGATGGTGGCGTCGATGATCAGGAACGAGGAGACGTTCGGGAGGATGTGCCGCAGGATGATCCTGAACGGCTTCACCCCCATGAACTGGGCGGCCCGGACGAACTCGCGCTCCTTCAGGGAGAGAGTCATCGAGCGGATCACCCGGGCGGTGATCATCCAGTTGAACAGCGCGAGCAGCAGGACGAAGGCCAGCCAGCCGGTGCCGCGCAGCTTGGGCGAGACGATCGCGATGATCAGAAAGCTGGGGAAGATCAGCATCAGGTCGACCAGGAACATCAGCGCCCGGTCCGCCCAGCCGCCGAAGTAGCCGGCGCAGGCCCCGACCAGGGAGGCCAGCACGGTGGAGAACAACGCCACCAGCAGGCCGATGACCAGCGACTTCTGCAGCCCCCGCACGGTCTGCGCGAAGACGTCCTGGCCGATCCCGTTGGTGCCGAACCAGTGCTCGGCGGACGGGGGTTGACGGATTGCCGTGTAGTTGGGCGTGGCGTAGTCCCAGGGCGTCAGGTACGGGCCGAGGAAGGCGAGCAGGAAGAGCAGCAGCACGATCGCGGCGCCGACCAGCACGCCGCGGGCCCCGCTCAGCCGGGTGAGCACCAGCCGTATCCGCCCGGTGGGGGCGGTCTCCTCGGCCGGTGCGGGGGCGGTGTCGGTGAGCACGGTGGTGGCCATCAGTACCTGACCCGGGGATCGAGGGCGGCGTGCAGGGCGTCGGCGAGGAAGCCGGCGGCGAGGATCACCACGGCGGCGAACAGGTTGACCGCGACCACCGCGTTGATGTCCTGCTCGTTGATCGCCTGGATGAACCACTCGCCCATGCCGTGCCAGCCGAAGATGGTCTCGGTGAAGGCGGCGCCGGTGAAGATGCCCAGGAAGCTGTACGCGAACATGGTCGACATCGGGATCACGGCGGTGCGCAGACCGTGCTTGAGCAGCGCCCTGCTCCTGGTCAGGCCCTTGGCCTCGGCGGTGCGCAGGTAGTCGGAGCCGAGCACGTCCAGCATGGTGGAGCGCTGGTAGCGGCTGTAGGTGGCGAGCCCGCCGAGGGCCAGCGACAGGGTGGGCAGCAGCAGGTGCAGCGCCCAGTCGCCGAGGTGCGCCCCGAGCCCGCCGGCGAGGTTGGGCGTCTCGTACCCGGTGAACGGGATCACCTCGTGGCCGGCCGCGTCCTTGGCGGCGATCGCGCCGTTCTTGAGGAAGAGCGCGACCAGGAAGACCGGGGTGGAGAGCATGACGAAGGAGAACAGCGTCAGCGCCCGGTCGGAGAGCCGGTACTGCTTGACCGCGCTCCACGCGCCGCCGGCGACCCCGAGCACCATGCCCAGCAGGCTGCCGACCAGCAGCAGCCGCAGCGAGACCCAGATCCGGCGGCCGAACTCCTCGTTGACCGAGGTGTTGTGGATGGTCCGGCCGAGGTCGGCGTGGAACACCAGGCCGTCCGCCCAGGTGGCGAATCGTTCCACCACCGGGGTGCGGTCGTTGATGTTCAGCGCGGTGAGCTGTCGGTCGACCGCGGCGGCCGAGGGCCGGGGCTGCTTGGCCTCGAAGTAGGCGCGGGGGCCGAGCGCGGTGCAGGACAGCGCGTAGGCGAGGAAGACCGCGACGACCAGCAGAACGGCGTAGTAGCCGATCCGTTTCGCCAGATAGCGGATCACGGCCGGCCGCCGAAGCGGTTCGCACACCTGGTGAACATGATCGTTCGCCTTCGCTCAAGGGGTGGTTGCAGCAGGTTCGCGCAGCAGTTGTACGGCACGGCGGGTCCGTCGTCCAGGGGTGCGTCGCGGGGCGGTCCGACCGGTCCGGCGAACGCCCAGGTCACAGTCGATCAGACGGGTACGGACAGGATGTTGCGGCAGTGTTGCGGCCCGTTTCCTTTCGATCAGATCTGAACACCGCCCCCTGGTAGTCGACTTGATCCGCTGTTACGTTCTGCCTGTCGGCACCGACTTGGCTGCCCACGTTCAAGCGTCGCCACACCTGGCGGCCGTCGACTCTTCGAGACCCCCGGGGAACTTCCTGATGGACGCATCGCTCGCCACCCGCAGACTCGGCCGCGCCGCGGCCGCCGCCATCGCCGTGGTGCTCGCCGCCACCGCCTGCAGCAGTTCGGCCGGCGGCTCGGCGAACGACGTGGCCAAGACGGTGGCGCCGACCCAGGACGCGGAGGACAACAACCCGCAGCCGCTGGAGAAGATCAAGGACGGCGGGGAGCTGCGCGAGCCGCTCCAGCAGTGGATCACCCAGTGGAACCCGTACCAGGTCGACGGCACGTACGGCGACGCCGTCGAGATCATGGGCTACGTCGAGGCGCGGATCTTCCGCTCGGACGCCAAGGGCGTCTACCACCCGGTGCCGGAGTACCTGGAGTCCGCGAAGGTCACCTCCACCTCGCCCCAGGTGGTCACCTACAAGATCAACCCCAAGGCCAAGTGGTCGGACGGCAAGCAGCTGGGCTACCAGGACTTCAAGGCGGTCTGGCAGGCCTCCAACGGCAAGGACCCGGCGTACAACCTCGCGGACTCCTCGGGCTACGAGCAGATCTCCAACGTCGAGCAGGGGGCGGACGCGAGCGAGGTGAAGGTCACCTTCAGCGAGCCCTACGCGGACTGGCAGAGCCTGTTCAACCCGCTGCTGCCGGCCTCCGGGATCGCCACCCCGCAGGCGTTCAACGAGGGCTGGATCGAGCAGGTCCCGGTCTACGGCGGCCCGTTCAAGATCGCCAACGCGGACAAGGCCGCGCAGACCATCACCCTGGTGCCGAACCCGGACTGGTGGGGCCCCAGGCCCAAGCTCGACAAGATCACCTACCGGGTGCTGGACGGTGCGGCGATCACCCAGGCCTTCCTCAACAACGAGGTGGACTTCGCCTCGGCGGGCACCGCCACCGCGTACGGCCAGCTCAAGGACGCCAAGGACGCGGCGATCCGCACCGGAACGCCCTGGGACGAGGTGCACATCTCCTTCGGCGGCAACGGCGCGCTCGCCGACCAGGGCGTCCGCCAGGCGCTCGGCAAGGCGCTGGACCGGGCCTCGTTGATCAAGATCGTCAACCAGGGTGTCCCGGTCGAGTTCAAGCCGCTCGACAACCACCTGTTCATGACCAACCAGAGCGGCTACCAGGCCAACTCCGGGGACTGGGTGAAGTACGACCCGGCCGCCGCCAGGCAACTGCTGGACACCGCGGGCTGGAAGGACGCCGGCGGCGTGCGCAGCAAGGACGGCAAGCCGCTGGAGCTGCACTACGTGATGAGCGACGGCTCCACCCAGGCGCAGGCCGACCTGGCCGCCGCCGTGCAGAGCATGCTCCAGCAGGTCGGCGTGAAGCTCTCGGTGGACAAGGTGCCGAGCAAGGAGTACTTCTCCAAGTACATCAACGAGGGCAAGTTCGACCTGGCGAGCTGGCGCAACACCGGCTCCTTCCCGCTCTCGCGGACCGTGCCGATCTACCGCGCCCCGCAGGGCGACAACGTGTTCGGCAACTACTCGAAGCTGAGCACCCCGGAGATCGACACCCTGCTGCGCAAGGCCGCCGCCACCCTGGACCCGGCCGAGGCCGCCAAGCTCTACAACCAGGCCGACGTGAAGATCTGGGAGCTCGCCCACACCGTCGAGCTCTACCAGCGGCCGAGCATCGTCGCGGTCCGCAAGGGCCTGGCCAACTTCGGTGCCGGCAGCCTCGCCGACACCGTCATCACCTCGGTCGGCTGGGAGAAGTAGCCCCTGTCGCGGGGCTCCGGCCCGGCGATCCGCCCGGGCGGTCCGCTCAGCCGATCCGCGCGGGCGATCCGGTCGGGCGGGCGACCGGCGGCGCTGGCGAGCAGCGCGGTGATCACGAGGCGTTCAGGCGTGGACACGGGAACCGGCGAAGCCGCCCCCGTGTCCACGCCATCCGCCTTGACCTTCCGCGTTGCCCGCAGACCGCCCGTGTCGTCGTTCCACTTGGCGTGGAATCTATCGGCCCGACCGGGATGGACGGGACACCTTCCACAGGGCGCGCCCGGGAGCCGTCGAGCTGTCACCCGGTTCGCGCACTGCACCGTCAACTGTGCCTGACGACTACCCAGAACGGGTGCAGGCGGGCCGATCGGCGTGCCGCGCGGATGCGTGCGCACGGCGGGCGCCGCTGCCAGGATCGCGGGGTACCGCCCCTGACGAAAGCGACCGCGATGACCAGCGAATCCGCCCTGCCCGAGCCGCACTCCGCCGACCCGGGCAAGGCGGACTCCCGGCCCGTCCGGCGGATGGTGCCCCGCAGCCGGGACGAACCCCACCGCGCCGCCACGCCGTTGGAACTCTTCTTCGACCTCTGTTTCGTGGTCGCCGTCGCCCAGGCGAGCGGCCAGCTCGCCCACTCCGTCGCCGACGACCACCCGGGCACCGGCCTGGTCGGCTACTGCTTCGCCTTCTTCGCGATCTGGTGGGCCTGGATGAACTTCACCTGGTTCGCCTCCGCCTACGACGTGGACGACGTGCCGTACCGGATCACCACCCTGGTCCAGATCACCGGCGTGCTGATCCTGGCCGCCGGCGTCCCCCGGATGTTCGGCGACCAGGACCTCACGCTCTCGGTGGTCGGCTACGTGGTGATGCGCCTCGCGATGGTCGCCCAGTGGCTGCGCGCCGCGCGGTGCGAGACCGGTGGCGCCCGCACCATGGCGCTGCGCTACGCGGCCGGCATCACCGTCTGCCAGATCGGCTGGGCACTGGTGCTGCTGGTGCCGGAGAGCGCCCGCCCGTACGTCATCCCGCTGGGAATCCTGGCCGAGCTCTCCGTCCCGGTGTTCGCCGAACTGCACACCCAGAGCACCTGGCACCCGCACCACATCGCCGAGCGCTACGGCCTGTTCACCCTGATCGTGCTCGGTGAGACGGTCTCCGCCGCCACCATCGCCATCCAGGCCGCCCTGGACGAGCACGAGGCACTGGGTGAGCTGCTGCCGCTCGCCGCCGGCGGGATCCTGCTCTGCTTCGCCGCCTGGTGGATCTACTTCGCCCGGCCGGTCCACGACCATCTGCGCTCGAACCGGCAGGCCTTCCTCTGGGGCTACGGCCACTACCTGGTGCTCGGGGCGGCCGCCGCCATCGGCGCCGGCCTGGAGGTCGCGGTCGAGTACGCCGTCGGCCAGGCGCACATCTCCGCCGACGCGGCCACCGCGGCGGTCACCGTGCCCGCGGCGGTCTACCTGTTCACGGTCTGGCTGCTGCACTCCCGGCACACCAAGCGGGGCGCCGGCCAGGCCGTCCTGCCGGTGGCCGCCGTGGCGATGCTGGCCTGCACCTTCGCCGGCGGGTCCGGGGTCCTGCTGGCGGGTCTGGTGGCGGCCGCGACGGTCGCCGTCGGGCTGGCGCTGCACGCCCGGGAGGGCTGACGGTCGGGGCCTCGTGCGGCCGGCCCGCGCTGTGTCGCCGTGCGGTCGCCGCCGGGCTGTCGGTACCGGCTGGGACGATGGCCGGGCCCGCCGTCGTCGACCCGGAACGAGCCGCCATGCCCGCCGTCCCCAACGTTCCCGAAGAGCTCGCCCAACTGCCCTACGCCCACCTGCTGCAGCCGCACAGCGGCCCGCTGCGGGCCGACCAGCGCTACGACACCGTGCACTTCGACGGCACCGAGCACGGTGGCGCGGCCGGCGGCGCGGGCTTCCTGGAGTGCGCCTTCACCGGGGTCCACTTCGACGGCGCCGGGCTTCGGCGGGCCTCCTTCAACGAGGCCTGGGTGCACGGCAGCCGCCTGGTCGCCACCGACCTCGCCGAGAGCGAGTGGCAGGACAGCGCCGTGCTCGGCTCGGTGCTCGCCGGCATCGCCTGGTACGGCTGCGCGCTGCGCCGGGTGGTCCTGCGCCAGTGCAAGCTGGAGTCCGTCAACCTGCGCGGCGCCACCCTGCGGGACGTGGTGTTCGAGGACTGCCTGCTGCGCGACGTCGACTTCGGCGAGGCCAGGATGACCGAGGTCGCGTTCCCCGGCTCCACCCTGGAGGAGGTCCGGCTCGGCGGCGCGAAGCTCAGCAAGGTCGACCTCCGCGGAGCCGTCCGGCTCGGCCTGGCCGACGGCCACCTGGGACTTCGTGGGGCGGTCATCTCCACGCACCAACTCTTCGAGCTGGCGCCGCAGTTCGCCCAGGCGCTGGGAATTGTTGTGAAGGACGGCTGAGGCGTCCGTTCACCGCGAGGTCGCCGGACGACGCGCGGACGAACAGTCCAACAAGCCTTCATGGAAAGTCATGGCCTTCCGCGCCGGGCTGGGCCAGGATGCACCGCGTTCGGTGAGTGCCAGACCTGTGTGCACAACTCCTGAGAGGGCGGCGGTTCGGATGGCTGAGCTGAGTCGTAGGAAGTTCATGGCGCTGTCGGCGAGTGCGGCGGCCGGAGCGGCGGTGGCGGGCGGGACGGTCGCGGCCACCACCGCGTCGGCCGAGGCCGCCGCCCTGAGCGCCACCGGCACCATCGTGGACGCCCGGCACATCGTGATCCTGATGCAGGAGAACCGCAGCTTCGACCACTACTTCGGCATGCTCAAGGGCGTCCGCGGGTTCGCCGACCGCAGCGCCATCCAGATCGCCAACGGCTACAGCGTCTTCAACCAGCCCAACGGCCTCGGCCGCCAGTACCCCTGGCAGTTCAGCGCCACCAAGCCGGCCGGTGGCGCCGACCCCGAGCGGCTCGCCCAGTGCAACGGCGACCTGGCGCACGGCTGGTCCGACCAGCACAAGGCCTGGAACGGCGGCAGGATGGACTCCTGGGTCGCCGCGAAGGGCAACGTCCGCGCCCTCGGCCACCTGACCCGGGCCGACATCCCGTTCCACTACGCCCTCGCCGACAACTGGACCATCTGCGACGCGTACTTCTGTTCGGTGCTCAGCGCCACCGGCCCCAACCGCACCTACCACTGGAGCGGCCAGATCGACCCGGCCGGCACCGCCGGCGGCCCCGCCTACGACGGCGGCGACGAGTCCAACCTGCGCTGGGAGACGTACGCCGAGGCGCTGGAGCGCGCCGGCGTCAGCTGGAAGGTCTACCAGAACGCGAGCGACAACTACGGCGACAACGCGCTGGCCTACTTCAACACCTTCTCCGGTGCCCCGGCCGGCAGCCCGCTCGCGGTCAAGGGCATGGGCTCGGTGCCCAAGGTCACCGGCAAGACCCCCAACGACATCGCCGCCGCGATCCGCGCCGACGTGCTGGACGGCACCCTCCCGCAGGTCTCCTGGGTGGTCGCCGACGAGGCCTCCTCCGAGCACCCGTACGCCACGCCGACCGACGGCGCGCACTTCGTGCACATGGTGATGGACGCCCTCAACGCCGACCCGGACGTCTTCAACTCCTCCGTCATGTTCCTCAACTACGACGAGAACGACGGTTTCTTCGACCACGTCCCGCCGCCCACCGCCCCGGCCGGCACCCCCGGCGAGTTCTACAACGGCACCAACATCGGCCTCGGCTTCCGCGTCCCGCTGATCGCCATCTCCCCGTGGACCCGCGGCGGCTGGGTCAACTCCGAGGTCTTCGACCACACCTCGGTGCTGCGATTCCTGGAGAAGTGGACCGCCGCGATCGGCAAGCCCGCCACCACCCCCAACATCAGTGCCTGGCGCCGCAAGGTCTGCGGGGACCTCACCAGCGTCTTCGACTTCGCCAACCCGGTGTACGGCATGCCCGCGCTGCCCAACACCGACGCCACCATCGGCCTGTCCGCCTGCGGCCCGCTGCCCAACCCGGCACCGGTCACCAACGCCCTCCCGCTGCAGGAGTCCGGCACCCGCCCGGCCCGCGCCCTGCCGTACCAGCCGAACGCCAACCTCGACCACCTGGAGTTCGCCTCCGGCAACGTCATGAAGGTCTGGCTGAGGATGGAGAACAAGGGCACGGCGGCCACCAGCGCCGCGCACTTCGCGGCCTACGCCAACGCCTACCGCGGTGGCGGCCCCTGGCAGTACACGGTCGACGCGGGCACCGACCAGAGCGACTTCTTCAACTGCGGCGCGAACTTCGGCAACGGCCCCTACGACCTCGGCGTGGTCGGCCCCAACCGCTTCCTGCGCCGCTTCAAGGGCGACGCCACCAAGGCCGGCAAGAGCGTCGCGGCGACGGCCTCCTACGCGAACGCCCCGACCACCGGCAGGCTCGCCGTCTGGTTCAGGCTCGCCAACGCCGGCACCGCCCCGGTCACCTTCACCATCACCTCGAACAACTACCGCACCGACGGCCCCTGGACGTACACCGTCCCGGCCGGCGGCAACACCAGCGACTACTTCAACGCGGTCGCGTACCAGAACGGCTGGTACGACTTCACGGTCACCGTCAGCACCGACACCACCTGGTCCCAGCGCTTCACCGGCCACCTGGAGACCGGCACCCCCAGCATCAGCGGCTGACCCCACCACCGGGCCGGGCCCCGCGCCGCGCGGGGCCCGGCCCGGCGGCGTTCCGGGGTGTGGCGTTCCGGGGTGCGGGGATCCCGGGGTGCGGCGGCGCGGGGCCGGTGCCAGATTGGGCCGGAGCAGGTCGTCCGTACACACCCGAGGAGGGATCATGGGTATCGGTGACAGGTTCCGGGACAAGAGGCAGGAGCCCGGCCGGGAGGCCGGGAAGGCCGAGGAGGGCATGCCCGGGGGGCCCGCGGAGGCCGAGCAGCGGGCTCAGGACGCGAAGGACGCCGAGGACACGACGGCCGAGGAGACGATGATGGAGCCCGGCGACGACGGCCCCGACGAGATCCAGGGCCCGTGGTGACCCGCTGACGGCCTCGCGGGGGCAGCCCGCCCGGGCCGCGCCCCCGGTGGCATACGGGGCGGCGCGGTGTGAGAGTGGCGGTGTGAGAGTGAGGGGGAGGTCCGCCGTCCGAGTAGCCGGAGGAGCAGAGAGCGATGGGTATCTTCGACAGGTTCCGGTCCAAGGCGCACGAGATGGTCAGCCCCAGCGAGCGCGGGGCGGTCGCCCACGACGAGGCCGCCGACGCGTTCGGTGACCGCGCGGAGCGGGCCAGGCAGCAGGCGATGCAGGCCGAGGAGGACCGCCGCGCCGCCGCCGACATGACCGCCGAGGGCGACCCCCTCGACTGAGACGAGGGCACCGGCAGCGGAGGCCTGAGCATCCGCACCGAGATCGCGGCACCGAGATCGCGCCCCCGCCGGCTCCTGCCGGCGGGGGCCGCACCGTCCGGTCAGCGCGGCGGCAGCGGCGGGCGCCGCAGATCCGGCCGGGGCACGTCGGACGGTGGCGGGGCCGCCGCCGGCCGCTCGGCCAGCCGCTCCAGCGCCAGCCGCACGGCCTCCACCAGCTCGGTGTGCTCGCCGCGGGCCCAGTCGTGCGGGCTGCGCACCACCTCGACGTCCGGGTCCACGCCGTGGTTCTCCACCGAGAAACCGATCCCCTCGGTGAACCAGGACGCGTTCTTCGGCACCGAGATCTGGGTGCCGTCGCCCAGCGGGTGCCGGCCGGTCATCCCGACCACCCCGCCCCAGGTGCGGGTGCCCACCACGGGCCCGAGACCCAGCAGCCGGATCGCCGTGATGATCACGTCGCCGTCCGAGCTGGTGGCGTGGTCGGCCAGGGCCACCAGCGGACCGCGCGGTGCGTCCCTGGGCCAGCGGACGGGGTGCCGGCCGCGGGTGAAGTCCCACGCCAGCACCCGGCGGTGGAGCTTCTCCAGCACCAGCTCGGAGACGTTCCCGCCGGCGTTGCCGCGGACGTCCAGCACCACGGCGGGCTTGGCGAGTTCGCTGCGCAGGTCGCGGTTGAACTGGGCCCAGCCGGAGCCGCCGAGGTCCGGGATGTGCAGGTAGCCGCACCGGCCGTCGCTGAACTCCCGGACCAGCCTGCGGCGTTTGGTCACCCAGTCCTGGTACCGGATCGGCCGCTCGTCGGTCAGCGGGGTGACCGCGACCCGCCGCAGCGTCTCGCCGCGGCGCAGGGTGAGCTCGACGGTGGTGCCGCCGGTGCCGGACAGCAGCGGGGCCGGGCCGCGCACCGGATCGGGCGGCCGGCCGTCCACGGCCACCAGCTCGTCCCCGTCCTCGACGCCGTAGCCGGCCAGCGGGGCGCGGGCCCTCGGGTCGGAGGACTCGCCGAGCAGGATCCGGTCCAGCAGCCAGCGGCCGTCCGGCGTGCGGTGCGCGTTGGCGGCCAGCAGTCCGAGCTGCTGCTGGGCCGGCGCCGGCCCCTCGCCGCGCCGCGCGGGCGTGACGTACGCGTGCGAGGTGCCGAGCTCGCCGAGCAGCTCGCGCAGCAGGTCGGCGAAGTCGTCGGGCGAGGCGATCCGGTCCAGCAGCGGTTCGTACTGGGCCACCAGCTGCGGCCAGTCGAGGCCGCACATGTCGGCGTCCCAGAACTGGTCGCGGACGATCCGGGCCGCCTCGTGGTACGACTGGCGCCACTCGTCCGCCGGGTGGACGGTGTGGGTGATCCGCCGCAGGTCCACCGTGACCGGGGAGTTCGGGGTGGCCAACGGGTGCAGCTTGAGCGAGCCCGCCGAGAACACCGAGACCGCGCTGCCGTCGCCGGAGACCGCGAAGCCGTCCAGCTTGTCGACCACGGTGCTGCGGGTGCCGTGGGCCAGGTCGAAGTACTCCAGCGACGGCCGCCCCGAGGTGTCCGCGGGGTTGGCGAAGGTCTGGCCGAGCGCGCCCGAGATGGGCCAGCGCAGCCAGAGCACGCCGCCGCGCACCGGGGCCGTGGCCGAGTACTTGGAGGCGATCACCGGGAACGGCACCAGGCGCTTGGACAGGCCCGGCTCGTCCACCCGGACCGTCCCGTCCCCGGTCGCCTCCTCCGGGTCCAGGCCGACCGGCGGCCGGCCCTGGACCGGTGCGGCGAACGGCGAGGGGGTGTCGGCCGCCAGCGGGACGAGGTACGGGCGGCAGCCGAGCGGGAAGGAGAGGTCGCCGGTGTGCACGTCGTGCACCGGGTCGAAGCCCCGCCAGGAGAGGAAGACCAGGAACCGGCCGTCCCGGGTGAAGACCGGGTGCTCGTCCTCGAACCGCCCGCCGGTCACGTCGATCGTCCGGTCCGGGGCGTCCACCCGGGCCAGCTGGATCGAGCGCAGCGAGCGCCCCGCCACCGGCTGCGACCAGGTCAGCCACTGCGAGTCGGGGGAGAAGGCGGGGCTGCTCACCGGGCCGAAGGCACAGGCCACCACCTCCCGGACGGTGCCGTCATCCACCGTGACCAGCAGTAGCCGGCCGTCCGAGGCGGCCACCGCCAGGGTCCGGCCGTCCGGGCTGGCGGTGAGCTCCAGCACCCGGCCGAGCAGCCCGGCGGCGATCCGGCGCGGCGCCGCCACCGGGGTGCCGTCCCGGCCGGGCAGCGTGGCCACCTCGACGGCGTCCGCGCCCTGCGCGTCGCTCACCCAGGCGGCCCGGCCGGAGTGCCCGAGCACGACCGGCAGCCGGGCCCGCACCCCGGGGGTGTCGGCGAGGACCCGGGCCGGGCCGTCCCGGTGGGTCAGCCAGTACAGGCTGCCGCGGACGGTGAGCACCCCGGCCCGGCCGGTGGCGTCACAGGCCAGGTCCTTGACGTGGGTGGCGGCGAGCACCTGGTAGGGCCGCCGGCCCGCCCGCGCGCCGCCCAGCGGTACCGCCAGCCGGCGGGGCGCGGGCGCGTCCAGGCCGTCCAGCAGCCAGAGGTCGCCCGCGTGCTGGTAGACGATCCGGGTGCCGTCGGTGGCGGCCTCCCGGGCGTAGTACGAGGCGTGATCGGTGTGCCGGCGCAGGTCGGTGCCGTCGGGGCGGCAGGAGTAGAGGTTGCCGATGCCCTCGTGGTCGGAGAGGAAGGCGATCCGGCCGGACACCGGCATCGGCGAGGCCAGGTGGCCGGTGTGGCCGGGCAGCAGCGGGCCGTGGTCCAGCCAGAGCCGGCCGGTCGCGCCGCCGCGGTAGCGCTTCCAGGCGGCGGGCTCGTGCGGCGCCGCGGCGGTCAGCAGCACGGTGTGCTCGGCGCTCATCTGGGCGTCGGCGACCGGGCCCCAGGGCAGCCGGCGGCCCGGCGAGCCGTCCGGCGGCAGCGCGTACGCCCAGGTGTAGTGGGCGAACGGCTCACGGTAGGAGGTGACCGCCAGTACCTCGCCGTCCGGCAGCCAGCCGCGCACCCGGGTGTCGACGCTGCCCCAGTACGTCAGCCGGACCGCCTCGCCGCCGGCCGCGGGGGCGGTCCACACCTCGGGCGTGAGCGTCAGCCAGCTGGTCCAGGCGATCACCGTGCCGTCGGGGGAGAGCCGGGGGTGGCTGACCCTGGTCCGGTCGCAGCTGATCCGCCAGGCCCGGCCCACCTCGCCGTCGGTGCCCAGCGGGGCCGCCCAGACATCGTCCTCGGCGGTGAACGTCAGCAGGTCGCCGCGCAGGTGGGGGTGGCGCAGGTATCCGGGCACCCCTCCATGGTTCGGCCGGTGCCGATCACCCGCAACCGGGCTGCCCGCTCATGCACCGTCAGCGGGGCCCGGGCCCCCTCACGCCGTCCACCGGGGCCCGCCCCGCAGTCGAGAGGCGCTCTAGCACCTGCGCTGATCCTGACCCCCACGGGGCGGGCCGCCGGTGCTCGGCGCAGGCCGGAGGAGCCGCGCCGGACACCACGGCCAGGGGAGGGAAGCGATGTCGGAGAACGAGACCTTCACCGACGTACTGCTGCGGCATGCCGAGCAGGACGCGGAGAAGGATGCCTTGGTGTTCCTGCGGGAGGAGCCGACCGGCTCGGCCGGGGGGCTGCAGGTGCGGCTGCCCGCCCTGGCCGTCCCGGCGGGGATCGACCACCCGGCGCCCGCCCGGCGCGACCACCGGCTGTGCGAGCGCCGGATGGACTACGCGGAGCTGGACACCGCGGCCCGCCGCCTGGCGGCCTGGCTGCAGGACAGACGCCTCACCGGGGAGCGGGTACTGATCCTCCAGGCGGACGCCGAACGGTTCGCCGTCTCCTTTCTGGCCTGCCTGTACGCCGGTGTGGTCGCCGTGCCGGGACCGGCGCCCAACGGCCGCCGCGGCAACGACGAGCGCACCCTCGGAATGATCAAGGATGCGGCGCCGCGGCTGATCCTGACGGACCGTCGCTCCGCCCCCGACATCTCGCTGATGGCGGCCGTGGCCGGCCACGGCGACCTCGCCTGCCTGGCCCTGGACGGCGCCGCGCTGCCCGCCGCCGAGGACTGGCGCCGCACCGCGGCCCGCGCCGACGACCTGGCCATGCTGCAGTACACCTCCGGCTCGACCAGGGACCCGCGCGGGGTGATGGTCACCCACCGCAACCTGCTCGCCAACCAGCGGGCGATCGCCGACCTGCTGGGCACCGGCCCCACCTCCCGGGTCGGCGGCTGGCTGCCGTACCACCACGACATGGGACTGGTCGGCCAGCTGCTGCACCCGCTCTGGCTGGGCGGCACCGGCGTCCTGCTGCCCACGGACCTGCTCATCCGGCGCCCGATCCGCTGGCTGGAGGCGATCAGCCGGTACGGGATCAACGTCAGCGGCGGCCCGGACCTGGGCTACGAACTCTGTGTCCGCCGGATCTCCGACCGGCATCTGGAGGGCCTCGACCTGTCCGGCTGGACGACCGCGGTCAGCGGCGCCGAGCAGGTCAGGTCCGAGACCCTGCGGGCCTTCGCCCAGCGCTTCGCCCAGGTCGGCTTCCGGGCCTCGGCCTTCGTCCCCGCCTACGGGCTGGCCGAGGCCACCCTGCTGGCCACCGCCCGGCCGGTCGGCCCCACGAGTGCGCCCGGCCAGCGGGTGGTCGACGCGGCCTCGCTGGAGAAGCACCAGTTCGTCCAGCCGGTGCCCGGACGCACCGCGCGCACCCTGGTCAGCTGCGGCAGACCCGCGCCCGACGCGCTCGCCCTGCGGATCGTCGACCCGAAGAGCCGCCGGGTGCTGCCGGAGGGCAAGGTCGGTGAGATCTGGCTGCGCGGCGAGGGCATCGCCCGCGGCTACTGGAAGCGCCCGCTGGAGACCGCCGAGACCTTCAAGGCGGTCACCGCCGACGGCGACGAGGGCTATCTGCGCACCGGCGACCTCGGCGTGCTGCGGGACGGCGAGCTGTTCGTCACCGGGCGGATCAAGGAGCTGCTGGTGGTGGCCGGCCGCAACCTCTACCCCCAGGACATCGAACGCGCGGTGCAGCAGCTCAGCAGCTCCTTCGGCCCGGGCGTGGTGTTCGAGGTGGAGCCGGGCCGGCCGCACATGGTGGTGGTGCAGGAGGTCAGGACCGCCGGCCGGTTCGACCTCGACCTGGCCCAGCTGACCATGAGCGTCCGCCAGTGCGTCTCCCGGGAGTTCGAGGTCCGGGCGGGCAACGTCCTGCTGGTGCGCCCCGGCACCGTCCGGCGCACCACCAGCGGCAAGCTCGAACGCGGCACCATGCGGCGGCTGTTCCTCTCCGGCCGGCTGAAGGCCCTGCACCAGGTGGTCGAACCGGCCGTCGCCGAGCTGGTAGCGGGCGGACCGGCGGGGACGGAGGTCGGACGATGACGGCCGGCACCGCCACCGGCTCCGGCACCGGCATCCTCGGCCCCGGCCGTTCGGTGGAGACCGAGGCCGCCCGCCGGATCACCGAACTGGAGACCGCCCTCGGCGACCCCTGGGACCCGGCCAACCCGTACGGCCACCGGGCCGTCCTGGAGGCCGACGACCGGGCCGAACTGCCCGACGAGTCGGTCCGGCTGCTGCACACGCTCGGGCTCGGCGCGGAGTTCGTCCCGGAGCGGCTCGGCGGCCGCTTCGAACGGGTGGACGTGCTCGCCCGGATGCTCCGGCCGGTGTTCCGTCGCGACCCCTCGCTCGGCGTCGGCTTCGGCGCGGGCTCCTTCCTCGCGGCGGTCTCGGTCTGGGCGGCCGGCACCGAGGCCCAGCAGCGCCGCACCGCCGACCTGCTGCTGGCCGGCGGCCGGGTGGCCGTCGCCTACCGCGACCTGGCGCACGGAAACGCCTTCCTGCGCGACGAGTTCAGCCTCAGCGACGAGGACGGCGGGCTGCGCCTGGACGGCGCCAAGCGGGTCATCGTCAACGCCGAGCACGCGGCCGCGCTGGTGGTCTTCTGCCGCACCGACGACCGGCCGGGCAGCCGAAGCCACTCCGCCGTCCTGCTCGAACGGTCCGCCCTGCCCGCCGACCGGGTGCGCGACCTCGACCGCTTCCCCACCGTCGGCCTGCGCGGCTGCTCGATGAGCGGGCTGGCCTTCACCGACTGCCCCGTCCCGCGCGAGGCGCTGCTCGGCGACTGGGGCGACGGCGTCCGGATCGCCCTCAGCTCCTTCCAGCTGACCCGTAGCGTGCTGCCCTCGATGGTGCTGGCGGGAGTGGACACCGCACTGCGCACCGCACTGCGGTTCGCGCTGGACCGCGGGGTGCACGGCCGGCCGGTGCTGCGCAACCCGCAGGCCAGGGCCAGCCTGGCCGGCGCCTTCACCGACCTGCTGGTCTCCGACGCCCTGGCCCTCACCAGCACCCGCGCCGTGCACCTGTACCCGGAGGCCACCGGGGTGTACGCGGCCGCCACCAAGTACCTGCTGCCGATCCTGCTCAGTGACACCGTCTACGACCTGTCGGTGCTGCTCGGCTCCAGCCTGTACGAGCGTTCCGGCGCGTACGGGATCTTCCAGAAGCAGGTCCGGGACCTCCCGATCACCAGCCTGGGCCACTCCGGTACCGCGGCCTGCCAGTCCACCGTGATCCCCCGGCTGCCGGTGCTCGCCGAGTACGCCTGGACGGCCGGCGGCGCCCCCGACCCGGCCCTGTTCCGGCTGCGGGACGACCTGCCCGCCCTGGACACCGGCCGGCTCGGCAGCGTCGGCGCCGAGGACCCGCTGCTCGCCGAACTCGCGGACCTGGCCGCCGGATCGGCCGCCGTGGCCGGCGCCGGGGAGTACCGCGAGGTGCTGGAGACGCTGGTGCGCACCCTCGCCGCCGAGCTGCACGAACTGCGCGCCGCCGCCCTGGCCCTGGCCGGCCGCCGCCGCGACGACCTGGCCGACCCGCGCAGCTACGCCCTGATGGACCGGTACGCGCTGCTGCTGGCCGCGGCCTCCGCCCTGGGCGTGTGGCGCCACCAGCGCGGCGGCCCGGACGCGTTCCTCGCCCGTCCGGCCTGGGTGGTGCTCGCCCTGCTCCGGATCTGCCGCCGGCTGGGCCTCGGGCTGCCCGGCCGCCCCGCCCCGGCGGCCGAGGGCGAGGTGCTGGAGGAGCTGCTGCGGCGCCACCGCTGCGGCGGCAGCTTCGACCTCTACGACGACCCGATCGCCGCCGCGCCCGTCGACTGACGGCGGGCGACGGCGACATGACCGACCGACAGACAGGGAGTACAGGATGAGTGCGGTGCTGGAGCGGCCGGCCCGGCTGCTGGGCGAGCTCGCCGAGGAGGCCGCGGCGGTGCTGGGCGGCGGCCGGCCGGCCGTCCCGGTGGATGCCCGCTTCTACGACGACCTCGGCTTCGACTCGGTGATGCTGATGCAGCTCAAGTACCGGATCGAGCTGCGCTTCCCGGAGCTGGGCGAGCTGTCGCTGGCCGAGATGGTGGACAGCCTGGTGAACTGCTCGACCCTGGCCGAGTACCTGACCGAGCTGGCCGCCGAGGTGCGGCCGTGAGGCCGGCCCGCGACCCGGGGGCGGCGCTCGGCGGGCCGATCCCGGTGTACCGCGGGCCGGGCGGCGGCTGGGACGAGGTGCGGGAGTCGCTCACCCGGCGCGGCAGCGCCGTCCTGGTGGCCGGCCTCGGCGACTGGGTGCCGCGGGAGCGGCCGCCCGCCGACGGGCCGGGCGGGGAGTACCCCGGCGACCGTGCCGTGCTCGGCCGGGACTGGGCCAGGTACCAGGCGATGTCCCACGAGCAGGTCAGGGAGCGCTTCCTGGCTTCGCGGCTGCTGCTGAAGACGGCGGCCGGCGCGGCGCTGCAGGCACCCCCGGAGACGGTCGACCTGGCGTACAAGCTCGGCGGCCGGCCGTACCTGAGGGGCTGCGACCAGGTCGACATCAGCCTCAGCCACACCGAGGACCTGCTGGTGGTGGGGCTGACCCGGTGCGGCTGGATCGGGGTGGACGCCGAGGTGGCGGACCGCACCCTGCTCGGCACCGGTGCGGAGCGGCAGATCTGCACGCCGTACGAGGCCGCGCAGCTCGAACTGCTGGAGCCGGGGCGGCGCAACCCGGCGCTGGTGCGGCTGTGGACCCTCAAGGAGGCGTACAGCAAGGCGATCGGACAGGGACTGCGGTTCCGCTTCACCGAGTTCGGCTTCGCGACCGGCGCGGAGCGGGTCCAGGTGCTGCGGCCGGACGGCTCACCCGGGACCGGGGGCGAGTGGAGCTTCGGGACCTGGGCGGTCACCGGTTACACGGTGAGCGTCGCCCTGTTCGACGCCGGTTTCGACGAGACCGCGGACATCGCGGCCCGGACGATGCTCGACGACGGCCTCGTCGACGCGCTCATCGGCCCGGAACGGGCCTTAGCCTCCGGAGTGTGATCGTAAGGTTGCATGCCGCGATCTCCTGGCTAGAATCGCACCTCTGGCGGTCACGAAGCCAGACCGATTCGAAGCGGTACCGGCGTCGAGGCAGACGTCTGCGAGCCGGTGCGCGGACGGGGGACCGGGGCCAAGTGATTCGGATACTGCTTGCCGAGGACATGAACATGGTCCGGGGCGCGCTGGTGGCGCTGCTGGGGATGGAGCCGGACATCGAGGTGGTCTCCGAGGTGGACCACGGTGACCAGATCCTGCCGCAGGCGCTCGCGCACCGGCCGGACATCGCGGTGCTCGACATCGACCTGCCCGGGGTGGACGGCCTGACGGCGGCGGGTCTGCTGCGGGACCAACTGCCGTCCTGCCGGGCGCTGATCCTGACCAGCCTGGGCCGGCCCGGGACGCTCCGGCGGGCGATGGCCGCGAAGGTCTCCGGGTTCATCCTCAAGGACGCGCCGCCGGAGGAGCTGGCCAGGGCGATCCGCAAGATCGCCGCCGGGGACCGGGTGATCGACCCCCAACTCGCCATGGCGGCCTGGGACTCGGCCGACTGCCCGCTGACCAACCGCGAGGTGCAGGTGCTGCGGATGGCCGCCCAGGGCGCCGAGGTGGTGGAGATCGCCGCCGGACTCTTCCTGTCGGCGGGCACCGTGCGCAACTACCTGACCAACGTCGTCACCAAGCTGAACGCCCGCAACCGGGTGGACGCGATCCGCAAGGCGGACGAGGCGGGCTGGCTGAGCTGACCGGCCGGGCGGCGGGGCGGCCTGCGGGCGGGCCCGCGGGCGCTCAGGAGACGCTGCGCAGGTCGGTCTGCTGGGCCAGCGGCACCAGGGCGACCACCTGGAAGGTGCCGTCCGGCTGGATGCCCGCGGCCAGGCTGCCGCCGATCGCGGCCAGCCGGGTCTCCAGGTTGCCCAGCCCGCTGCCGCCCTCCTCCCAGGAGGTCCGGGCGCCGGGCAGCTGGCCGACGCCCCTGGCGGCCGCACGCCGGCGCTCGGGCACGCCGTCGTTGACGATCCGCAGCCGGATGTCCGGGCCCTGTTCGCCGACCTCGATGCGGCAGTGCTCGACCTTGCTGTGGCGGAGCATGTTGGTCACCGCCTCGCGCAGCACGGTGGCCAGCGTGGTGTCCACCACGCCGGGCAGTTCGGAGGTCTCGATCCGGGTCTCGACCGCGATGTCGGCGGCCTCCAGCATGCCGCGGGCCGACTCGGCCTCGCCGGCCAGCGACATGTCGCGGTAGCCCCGGGCCACCGCCCGGACGTCGGCGAGGGCCTGGCGCGAGATGCTCAGGACGGAGGTCAGCTCCTCGGCGGCCCGGGCCGGATGGCTGTGCACCAGGCGGATCGCCACCTCGCTCTTGAGGGTGATCGCGGAGAGGCTGTAGCCGAGCAGGTCGTGCAGGTCGCGGGCGAACCGCAGCCGTTCCTGGGCGACCGCGAGCCGGGCCAGCTGGCCGCGCGCCCGGTGGAGTTCGACCACCAGCTGGACCAGTCGGCTCAGGCCGTACATCATCAGTCCGCTCAGCAGGGTGGAGATCGCGACGTACACCACGTCCTGCGGTCTGGCATCGTAGAGCACGGCGACACCGGTCATGGAGAGCACGACGCCGCCGTACCAGATCCAGGCCCAGGCGCCCTCCAGCAGCATCAGCCCGGAAGCGGCCAGGAACCCTCCGGCGGCTCCCCAGATCGCCCCGAAGAGCAGGATGGGCAGGTAGGTCAGCAGCGTCTGGACGGCCAGGGTCAGCCGGCCGAATCTTCGCCGGACCAGCTTGGCCTGCGGCAGGCAGTGGACCAGCTGGCAGCCGCAGATCACCACGAAGGCGGCGATGCCCAGCAGCAGGCCGGGACTGCCCGGCCGGATCGCGATCAGGTTGACCGAGACCTGCACCAGGTAGGCGAGCAGCGCCGCATAGAGGATGCCGAGCGCGAACACCGGTGCGGGCTCGTGCCGCAGGCCCTCGTCGCCGGCCGTTTCGTCTCTCGCCACTGGTCCGGATCCTCCGATCAGACACATCCGAGGACCGAGCGTACGGGGTGATCGACGGTCAGACACCATGGTTCCAGGGATGGTACGGACTTGGCGGCCCGTCCGGGAGGGCCGCGGCCGGGCCGAGCACCAACTGCCCCACCGGGGACTCGGCCCGCCAGTCGGCGCCGCTGACACGGGCCCCCGCCGCGATGTCGGTGGCGCCCAGCGGTACGGCCGCCAGGCCCATCGCCGACGCCGTCAGTTCGAGGGTCTGCAGGGCGGCCCCGGTGTCGCGCAGCACCAGGGCGTAGCTCTGTCCGCTGAACTTCCAGGCCGTCCGGGCGAACCGGGCGGTGAGCGTGATCACCAGCGGCGGCGGGCCGGGCAGACCGGCCGCGACCCGGCTGCAGGTCAGGACGGCGTCCAGGATCCCGCGGTCCTCGTTGAGCAGGGTGAGCCGGTGCTGTTCGGGGTCGTAGTGGAACACCCCGGCCGGCAGGCCGTGGCACCGCTTCACCGAGACGTAGAGCTCCAGCGGATGGGTGCGGCCGAAGCTGGTGTACGGGCGCTCGCTGACCTCGTACCCGGGTGGGCCCGAGGGGTCCTCGGCGACCGCGCGGACGCGGGCCGCGCGGTACAGCAGCACGCCGAGGTGGTCCACGGTCAGCCGGTCGGCGGTGTCCGCGCAGTCGACGGCCGCCGCCGCCCGCTCCAGCACGGCGGCGAACGGCGGGTCGTCCGGGCCGGCCGGCGGGGGCAGCGGCAGCGGGAAGCGGGGACCGTCCGGCGCGGTGCGGACGGCCGGTTCGGGGCTCAGCCGGTCCGCGTGGGCGTAGGTCGCCCCGAAGTCGTTGTCGTGCCGGCCGGCCGTGCTGCGGGTGTGGAACAGCAGATCCACCGGTGACCAGGTGGACAGCACCGGGTCGGCGTCCTCGGCGAACGCCGCGCCGCCGTCCGCCGTCCGCCCGGCGGCGACCGCGAGGCCGGCGGCGAGCAGGTGCCCGACCGCCTCGCGGACAGCGGCGGACGGGAACGGGAGCAGCGAGTCCAGCTCGGCCAGGGTGGTGCTCCACCCGAGGGCGCCGAGCAGGGCGGCCGCGGTGGGGCGGTGCGTGACCACCCGGAACAGCGAGAGCGGCGACTCCAGGGTCAGGCCGCGCCCGGCACCGGACAGGACGGCGAACCGGGAGAGCCGGACCGGCTGGTCCGGGCCCAGCCCGACCGGCTCCAGGACGGCCTGCGGGGACATCGGGACGACCGACAGGAGCGGCAGCTCGCTGTCGGTCAGCCCGACCGAACGGATCGTCAGGTGCGGGATCATGCCCAGCAGTTCGTCGAGCCTGGCCCGGGCGCCGCTCTCCGCCCCGTCCAGCACGTTGCCCAGCGAGATCGGCCCGAAGGTCATCCTGCGCAGGGCCTCGCGGCCGGCCCGGTCGGGCCGGGCCAGCCGCACGGTGGACCAGCGGTTGCGCAGCAGGGCGTCCCCGTCCGGCCCCTCGAACTCGACGTCGACGTCCTCGCGGAGCGACCAGAGGCGCTGGAGCTCCGGCGTCGATCCTCCGGCCGCTGCGTCCATGGCGCTCTCCAGGGTAGGCAGTGTGCGAATGGCCCACTATCGGGGACGCCGGTCGAGCACCACTTGAGTCTCACACGAACAGCGGGACGGGGTTGAGCCGCTCGTACGGGGTCGGCTCGTCGAGCCGGCCGAGTCGCACCGGCACGTCGTACAGGCGGCCGGGGGCGAAGCGGGCCCAGAAGTGCCGCAGGCCGGGCACGATCACCCGGACCACCGGGAGCCCGATGTCCGCCCTGGTCTGGTCGAGCACCAGCAGTTCCATGCCGTGCCGGCGCACCAGCTCACCGGCGGTCTCCACGTCGGAGCGCGTCCCGGTGCCGGCCGGCGACGGGCGGTCCGACGGACGGACGGCCCGCTGCTCGGGGTCGGGGAGCAGGTACGGGTGGCGGTCGACGGTCGCCGTCCGCCACCAGTGCAGGGCCGCCGGATCCTGGAGCGAGTAGCGCGGCGGGCCGCCCGGGCCGGCCGGGGCCACCGCCGGGAGCAGCTGGTTGACCTCGGCGACGGCGCGGCGGACGGCCTCCGGGAAGGCGAAGTGGGCGCCGAAGCCGAACAGGATGTCCTCGGTGGGCCCCTGACGCCTGCGGGAGAGCACGGCCACCACCGGGACGCCGAGATCCGCGGTGAGGTCGAGGGCCCACAGTTCGCGGCCCTGCCCGCGGTGCAATCGGGCCACCTCGTCGATCCACGGGTCGCCCAGCGCCGACAGGTCCACGGCCGGCTGGCGGGTCCGGTTGTACCACCACAGGGCGACGGCGTCCCGTTCGACCAGCTCCAGGAAGCCCCGCAGGACGGCGTCCTCCAGGGTGCCCCCGGCGGCGCAGCCGTTGGAGTCGGCCCGGGCGTACCGGGCGTCGTCGCCGGGCTGGTGCGAGCCGTAGAACAGCATCGCCGTCGGCAGCAGCCGCTGCCGGCCGCCGGTGAGCGACCAGACCGGCGTCCAGTCGAGCGGGGTGCGCTCGTCCAGCGGTTCGCAGATCCTCTGGTAGCTGCCGTGCGCGATGTTCCACTGGGCGCGGTCGCGGTACTGCCGCTCGTGGTACAGCTGGCAGCTGTTGGGAGGCAGTGCGGCCTCGCCGAGCCCGCGCAGGGTGTCCCGGATCCGCGGCTCGTCCCCGTGCAGCCGGCCGGACTCGCGCTCCAGCGCCTCGCACAGGGCGCTGACCCGGGCGTCGAGTTCGGTGGCGCCCTTGCCGCCGCTCTCCCTTCGCAGCGGGGCCCGGCCCTCCGGCGCGGTGCAGGTGCGGGCGGTGAAGGAGTGCAGCGGCGCCGGGGCCTGCGCCCGGGTGATCTCCTGGACGACCCCGCAGATCGGGCTCACCAGGTGGCCGTAGCGGTCCAGCACCTGCTGCGCCGTCGGGGGCCGCCGGCCACGGCCGTGGCCGGCCGGCGGATCGCGCCGGGCCGGGCGCAGCACGACCGGCTCCAGCATCCGGGCCGCCCCGGCCGCCGGGGTGCCGCAGGTGGGGCACTGCGGGCGGCGGACCACCGTGTGCCGGCCGGCCCGCAGGCTCAGGGTGTCCAGGGTGTGGATCTCCGGCCGCTCCGAACGGGGCTGTCCGGCGAGCCACTTGGCGGCCTGCAGGGCGGCGAGCTGGAGGCCGAGGGCGCGGGTGGCGCCGAGCGAGGCCTCCGGGCCGAGCGGTGGCTCGGACAGGCCCAGGGCGTGCTGGACGGTGAGTTCGTGCACCCGGTTCGCCCGCAGGCGGTGCGCCAGGCACTGCCAGCAGGCGCCCTCGTCGGCCGAGAGGACCGGGCCGGACCACACCACCGAGCCGGTGGGCTTGGCGATCAGCCAGGGCCGGCCGGCGGCCCGCTGGGCGAGGTCGATCCGGCGCAGCACCGGGGCGAGATAGTCGTCGCACACCACCACGGTCAGCTCTGCGGCGTCCGGCGAGTCGGACGTGACGCAGCGCAGGCCGGCGGCCTCGAAGGCCGGGCGGACACTGGCCTCGTCGTCCCGGCCGACGGCGAGGATCCGGACCTGGGCGGCGGTGACCCGGGCGGAGGAGCTGCTGCCGTCGAGGCCGGCCAGCTCCCAGAAGGCCTCGGCCCGGGGGTCCCGTCCGCTCTGGTCGGCGGGGCGGTAGCTGACCAGCCCGGCCGCGGACAGCGAGCCGAGCAGCTCGCCGATCTCCGCGGCCGAGACGCGGTCCCCGGCCTCCCGGAGCAGCGAGGGCAGGTCCCTGGTGCCGTCCAGCAGCGGCGCGACCGCCTCCACGTGCGCGCCGCGCAGGCGGGTGGTGCCCCGCTCGGAGATCAAGTACGCACCCTCGCCCGCGATGACTTCGGCCCGCAGGTGGCGTCGGAACGCCAGTACCCGCGGGCCGGTCGTGGAGAGGGCTCTGAGCTCCGAGTCAGAGCTCACTGTCAGCGGTGCAGAAGGTGAATCCGGCGAGGACGGTGCCTTGGTCCAGGTCCTCGATCGTCAGCCGGCCGCCCGTGGCGGGGGCGAGGGCCGGCGCCGGGGCGCCGAGGGGCAGGGCGATGCCGAACTCGGCCAGCACCGGTGCGGGTTCGTCGGTGTAGCGGGTGCGCAGGACCGGGTCGAGATGGGCCGCGATGACCAGTTCGGCGAAACGCCAGTCGCGCTCAAGGCCGGTGCTGGACGGTGCGGCTGGAATGGCGAGTGCGCTCACGGGGGCAACTCCGTTGCTAGGGACGGCCTGTGCTCACAGTGGTACGGCACGGAAGTCTGTGTGATCCGACCCCGCCATGGACAGTGGATCCGTCATGTGCGCGGCGTGAGAATCCCATGGTGGCCGTGTGTGGTGATTCCCGTCCGATCCGTGAGGATCTCACTGTTGCCGCCCGCCTCCCGCGTGCGAGGCTCTGGGGAGCGAATCCCCGGTGCTGTCCAGTAGTGGAAGGGAGGCGGATCCATGCAGATCAACCTTCTGGGCCCGTTCGTCGCACAGGAGCAGGAGACATCCTTCGCACCAAGCGCTGCCAAGCCGCGGCAGATCCTGGCGCTGCTGGCGCTCCAGGCCAACCAGGTGGTCACGGTGCCCACCCTGATGGAGGAGATCTGGGGCGACCAGCCTCCCCGCAGCGCCGCCACCACCCTCCAGACGTACATCCTGCAGCTTCGCCGCAAGCTCGGGACCGCCTTCCACGCCGAGCAGCCCTCGACGGCCAAGGAGATCCTGGTCACCCGGTACGGCGGCTATCTGCTGGACGTCCAGCCCGGTGAGGTGGACAGCGCGGAGTTCGAGCGACTGCTGGGCCTCGGGCGGGCGGCGCTCGCCGCGCACGACGACGTCGCCGCCTCCAGGCTGCTCGGCCAGGCGCTCGCGCTGTGGCGCGGGCCGGCGCTGGTGGACATCCAGGTCGGCCGGGTGCTGGAGATCGAGGTGCTGCAGCTGGAGGAGGCCAGGCTCGGCGCGCTGGAGAGCCGGATCGCGGCCGACCTGCGGCTGGGCCGGCACGCCGTGCTGCTCAGCGAGCTGACCATGCTGTCCGCCCAGCGGCCGATGCACGAGGGCCTGCACGCCCAGCTGATCCTGGCGCAGTACCGCTCCGGCCGCTCGTGGCAGGCCCTGGAGACGTACCAGCGGCTGCGCAACACCCTGGTCGGCGAGCTGGGCATCGAGCCCTCGGCGCGGCTGCAGCGCCTGCACGCCGCGGTGCTCGCCGCCGACACCCGGCTCGACCTGGCGGGTGCGGAGCTCTCGATGGAGCTTCACCACGTGGTCGGCTGACACCTTCCGTCCCCGTTCCCGCCTTCCTGTCCGTGGTTTCCGACGCTCGGAGCGAGCCGGTCTCCACCGGGCGTCGAGGGTGGCACGAGTGCCGCGCGAGATGCCCTTCCTACCGTCCGCGGCATGGACATCATCGAGGAGCCGCTGCCCGCCCCCGCCCACGCGCGGGGGCGGGCGCTCGTCGTTGTCGAACGCGGTCGGCCGACCGGCGAGGAGCTCGCGGTGCTGGTGGTGGTGCTCGCCGCCGTGTCGGCCGCCCGGGCCGCGGCCGAGGCCGCCTCGCCGGCGGGCCGGGCCGGGACCCGGCTGCGGCCGGTGGGTGCCGCCTACCTGTCGCCGCGCAGCTGGCGGACGGCGGCCTGAGCCCTCGCGCCCGGCAGATCCAGATCGGTTCTAGTCGCTCTTGAGGGAGGGAGTGCACCCTGCGGCGAGACGCCACTGCGAAGGAGTATCTGATGACAGTCCAGGGATCGATTCACCTTGAGCAGGTGGAGCAGGACATCCGCGATTGGCTGGTCGAGCGGCTCAGCAGCTACCTCTCCCGCCCGGAGAGCGAGATCAACACCGAGATGCCGTTCGCGGAGTTCGGCATGGACTCGGTGGCCGCGCTGAGCCTGTTCGGGGACATCGAGGAGAAGTTCGAGCTCTACCTGGAGCCCGCGGTGGCGTACGAGCACCCCACGGTCACGGCCATGGCGGCGTTCCTCGCCGAGGAGGCGCGCGTCGCCTGACACTCCCGTGACAGTGCGGCCCCGGGGCCCGGTTCCCGTCCCACCGTGAGGTGGCGCGGGAGACCGGGCCCCGGGGCCGTTGCGGCTTCAGTGCAGGATCAACCGGACGAGCAGCGCGCCGAGTTGGTACACCGGCAGCGCGATGGCCAGCACGAGACCGGCGTCGGCGACGGCCCGCAGGGCCCGGCCAGGGGCGGGCGGGGGCACCGGCGGCCGGCGGGGGGCCGGCCGGACCACGCGCAGGCGCACGGGCGATGCGGGCGGCGCGGACGGCCGGGGATGTGCTGCGGACACGGCGGGCTCCTCGGGGCTCGGGGCTCGGGGCGTTCGGCGGGAGCGGGGAGGCGGACGGCGGGGAGGCGGACGGCGCGGCGCCGAAGGCCTGCCGGGACTCGGGACAGGGCTTCGGCGCCGCGCCGTCGGGTGCGCTGGGCTGCGGTGCGGTGCGGTGCGGTGCGTGCGAGGGGTCGTGCTCAGCCGGCGGCGGCCTCGGCGAGCAGCCGGGCGTCCAGGGCGCGGACCGCGTCGTCCGCGGCGCGGGCGGTCTCCAGGTCGTCCGGGGCCCCGATGATGGCCATGAACGACTCCACGACCGACTGCTTCAGCGCGTCGGTGGAGGGATCCTGCTGGGTCATGAGTGCTCTCCTCTGGTGGTCCCGGGCGGGGCCGGTGGTCTCGGGGGTCGGGTCAGAAGGCGTTGCAGGCGCGGAAGATGTGCGCGAACGAGGCCAGCGAGGCCGGGCCCCGGAACGCCACGTACTCGGGCAGCAGCACGTCCGGGGCCCACTTCTCCTTGTAGGCGAGCTGGGTCTGCGCCGGGTAGATCGCCGCGCCCTCGGCCCACAGGAAGTGCATCAGCCACTGGAACGACGGGCTGTAGCCGGGCAGTTCGTACTCCTGGCCGAGCCCGGTGAACGGGGTGAAGCCGAAGTGCAGCCACTCCACGCCCTCGCTGCGGAACACCTCGATGGCGGTGGAGTTGATCGCCTCCATCAGGCCGGGGGAGCCGCCCGGGATGCGGCGGCTCAGGTCGTGCATCCAGCCGGCCCGGGCGCCGTACACCGGGGAGTAGGAGATGTAGCCGACCGGGGCGCCGTCGATGGTGCCGACGAACAGCCGGCGGTGCTCCTGCGCCGGGCCGCCGATCTGGCCGACCAGGAACTCCAGCTGGCGGGCGTGGTCGCCCTTGGAGCCGAGCCAGGCGTTGTCGATCTCCGCGATGCCGTCCTGCCAGTCCTCGGCCGCTACCTCCGTGACCTGCAGGCCGTTGCGGAAGGCCCGGGAGATCTTGTTCCGTAGCTGCATGAAGCGGGTGCCGCGCAGCGCGAAGTCCGGCAGGTGGACGGCCCAGGAGGCGCCGATCTGGTTGACGGTGAAGCCGTGCGCGGCGTAGCGCTCGGCGTCGGAGCGCTGCAACTGGACGGCGACCAGCTGGAGTTGCTCCTCCTCGGCGTGGTCGACCAGGCCGTCGAGGAGCAGGTCGTAGGTCTCCGGCGCGACGAACGGGCCGCCGAACTGGACGAGGTGCCGGCCGGTGCGGCGGTAGACGGCGACCCCGTCCGCGCCGGGGGTGGTGAAGACGCTGTTGCCGGAGTTGAGGGCGAGGAAGGAGCTCGGGTTCTCCGACCGGGTGTGGGTGCGGATGGCCGACAGGACCGGGCTCGCGGTCGCGGTCGCGGCGGACGGTGACATCTGGATTTCCCTTCGCGGATGGGTGGCGGTGCAGTAAGTACAGCACTCGGAAATGTCGCGGGAAAGGGCTGGAGAAACTCTGCGGTGCGGCGTCAGGAAGGCGTCAGCGGGCCGTCAGAAAAGGCTGGCAGTGTTGTTCCCGTGAACGGCGCGGGGGACCGGGCCGGGAACACGGAGAGGTGCCCGGAGTGGTTGATCGGGGGCCGGGGCCTCGGCTCCGGCCGGGTGGTTCAGCCCGCCTTCGCAGGTTCGAATCCTGCCCTCTCCGCACGGAGTTCCGATGCCCGGCCGCCTTCCTCGGCGGCCGGGCATCGGGCGTTCCCGGGCCGGACCGGCCCGGTGGGCGGCATCAGTTCCGCGTCAGGCGCGGGTCAGACCCCCTTGTCACCATCAAGTCGATTCGGACATGGACCGTGCCTTCGGAAAGGCCAGATGATGCTTCTTGACGAAACGGCGTCGGGGATTCTTCCCGGCAATTCCGGCGGCCGGGAAAAGCCGCTGAGCAGCTACCCGCTGTACATCGCCGGAAAGGACGTGGAGGGCGACGGCTGGGTCTACACCGTGAGCGCCCGGTCGCTGCTGGAGGACGTGTTCACCAGCGTCAGCCTGAAGCGCGCACTGGAGCAGGACCCGGACTCGGACGCCGCCCAGCACCCCTACGTGGTGGGCCGCTGCGCGATCGCCAGTGACGCCGCGATCGACCTCGCGACCGAGGCCGCCGCCGCCGCGGCGCCCGGCTGGGCGGCCGTCCCGCTGGAGCGACGGCTGCGCCTGGGCACCCTGTTCCGCGAGGAACTGCTGCGCCGCCAGGACGAGTTCGTCGACATGCTGGTCTCCGAGGCGCACCCGGTGAAGCTCGCCCGCTGGGAGCTCAGCTGCCTGCTGCAGGTGTACAGCGAGGAGAGCATCGACTGGTACCGCCAGCGGATGCACACCGAGTTCGACCACGCCGGGCGTCGCCTGATCGTCCGCCGGCAGCCCGACGGGGTGGTGGCCTTCAACCCGCCGCAGAACGCCCCGGCGCCCAGCGCCGCGCTGGCGGTGCTCGCACTGATGGCGGGCAACGCGGTGATCGTCCGCGCCCCGCGCTCCATCGCGCTGTCCACCATGTGGGTGCTGCGCGACGTGGTGGCCCCGCTGCTGGACGAGGTCGGCGCCCCGCCCGGGGTGCTGAACGCGGTGTGCAGCAACCCGAAGCAGACGCTGGACCGCTGGGTGCGCAGCCCGCTGGTCGACGACATCTTCTACATCGGCGGCAGCCAGGAGGGCCTGCGCTTCCAGGAGCAGTGCGTCGCGCACGGCAAGAAGCCGATCCTGGAGCTGGCCGGCAACGACGGCATCATCATCTGGGAGGGTGCGGACCTCACCTACGCGGCCGAGGCGATCCGGGAGTCCTTCTACGGCTCCGGCCAGATCTGCATGGTGCCCAACTACGTGCTGGTGCACCCCTCGATCGCCGACGAGCTGATCGAGGAGGTCAAGAAGCAGGTCGCCACCGTCCGCCCGGGCTACCCGGAGGACCCGGAGGTGCTGCTCTCCCCGGTCCGCCGCAGCGAAAAGTTCTTCGGGCTGCTGAAGCAGACCCTGGACCTGGGGGCCGAACTGGTCACCGGCGGCCGCCGCACCGAGGTCGACGGCACGCCGTCCGAGACCGGCGTCTTCCTGCAGCCCACCGTGGTCCGGGTGAACGGCCTGGCCGGTGCCCGCGAGCACGACGTCGTCCGGCACGAGACCTTCTTCCCGCTGCTGCCGATCGTGGTGCCCGAGCCGGCCCCCAACGACCAGTTGCTGGACAGCTTCATCGACTTCGTCAACAGCAACGAGTACGGCCTGCGCAACTCGCTCTGGGCGAAGTCCGCGCGGGTGATCAACGCCTTCGTCCAGCGGGTCACCAACGGCGGCCTGCTGAAGATCAACGACTCGCACATCGGCTTCCTGCCGTACCTGCCCAGCCACGGCGGCACCGGCCTGACCGGCGGCGTCTACGGCGAGGCCAACTACCCGATGCTCAAGACCTCGCACATCCAGGGGGTCAGCGTCGCCCGCGACGTCAGCCCGATCGAGGCCGTCTTCGGCACCTTCGACGCCTGAGCCGCCCGACCCCGCCCCGCGCGACCCCCGTCCCGTCAGATCCCGGTCCGTCCCCCCCCGCTGGAGGTTGTCCTGCCATGCGCTCCCTCGAAACCGCTCGCGCGACCGGTGAGCGGTACCACCCCGGGCTGGTGAAGGCCCTCGCCGACATCCCGTACGCCGAGCGGGAGGCCGCCGACAGCCCGGTGATCGACCTGTTCCGGGCGCACGACGGCGTCGCACTGCTGGTCCCGGTCGCCTACGGCGGCCACGGGGCCGACCCGCTGGACGCCGTCCGGGTGCAGCGGGCGCTCGGCGCGCTGTCGCCCTCGCTGGCCGCCGCGGTGACGATGCACCACTTCACCGCAGCGATGCTGTACGCCCTGGCCGACGAGACCGGGCGGCTGACCGGACGGCAGCTGTCGCTGCTGCACAGCGTCGTCCCCGAGCAGCGGCTGATGGCCTCCGGCTGGGCCGAGGGCCGCACCCAGCAGAACATCCTGACCCCGGCGGTGACCGCCGCCGTCACCGTGGGCGGCTACCGGCTGAACGGCTCCAAGAAGCCCTGCAGCCTGGCCGGCTCGATGAACCTGCTGACCGCCTCGATCGCGGTGCCGGGTGCCGACGGCTCGCCGGAGCTCGCGCTCGCCCTGATCCCCGCCGACTCGCCCGGCCTCAGCGTGCACCCGTTCTGGGGCAACGAGGTGCTGGCCGCCGCCGAGAGCGACGAGGTGCAGCTGGCCGACGTGTTCGTGCCCGAGGAGCTGGTGATCCGCACCTCCGAGGAGGACCCGCACCGGATCGAGGACCTGCAGAACGCGGGCTTCGTCTGGTTCGAGCTGCTGATCTCGGCCGGCTACCTGGGCGCGGCCTCCGCCCTGGTCGAGGAGGTGCTGCGGCGCGAGCGCGGCAGCGCCGGCGACCGGGCGGACGCGGCGATCCGGGTCGAGGCCGCGGCCGGCCTGCTGGAGGGAACCGCCCGCGCGGTGCGCGACGGGATCGGCGGCGAGGAGGCGGTCGCCCAGGTGCTGGTCGCCCGGTTCGCCGCCCAGGAGGCGCTGAACCGCGCCAGCGACCAGGCCCTGGAACTGCTCGGCGGGCTGGACTTCATCCGCTCCGGCGACCACTCCCGGCAGGCCACCGCCGTGCGCCCGCTGGCCTTCCACCCGCCGTCCCGGGCCAGTGCCGCCGGAGCGCTGCTGGCGTACTTCAACGGCGACCCGCTCGACCTGTCCTGACCCGCAGCCACTTGGCGAAGGAGCTCGGAAAAGTGACCCTGATCGACGACGACATCCGGATCGACCTGCCGCCGGCGGACACCGAGGGCGAGATCCTCGACCTGTACCGCGCGCACCTCAGCAAGGGCCGGGCGACCCTCGCCGAGCTGTTCGGCAGCCACATGGAGGTGGAGTCCTCCGGTGCCTGGCTGACCACCAGCGACGGCGAGCGCTTCCTGAACGCGGGCGGCTACGGGGTGTTCATCATGGGCGCCCGCCACCCGCTGGTCATCGAGGCCGTCACCCGCCAGCTGAACACCCACCCGGTGGCCACCCGCATCCTGCTGGAGCCCACCGTCGCCCGGGCCGCCGAGGCGCTGACCTCGATCACGCCCGCCGGCCTGGACCGGGTGCACTTCGCCCTGTCCGGCGCCGAGGCGGTGGAGACCGGCCTCAAGCTGGCCCGGGCGAACGGGCGCAAGCGCACCGTCTCGTTCACCGGCGGCTACCACGGCAAGACCCTGGGCGCCCTGTCGGCCACCGCCAAGGAGGTCTACCAGGCGCCGTTCCGCCCGCTGATCCCGGACGTCACGCACCTGCCGTACGGCGACGAGGACGCGCTGCGCGCGGAGCTGGCCGCCCACCCGGGCGAGGTCTGCGTGATCATCGAGCCGGTGCAGGGCGAGGGCGGTGTGATCATCCCGCCCAAGGGCTACCTCAAGCGGGTCGAGGAGCTGGTCCGCGAGTTCGACGGCTTCCTGATCCTGGACGAGGTGCAGACCGGCTTCGGCCGGCTCGGCGAGTGGTGGGGCGCCGACGTCGAGGGCGTCCAGCCGGACGTGCTGCTGGCCGGCAAGGCGCTCGGCGGCGGGGTGGTGCCGGTGTCGGCGGCCATCGCCACCCGGCAGGCCTTCAAGCCCTTCGACAAGGACCCGTACATCCACACCGCCACCTTCTCCGGCCAGCCGCTGCTGATGGCGGCCGTCCAGGGCGCCGTCCAGGCGATCAAGGAGGAGCGGCTGGTCACCCGCTCGCAGGACCTCGGCGCCCGGCTGCTGCCGGCGATCGCCGAGATCGCCCACCGCAACATCCCCGACCTGGTGGTGGACGTCCGCGGCCAGGGCCTGCTGATCGGCGTCGAGCTGGTCGAGGCCGGGCTGGCCGGCGAGCTGCTGATCGAGCTCTTCAACCACGGCGTGGTCGCCAACCACTCGATGAACGGCAGCTCGGTGGTGCGCTTCACGCCGCCGGCCATCCTCAGCGACACCGACGTCGAGTACCTGCTCGACGCGTTCCACAAGGCCACCCTCGACCTGATCGCGGGCTCGGCCACGATGCCGGAAGGCGGTAACTGACCCATGCGACACGTCGAACTCGACGCCGTGGTGAGCTCCGAGCGCGCCGAGGACGTCTACGCGGCCGTCCTGCGCTGGGAGCGCTACCCGGAGCTGGCCCCGCACGTGCGGGCCACCACCGTGCACTCCACCCTCCCCGAGCCGGTCGGCAGCTCCAGCTGGGAGCTGCACTTCCGCAGCGGCCTGCTGCGCTGGACCGAGACCGACACCTTCCTGCCGGACGAGCTGACGGTCAGGTTCGAGCAGACCGACGGCGACTTCGACAGCTTCACCGGCAGCTGGCGCCTCGGGCAGGACGGCGCCGACGTCACGGTGCACTTCGAGGCCGACTTCGACTTCGGCATCCCCAGCCTGGAGGGCATCCTCGACCCGATCGCCGAGCGGGTCATCCGGGAGACCGTCGCCTGGGCCGTCACCGGCCTGTTCGCCGGCACCCGGATCGTCGGCGACGCCGAGCTCATCACCCCGGCCCCGGCCGCCCGCTGACCGCCCGTCCCTCCAGGAGCTGAAGCCATGGACCAGGCAAACCCCTTCGAGACCCCGAGAACCTACTCGCTGCACCGCGCCGAGTACCTGGTGGCGTTCGCGGTGACCACCGGCCTGATCGTCGCCCACCTCGGCGACATCCGGTGGCTCCCGGCGGTGGGACTGTTCCTCTACATCGACCTGATCGGCTACATCCCGGGCGCGATCGCCTTCAAGAAGGCCGGCGGGCGGCCGATCGCCAAGGGCTACTACGTCGCCTACAACGTCATGCACAGCCTGATCACCCAGGGCGCGGTCGCCGCCCTCTGGTGCTGGCTGGTCAGGCCCGAGTGGGCGCTGCTGGTGATCCCGTTCCACCTGTTCGGCGACCGCGGCCTGTTCGGCAACTTCATGAAGTCCTTCGCCCTGCCCTTCGAGCCCGTCCGGCAGAGCGGCTACCTGAGACTGCTGGACGACCTGGGCCTCGCCCACCCCAAGCCGCTCGGCCACACCTTCGACCCGGTGCCGGTCGGCCACGTCCGGCCCGTCCGCCGGCCGGCCGTCCGGGGAGAGGCCGCACCGGAGCCGGTCCTGCCGGGAGTGTCCCGGTGACCAGCGCCGTCGAGACCGCCCCGAGCCCGGCCCAGCTGCGCCGCCGCGCGCTGCGCCATCTCGCCTCGCCGGTGTCCGTCCTGACGGTCAGCCACGACGGACGCCTGCACGGCACGACGGTGTCCACCGTGACCACCGTCTCGCTCACCCCGCTGATCCTCGGCGCCTGTCTGAAGGCCGGCTCGGTGCTCGCCGAACTCGCCGTCGCCGAGGGCAGGTTCGCGGTCAACGTGCTCGGCGGCGGGCAGGGCGGGGTGGCCCGCTGGTTCGCCGACAGCTCCCGTCCGGACGGTGCCCGGCAGTTCGACGGGCTGCCGTGGAGCTCCGCCCCGTACGCGGACGCCCCGCTGCTCGACGGCGCCCTGGCGCACTACGCCTGCCGGGTCACCGAGTGTGTCCGGGTCGGCGACCACGAGGTGCTGCTCGGCCAGGTGGTGCACGCGGCCACCGGCGAGGGTGCTCCGCTGCTCAGCTTCGCCGGCGGACTGTTCGCCGGCGCCCTCCAGCCGGCCCCGGGCGCCTGATCCCCACGTCACCCCTAGCGAGGAGTACGAACATGACCGGTTCAGTGGCACCCGAGGCGGACTGGGACAGGGCTCCCGGACTGCTGGACGGAGCCAAGGAGCTCGCGCTCGGCCCCGAGCAGTGCAACCTGGCCTACTGGATCACCGAGGTCGCGCAGGGCACCCTCCGCGAGCGCGGTGTCACCGGGCACCACGAGAGCGCCCTGGTACCCGCGTTCCTGAAGCGCCCCGGCCCGCTGCGCGAGGCGCTGACCCTGGAGTTCGGCTTCCGGGGCCTGTCCGAGGAGATCGCCACCCGGCTGCTGTCGTACTACGTGGCGATCGCCCCGGGCATCCCGGAGCTGGAGTTCTACGCCACCCAGCTGCTCGACGAGGCCCGGCACGCCCGGGTGTTCCGCAACCACCTGGTCGAACTCGGCCTGCCCGAGGCGACCCTGCTGCGGGACATCGAGGCGATGGCGGCCGAGTACCGGCGCACGGTGCTGCAGCCGGTCGAGGACTTCACCCTGGACATCGTCCGCGACCAGGGCGACTTCATCGGCGGGGTGGCCGTCTTCGCGATCGTGATCGAGGGCGTGCTCGCCCCGGCCGCCGAGCTGAGCGAGCGCAAGTGGACCCCGCTCTCCCCGGCCACCGGCGAGATCTCCCGCGGCACCGCGATCGACGAGATCCGTCACCTGACCGTCGCCAGCACCATCCTGCGCGACCACGTCGCCGCCCACCCGGAGTACCGGCCGCGGCTGCTGGAGATCCTGCGGGCCGGGGTGAAGCTCTGGGACGAGATCCCGGACAAGCCGTTCGTGATCCACCGCGAGGAGCTCTTCCAGCAGGGCATGGCCGACCACGCGGACCTGATCGGCGACTACGAGGTCTGGCCCGGCGTCCGGCTGCTCGACACCACCCCCGAGCAGCGCTACGCGATGGCCGAGCGGTGGACCGACGAGATGGCCGAGGCCCGGATGGCGTACATGGGCCTGCCGGTCGAGGTGCTCTCCGGCGACCGGGGGGACGCGGTATGACCGCGGCGGCCCCGCCCCCGGGACGCGCCGCGGTGGTCGCCGGGGTGGGCGCGTACGTCCCGCCGGACCTGGTGACCAACGGGGACCTGGTCACCCGGCTGGACACCTCGGACGAGTGGATCCGCACCCGGACCGGCATCGCCACCCGGCACATGGTCGCCCCCGGCACCGCCACCTCGGACCTCGCGGTGGAGGCCGGCCGCCGGGCCCTGAAGTCGGCCGACGACTCCCAGGTCGACGCCGTCGTCCTGGCCACCACCACCCCCGACCACCTGTGCCCGGCCACCGCCCCGGCGGTCGCCGCCCGGCTGGGCCTCGGCGGGGTGGCCGCCTTCGACGTCTCGGCGGTCTGCACCGGCTTCCTCTACGGGCTGGCGACCGCCGCCGGCCTGATCGCCTCCGGTATGGCCGAGCGGGTGCTGCTGATCGCCGCCGACGCGTTCACCACCATCATCGACCCCGCCGACCGCTCCACCGCGGTGATCTTCGCCGACGGCGCCGGCGCCGTGGTGCTGCGGGCCGGCACGGCGGACGAGCCCGGCGCGATCGGCCCGATCGTCCTGGGCAGCGACGGCGACAACGCCGAGCTGATCACCGTCCCCGGCGGCGGCTCGCGCCACCGGTCCGACCGGCGGGCGGCCCAGCCCGGCGACGAGTACTTCCAGATGGCCGGCCGGGCCACCTACCGGCACGCCGTGGAACGGATGACCGAGGCCTCCCGCCAGGCCGTCGGCACGGCCGGCTGGGAGATCGGCCAGCTCGACCGCTTCGCCGCGCACCAGGCCAACGCCCGGATCCTGCAGGCGGTGGCCGAACGGCTCGACATCCCGGTCGAGCGCCGCCTGTCCAACATCGAGCGGGTCGGGAACACCGGCGCCGCGTCCATCCCGCTGCTGCTCGCCCAGGCCGCCGAACGCGGCGAACTGCGGCCCGGCCACCGGGTGCTGCTCACCGCCTTCGGCGGCGGGCTGGCCTGGGGGGCCACCACCGTCACCTGGCCCGACCTCTCGCACTGACCCACGTCCCACGTCCCGCGTGCCACGTCCCGGAAGGACAGCCCGATGTTCGAAACGCTCAAGGAAATCCTGGTCAGCAAGCTCAAGGTGACGCCGGAGCAGGTCACCCCGGAAGCCACCAAGGAGGACGTGGAGCTCGACTCTCTCGCCGTCGTCGAGCTCTCCCTCGTCCTGGAGAAGGAACTCGGCATCGAGATCAGCGACGACGAGCTGCTGGACGCCGAGACCATCGGCGAGATGGCGCTCCTGATCGAAGAGCGGAGCGCACGGGTCTGATGGCCGGCATCGACGTCGCCGTGACCGGGCTCGGCCTGGTCACCCCGGCCGGGATCGGGACCGCCGCGAGCTGGGCGGCGGTCCTGGCCGGACGCCCGACCGCCGCGCTCGACCCGGCGCTGGACGGGAACCCGGTGCGGATCTCCTGCCGGGTGCCCGACTGGGACGCCGGGCAGCTGCTGGGCGGCCGCCGGGCCCACCGGCTGGACCGCTTCACCCAGTTCGCCCTGGTCGCGGCCCGCGAGGCGATCGCCGATGCCGGGCTGGACCCGCAGACCTGGGACGGCGCGCGGGTCGGCGTGGTGCTGGGCTGTGCCGACGGCGGCCCCGGGACGGTGGAGACCCAGCACCGGGTGCTGGTCGAGGAGTCCCCCGCCCGGGTCTCCCCGCTGCTGCTGCCGATGCAGCTGCCCAACATGCTGGCCGGGCAGACCGCCATCGAGTTCGGCGCCACCGGCCCCAACCTGGTGGTCGCCACCGCCTGCGCCTCCGGGGCCACCGCCGTCGGCACCGCCCGTGACCTGCTCCTGCTGGACCGCTGCGACATCGTCGTGGCCGGGGGGAGCGAGGCCATGATCACCCCACTGGTCATGGCCGGCTTCGCCCAGATGGGAGCCCTCTCCCGCCGTGAGGACGACCCCGCGACGGCCTCCCGGCCGTTCGACCTGGACCGTGACGGGTTCGTGGCGGGAGAGGGCGCCGGCGTGCTGATCCTGGAACGGGCCGCCGACGCCCGGGCCAGGCGGGCACGGATCCGGGCCCGGATCGCCGGGTACGGGGCCACCGCCGACGCCCACCACATGACCTCGCCGCACCCGCAGGGGCTCGGCGTGGAGAGCGCGGTGCGCACCGCGCTCGCCGACGCCGGAGCCGGGCCCGGCGACGTCCGGTACGTCAACGCGCACGGCACCGCCACCCCGCTCAACGACCTGGCCGAGGCCCGGATGATCCGGCGGACCCTGACCGGCGACCCGCTGGTCACCTCCACCAAGGGCGTCACCGGACACCTGCTGGGCGCGGCGGGCGCGATCGAGGCGGTCTTCACCGTGCTGTCGATCGAACAGCAGGTGGTGCCGCCCACGGCCAACCTGCACACCCTCGACCCGGAGCTGGAGATCAAGGTCGCCACCGAGGAGACCGGCACCGCGATCGACCTGGCCCTCAGCAACTCCCTCGGCTTCGGCGGGCAGAACGCGGTGCTGGCGATCGCCGCACCCTGACCGGCCGAAACCGGCGTGACGGGCCGGGCGAGCCTCCCCCCTCGGCCCCGGCCCGTCGCGCCGGATCCCTCCCCTCCTCCACCTGGAGCGCCCCGATGACCGCCGAACCCCAGACCTCCAGACGCCTGACCACCGGTCACATCGTCTTTCTGATCGTCGCCGCCGCGGCCCCGCTCTCCGCCATGGTCGGCACCGTCCCGCTGGCCTTCGCGATCGGCACCGGCGCCGGCGTCCCCGCCGCGTTCGCCTTCGCCGGGATCACCCTGCTCTGCTTCTCGGTCGGGTACGCGGTGAGCGCCCGCCGGACCGGCGGTTCGGGCGGCTTCTACGCCTCCGTCGCCGACGGCCTCGGCCGCCCGCCGGCCGTCGGCAGTGGCTTCATCGCGCTGCTCGCCTACAACTGCGCGACCGTCGGACTGGTCGGCGCGCTCGGCTACTTCACCCAGCTGGTGCTGGCCGCCCACGGCCTCGACCTGCCCTGGCAGCTGTGCGCCGCGGTCGGCCTGGCGGCCGTCGCGGTGCTCGGCTACCGCGACATCGCGGTCAGCGCCCGGGTGCTGGCCGTCCTGATGGTCGGCGAGATCGGCGTGCTGGCCGCGCTGGACGTCGCCATCCTCGGCCGGCACGGCTCCTCGGCCCTGCCGCTGGACTCCTTCGCCCCGCACACCGCGATCGGCCCCGGGCTCGGGGTCTCGCTGATGTTCGCGTTCGTCTCCTTCATCGGCTTCGAGTCCGCGGCCCTGTACGGCCAGGAGGCGAAGGACCCGCGGCGCAGCGTGCCGCGTGCCACCTATGTGGCCGTCCTGCTGATCGCCGGCTTCTACGCGCTCACCAGCTGGGCCGCGGTCGGCGCGCTCGGCACCGACGCCGTCCGGCAGACCGCCGGCGACCGGCTCGGCGACCTGTTCTTCGTGCTCGGCGCCGACTACCTCGGCGACAGCGGTGCCACGGTGCTGCAGATCATGCTGTGCACCAGCCTGTTCGCCGCCACGCTGGCCCTGCACAGTGCCGCCAACCGGTACGCCCAGGTGCTGGCCGACGACGGCCTGCTGCCGCGCCGGCTCGCCGCCGTGCACCCCCGGTACGCCTCCCCGCACCGGGCCAGCGTGGCGCAGAGCGTGCTCAGCGCCGTGGTGGTGACCGGCTTCGCCCTCGCCGGCCTGGACCCGTACGCGGACCTGACCACCAGCATGCTGGGGCTGGGGACGCTCGGGATCGTGGTGCTGCAGGCGCTGGCCGCGCTGGCGGTGCTGGGGCTCGCCCGCAAGGGCGTCCGGGCGAACCGCTGGCAGGGCGTGGTGGCACCGCTGCTCGGCCTGGTCGGTCTGACGGCCACGGTCTGGCTGGTGGTCGGCAACTTCGACCTGCTGACCGGGACGCACAACGCCCTGGTCTCCGCGCTGCCCTGGACCGTCCCGCTGGTCGGCCTGCTCGGCCTCGGCTACGGCTGGTGGCTGCGCGCGGCCCGGCCCCGCCGCTACGTCCGCCTCACCGGTTCCCGGCCGGCCGCGCCCGCGCCGGCCGCACGCCGTGTCCCCGATCTGGTCACCACCCGCTGACACCGTCTGCCTTCCGAGGAGAGTCCCGTGCACGACGTACGTGAGCTGATCGAGCTGGGCCCGGAGGCGGTGCGCCGTCTCGCCCGGCGCCGGTACCGGCTGGACCTGGAGGCGCTGGGCGCCGCGCACCGGCGCCGCGGCGAGGGCCTGGAGACGGTGGCCGCGCTGCGGGGTGAGCTGAAGCGGGCGTCCCGCGGGCCGCGGCCGACCGAGGCCGGCCGGGAGGAGCTGCGGCGGCTGCGCGAGCGGGTGCAGGAGGCGGAGGCGCTCGTGCGGGCCGCCGAACTGGAGCTGGAGGAGGCCCTGTTGGGCATCCCCAACCTGCCGCTCGACACGGTGCCGGACGGCGACAGCGAGAAGGAGGCGGTGGAGGTCCGCCGGGGCGGTCCGCCGCTGCGCCCGGCGGCCGGACCGGCCCGCCACCACGCGGACCTCGGCGAGTCGCTCGGCGTGCTGGACATGGCCAGGGCGGCCGCGCTCTCCGGCGCCCGGTTCAGTGTCAGCCGCGGGCCGGGGGCCCGGCTGGAGCGCGCCCTGGCGTCCTTCCTGCTCGACCTGCACACCGAGGAGCACGGCTACACCGAGTATTCGGTGCCGCACCTGGTGAACCGCGAGACGATGACCGGCACCGGTCAACTCCCGAAATTCCAGGAGGAGTTGTTCGCCACCTCGGTCGGCGGCCGGGAGCTGTTCCTGATCCCGACCGCCGAGGTGCCGCTCACCAACCTGGTGGCCGGGGAACTGCTGGACACCCGCGCCCTGCCGATCGCGATGACCGCCCGCACGCCCTGCTACCGCGCCGAGGCCGGCTCGTACGGGCGGGACACCCGCGGGGTGCTGCGGCTGCACCAGTTCGAGAAGGTGGAGCTGGTGCGGATCTGCGCCCTCGACGACGCCCCGGCACAGCTCGAACTGATGGTCGGCCAGGTGGAGGAGTGCCTGCGCCGGCTCGAACTCTCCTACCGGGTGGTCCTGCTGCCGGCCGGGGACATGGGCTTCTCGGCCCGGATGACGTACGACATCGAGGTCTGGCTGCCGGGCAGCGACTCCTACCGGGAGATCTCCTCGGTCTCGGACTGCGGGGCCTTCCAGGCCCGCCGGGCCGGTGTCCGCCACCGGACGGCCGAGGGGCGCAAGCTGCCGGCCGCCACCCTGAACGGCTCGGCGCTGCCGATCGGCCGGACGGTGGCGGCGCTGCTGGAACAGGGCGCGCAGCCGGACGGCTCGGTGCTGCTGCCCGAGGCGCTGGTGCCGTACACGGGTTTCCGCCGGATCCTGCCCGGTGGTGCGGTCGAGCGCTGAACGGCCGAAACGGCGCGGCACCCGCAGGGGCGTCGCGCCGTCGGCATGCCGGGCGGGCGGCGGGTCAGGCCGTCCGGAGCAGGTACTGCGCGGCCGGCTGGTGCAGCGCCGGGGCCTGGATCAGCACCTCCCGGAACAGCTGCTTGAGCTGCGGGGACGGCTCCATGCCGAGCTCGTCGATCAGGCGCTGCCGGGCGGTGTTGTAGACCTCGACCGCCTCGGCCTGCCGCCCCGAGCGGTAGAGCGCCCGCATCAGCATCTCGGTGATCCGCTCCCGCCACGGGTGGGCGACGCTCATCCGCTTCAACTCGCCGATGACGTGGGTCGGTTCGCCCCACAGCGCGTCCACCCAGAGCCGGTCCTCCTGGGCGGCCAGGTGCTCCTCGTCCAGCTGCAGGGAGACGCTCTGGCACAGCGGCCCGGGCGCCGCGTCCTGCATCGGGCTGCCCTGCCAGAGCCCGAGGGCGTCGGCCAGCAGCGAGCCGGCCACCTCAGGGTCGCCGGTGACGGCGTGCCGGGCGGCGGCCAGCTGCTCCCGGAAGAGGTACATGTCCACGTCCTCCGGGGCGACGTCCAGGATGTAGCCGGAGGCCTGGGTGATCAGCGGCGGTACGTCGCCGTGCGGGCCGCCCAGCCGGCGCAGGGTGCGGCGCAGCCGGGAGACGTGGGCCTGCAGCGAGTTCTCCACCGTGGCCGGCGGGTTGTCGCCCCAGAGCTCGGTGTAGAGCTGCTCGGTGGGCACCAGCCGGCGGGCCCGGATCAGCAGGGTCGCCAGCAGGGTGCGCTGTCTCGTGCCGGGCACGGTGGCGAAGCGGCCGTTGACGACCGTGCCGACCGGGCCCAGGATCCTGAACTGCATGTGTTCCCCCTGTGGTGAAGAGCGGTTGGTTGCCGGCGGAACAGGCGTGCGGATTGTCGGGGCGGGTCCTTGATTCCGGCTGGAGGCCGCACGGCGGCGTCCGGCGCGCGTCCAGCCGGGTTCGAGTGGCGCTCCACCGCTGGTCCGTGCCCGCTCCACCGGGCTCTGCCACCGTGCTTTCCGGAGGCGTCCGACATCGGACGGGTCTCCGGCCCGCGTGCGACGGCGCCTCTGTGCGCATTCCTTGGAAATGAACTCGACCAATCACCCGAACAGAATCCCGAAATTCTCCCGGACAGGCCCGGGAAGGAGTTCCGGGCGGCCTCGCGGGAATACCGTTCGTCGGCGAATCGTCGGCCTGTGGAGCGATGACCATGACCTCCCGGGTAATTGACCGCCCCGATGGAGGGTGGCCAAGCTGGACACAGCCTCCGGATCGGCTCTGGCAGAGCAGGACTACGTGATCGACCAGGAGTTGGACCTATGACCACTGAGACAAACCCCGTCACGGCGGCACCGCCGGCGCCGGTCCCGGTAGCCGCGGCCGAGCCGCACCGAGCGATTCTTCCGATCGTTCTCTCCGGCGTATTCATGACGACGCTGGACTTCTTCATCGTCAATGTCGCCATCCCGTCCACCCAGGCCGACCTGCACGCCAGCGCCTCGGCCATCGAGTGGGTGGTCGCGGGCTTCGGCCTGGCGTACGGCGTGGGTCTGATCACCGGTGGACGGCTCGGCGACCTGTACGGCCGCCGGCGGATGTTCGTCCTGGGCCTGGCCCTGTTCACGATCGCCTCGCTGTTCTGCGGCATCGCCACCAGCGGCTCCTACCTGGTGGCCGCCCGCGCCGGCCAGGGCGTCTCGGCGGCCCTGCTCGCGCCCCAGGTGCTCGCCATCCTCGGCACCGTCTACACCGGCGCCGCCAAACTGAAGGTGTTCACCGGGTACGGCCTGGCGATGGGCCTGGCAGCCGTGTTCGGTCAGCTCATCGGCGGCCTGCTGATCCAGGCCGACATCGCCGGGCTCGGCTGGCGCTCCTGCTTCCTGGTCAACCTGCCGATCGGCGCCGCGATCATCGCGCTGACCCTCAGGTTCGTGCCGGAGACCCGCGCCCCCGGCCGCCCGAAGCTCGACCTGGTCGGCGTCGCGGTCATCACCGCCGCGCTGGTCGCCCTGGTGCTCCCGCTGATCGAGGGCCGCGAGCAGGGCTGGCCGCTGTGGACCTGGCTGAGCTTCGCCGCCGCCGCGGTGCTGTTCGCACTGTTCGCCCTGCAGGAGAGCCGGCTGGCCGCGCGCGGCGGCTCCCCGCTGGTCAACCTGTCGCCGTTCCGGGAGCGCGCGTTCGTCGCCGGCCTGCTCAGCCAGCTGGTCTTCTGGATGGGCCAGGCCTCGTTCTTCCTGGTCTTCGCCCTGTACGTGCAGCGCGGCTGCGGCCTGGACGCCCTGCAGGCCGGCCTGCTGTTCGCCGCGATCGGCGCCGGCTACATGTACACCTCGATGAACGCCGGCAAGTTCGCGGCCAGGCTCGGCCGCCAGGTGATCGCGGTGGGTGCCCTGCTGATGGGCGCGGGCCTGGTCGTACTCGGCCTCACCGCCGCCGCGATCGGCACCACCGGACACATCACCTGGCTGATCCCGGGCCTCGTCCTGGACGGTGCCGGGATGGGACTGGCCGTCGCCCCACTTGCCTCGACCGTCCTCGCCCGGGTCTCCCCGCAGTACGCGGGCGCGGCCTCCGGTGTGCTCACCACCGCCCTGCAGATCGGCAACGCCCTCGGTGTGTCGATCATCGGCATCATCTTCTACAACGCCCTCGGCGACACCCCCGCTGTCGCTGACTACCCGCACGCCTTCGACCTGAGCGCGGTCTTCCTGGTCGGCGTCGCGGTGCTGCTCGCCGCCCTGGTGCAGCTGCTGCCGCGCGGCAACTCCGGCAAGTGACCTACCCCGCCCGACCCCGCCCCGGCCACCCGCGACCACGGCCGGGGCGGGGGCCGTCCCCCCGACCCACCGGAAAGAGGAACCCCCTGTGACTGCCCCCGACACCCTGCTCGACCGCTACGTGGCGGTCTGGAACGAGCCCGACCCGGCCGTCCGGCACGCCGGCGTCGCCGCCCTGTGGGCCCCGGACGGCCTGCACTACACCCAGACCCGCGCCTTCCGGGGCACGGAATCCCTGGCCGCCCGGGTCACCGAGGCGTACGAGCAGTTCGTCGGCGGCGCGGGCCTGCTCTTCCGGCACCGCGACGACCTGGTCACCCACCACGACGCGGCCGTCTTCACCTGGGAGATGACGCCCGCCGCCGGCCGGGACGTGCTGGCCGTCGGCTTCGACTTCGTCCTGCTGGACGAGGCCGGCCGGCTCCGCGTCGACTACCAGTTCAACGAGCCCCCGGCGCCCGCCGCCGAACTGGACGAACTGGCCGGACGCCTGCTCGCGCTGCCCCGGGAACAGGACGAGGAGCTGCGCCGCAAGCAGACCGACGCGCTCTACGCCCCGGACGCCCGCCTGGTCGACGACAGCGCCGAGCGCGACCTGCACACCGCCCTCGCCGCCGCACCGAAGGGCGAGGTCCGCCGGCTGCGCGGCCACGCCTCCGCCCAGCACGACGCGCTGCGCTTCGGCTGGGAGCTGACCCCCGCCGACGGCGGCCCCGCGGTCACCGGCGTCGACTTCCTGATCCGCGGCGCCGACGGGCTGCTCGCCGCCCACTACCGGTTCACCATCTGATGACCCGTCGACGGCGGGGGGCCGGCCCGGCGCCGGCCCCCCGCCGTGCCGTGCCCGCCCCGGACGGGCCGCCGGCCGCCGGAGTTGTGCCGGCGGGGCGGGATGCCGCAGGGTGGAGAGGTGACCCACGTGCCCACCACCACGGACCGGCCGACGCAGCGACCGGTCGGGGAACTGATGCGCCACTGGCGCGAGCGCCGCGGGCTGAGCCAACTGGTGCTCGCCACCCGCGCCCAGGTCTCCACCCGGCACCTCAGCTTCCTGGAGACCGGCCGCTCCTCACCCAGCCGCGACATGCTGCTGCGCCTGGCCGAGCAGCTCGAACTGCCGCACCGGGAGCAGAACCACCTGCTGCTGGCGGCCGGCTTCGCGCCCGCGTTCACCGACTCGCCGCTGGACGCACGGGAGATGGCACCGGTGCGTGACACCCTCCGGCAGATCCTGGCCGGCCACGACCCGCTGCCGGCCCTGGTGGTCGACCGCGGCTGGAACATCGTCGAGCACAACCGGGGCTTCGCCGTCTTCACCGAGGGCGCCGCCCCGCACCTGCTGCGCGGCCCGATGAACGCCCTGCGGCTCGCCCTGCACCCGGAGGGGATGGCTCCGCGCATCCTCAACTTCGCCGAGTGGCGGGCCCATCTGCTCACCCGGCTGCAGCGCCGGGTCGCACTGACCGCCGAACCGCGGCTCACCGAGCTGCTCCGCGAGGTCGCGGGCTATCCGCACACCGGCCCGGAACCGGACCTCCCGCCGCCCGAACTCCCCGCCGGCGGTGACCTGATGGTGCCGCTGCGGATCGGTCACCGGGGCGAGGAGCTGTCGCTGTTCTGCACCATCGCCACGTTCGGCATGCCGCTGGACATCACCGTCGCCGAACTGGCCATCGAGACCTTCTTCCCGGCCGACGCGGCCACCGCGGCCCTGCTGCGCGGCTGACGTCCGCCCGCCCGGGCACGCGGAAGGCCCGGCCGATCCGGCCGGGCCTTCGCGCCACTGCCGCCTCAGGCGGCCGACGGCGGCGGGACGGTGTACGAGGGCGGGGTGTCGATGTACTGGTAGTCGGCGGTGATCCGGCCCTGGTCGTCCAGGACCACGAAGTCGAAGCCGACGGCCTCCAGCGCGCCGCTGTCCGCGGCCACCATCACCCAGTTGAAGCGCAGCGTGCCGTGGTGCCCGACGGCGTTGGCCGAGGAGCGGAAGGCGAAGCCGCCCACCGCGTAGGCGTCGTGCGCGTAGCCGATCTGGGTGGCGATCTCCTCGTGGCCCCTGGACTCGGCGAGGGCGTTGAAGTAGCTGCCCTCCGGGGCCCACAGCTCCTCGACGGCCTTGCGGCGGGCGGCCGGGTCGCTCTCGTTCCAGAGCGCGACGTAGCGGTCGGCGAAGGCGTTGGGGTTGGTCATGCCGGTGCTCCTCTCGGGACGGGTGGTACGGGGTCGTCGTACGGGACGTGCGGGGACGTGCGGGGGTGCTCTCGGGTCAGCCGCTCGCGCCGGCCCGCCGGCGCAGCAGCCGGACGTAGTCGGCGGTGATCGAGAGGGTCTCCTGGTGCAGGAAGAAGTGCCCGCCGGGGAAGACCCGGTTGCCGAGGTACTCGGGGGTGCGGGAGGCCCAGGACACCATCGCGGAGGGCTCCACCAGGGGATCCGTGGTGGCGCTGTAGCTGACGATCGGGCAGGGGACCGGTGCGCCGTCGTCCTGGTAGCTCGCGCAGACCAGCAGGTCGGCCCGCATGGTCGGCATCATCATGTCGAGGGTCTGGCGGTCCTTCAGGATCTCCTCGGGCAGCGAGCCGAGGCCGCGGGCCCACTCGACGATCTCGTCCTCCGGCACGTCCAGCTGCTCGACCGGGGGAGTGCGGAACCCGACCGGCGCCCAGGCCGAGGCGCCGAGCAGTACCGGGGACGGGCCGCCCCGGCGGTGGATCTCGGTGGCCAGCCGGTAACCGAGCAGCGAGCCCATGCAGTGGCCGAAGAAGCCGAACGGCCGGTCGTCGAGCTCGGCCTCGATCTCGTCCGCCAGCTCATCGATCAGCGGCCCGATCTCGGTGAACGGCTGCTCCCGGAGCCGGTCCTGACGCCCGGGCAGCTGGACGGACTGCGCGGAGACGTCGGCCGGCAGCAGGGGCAGCCACTCCCGGTAGATCGAGGCGCCGCTGCCGGCGTAGTGGAACAGGAACAGCCGGATCGGCGCGTCCGGGTCGGACTCCGCCTGGAACCAGCGCCCGGTGACCGGGGCGGTGCGGTCGGCCATCGCAGGGTCCTCCTCAGGACGGGCTCGGTGCGGCCAGCTGGTCCCGCAGGACCCGGCGGAGCACCTTGCCGGTGGGGTTTCGCGGCAGCTCGTCCAGGAAGTCGTAGCTGCTCGGGATCTTGAAGTCGGCGAGCCGGCCGCGCAGGAAGAGCATCAGCTCGCGCCCGCCGATCCGCTCGCCCGGGGCCGGGACCACGCAGGCCCGGACGGTCTCGCCCCAGCGCGGGTCGGGCACCCCGATCACGGCGACGTCCGCGACGGCCGGGTGCTCGCGCACCGCGTTCTCCACCTCGACGGGGTAGATGTTCTGCCCGGCGACGATGATGGTGTCGCTGATCCGGTCGCACAGGAACAGGTAGCCGTCCTCGTCCAGGTAGCCGAGGTCGCCGAGCCGCAGCCAGCCGTCCACCAGGGCCTTTGCGGTGGCCTCGGGCTGCCGCCAGTACTCGACGAAGTGCGCGGGGGTGTCGACGCAGACCTGGCCGATCCGGCCGGCCGGCAGCTCCCGGCCCTCGTCGTCGACGATCCGCACCCGGTTGCCGGGGCAGGACCGGCCCGCCGAGGTGAGCCGGGGGTTGCCCGGCACGTGGTCCCCGGGGGCGAGGCAGGTGACCACGCTGCCGGTCTCGGCGGCGGCGTACATCTGGGCCAGCTCGCAGCCGAAGCCGTCGATCGAGCGGGCCAGCAGGGCGGGCGAGATCGGCGCCCCGCCGTAGACCACCTTGCGCAGCGAGCGGAAGGTGGCGGGGGTGACGCCGCGCTCGGCCAGCATCATGTCGAGCATGGCGGGCGCGGCCCAGGTGGTGGTGATCGCGTGCCGCTCGATCAGCCGGACGGCCTCCTCGGCGTTGAACATCCGCATGATCACACTGGTGCCGCCCACGTTCAGGGTGTGCATGAACCAGGCCATCCCGGCCGAGTGCAGGCCGGGGAAGCAGATCAGGGTGCGGTCCTCGGCGCGCCAGTCGATCCAGTCGGTGCCGTGCCGCCGCATGGACTCGATGAAGGTGAAGAAGCTGCGGTGGGCCAGCACCACGCCCTTGGGCAGACCGCTGGTGCCGCTGGTGTACATCTGCAGCACCGGGTCGTCGGTGACCGCCGTCGGGGGAAGGTCGGCCTCGGGGGCGCCGGCCTTCCAGGCGAGGAAGCCGCCGGCCCGGTCCGCGTCGGTGTCCAGCTCCACCAGCGTGCGCGCCGAGGGCTCCCGGAGCTTCTCCACCGGTCCGAGGAACTCCCGCTCGACGAAGAGCAGTTCGGCGCCGGAGTCGGTCAGGATGTGCTCCACCTCGCGGCTGGTCAGCCGCCAGTTGATCGGCACCAGCACCACGCCCGCCTTCGCGCAGCCGACCGCGAGGTCGTAGTAGTGCTCCGACTCCCGGCCCAGGTAGGCGACCCGGGCGCCGCGGCCGAGCCCGGCCGCGCGCAGCGCGTGGGCGGTCCGGTTGCTCTCCCGGTGCAGCTGCGCGTAGGTGAGTTCGCGGCCGTCGCAGACGACCGCGGGGTGGTCGGGCCGCTCGGCGGCGTGCCGGGCCGTCCGCGCGCCGATGGTGGCCTGTCGTGCTTGCTCCATGGTCCTCTCCGTCCGATCTCGGTCAGGCCGGTGGGGCCGCAGCGGGCTGCGGCCCCACCGGAGCGGCGTCAGGCCTCGGCCGGCGCCGGGGTGAGCTGCTGCTCCAGGAATTCGCTCAACTGCCCGGCGGACGGGTGGTCGAAGGCGAGGGACGGCGGCAGCGGCACCCGGAAGGCCGCCTCCAGGGAGTTCTTCAGCTCCACCGCCACCAGCGAGTCCAGCCCGAGCTGGACGAACTCGGTGTAGGAGTCGATCGCGTCGGCGTCCTCGAAGTGCAGGACGTCGGCCACCCGGGAGCGGACGAACGCGTCGATCGCGACCAGCCGCTCGGCCTTGGGCAGGGCCACCAGGGCGTCCAGGTCCAGGCTGCGCGCCGCGTCCCCGCCGGCCCGGACCAGCAGCTCGTACAGGGCGTCGTCGACCGGCTTGGCGGCCGTGAACCGCTCCCAGTCGGCCTCGCCGGCCACCACCTGGGCCACCGGCCGGCCGAGTACCGAGGCCAGCGCCCGGGTGCCCTTGGCCGGGGTGAACAGCCGGATGCCCTCGTCCTCCCACTTCTTGATCAGGGAGTCGTCCAGCCGGGCCGACATGCCGACCTCGGCCCACGGGCCCCAGTTCACCGAGAGCGCCGGCAGGCCCTGTCCGGCCCGCCAGTGCAGCAGCGTGTCCAGGAAGTAGTTGGCCGCGGCGTAGTTGGACTGGCCGGGGGCGCCGACCACCGAGGCGGCCGAGGAGTACCCGACGAAGAACTCCAGCCCGGGCAGCGCGGCCGCGGCCTCGTGCAGCAGCCAACTGCCGTACACCTTGGCCCGGAAGACCTCGTCGATGCTCTCCCAGGTCTGGGCGGGGACCGGACGGTCGTCCACGGTGCCGGCCGAGTGGATGATGCCGGCCACGGGGTGGGCGCCGTCGCGCAGCCGCGCCATGATCCGCTCCACGTCGGCCGGTTCGGCGACGTCGCCCTGCAGCACGGTGACCTCGGCCCGCCCGGCCAGCCGCTCGTACAGGTGGGCGACGTCGGCGGCCGGCTCGGCGCGGCGGCTGACCAGGGCCAGGTGCCGGGCGCCCAGGTCGACCAGCTTCTCCGCGGTGACCAGGCCGAGCGCGCCGAGACCGCCGGTGATCAGGTACGTCCGGTCCGGACCGATCGTCACCTCGCGCGCCGCGGGGGCCCGCTCGCCGGCGAAGTCCAGCACCAGCTTGCCGACGTTGGCGCCGCGACTGAGCACCCCGAACGCCTCCTCGACCTCGTCCAGGGTGTACGAGGTGGCGACGATCGGCGGCAGCTGTCCGGCCTCGACCAGGGCGATCACCGTCCGCATGATCTCCTGGTTGAGCGGGATCAGCCGCTCCTGCGGCAGCTCGCTCAGGTCGAAGTTGTGGTAGGTCACGTCCGGCCGGGCGGCGGCCACCTGCTCGGGTGTCCAGGCGCCGACCTTGCCGAGCTCGATGAACCGGCCGCCGCCGCCGAGCGCCCGCATACCGGCCGGGATGTAGTCCTTGTTCAGGCTGTTGAGCACGATGTCGACACCGCGGCCACCGGTGATCCGCTCGATCTCGTCGGCGAAGTCCAGCGTCCGCGAGTTCATCACGTGCTCGATGCCCTGGGCCTTCAGCAGCGGCCACTTGTGCGGGCTGGCAGTGGCGAACACCTCCGCCCCGGCCAGCCTCGCCAGGTGTGCCGCCGCCTGGCCGACCCCGCCGGCGGCCGCGTGCACCAGCACCCGGTCGCCCGCCTTGATCCCGGCCAGGTGGTGCAGCGCGTAGTACGCGGTGACGTACACCGAGATCAGACCGGCGGCGGCGGTGAAGTCGATCGTGGCGGGCTTGCGGACGGCGACCGCGGAGGGCACCGTCACCCGGCGCCGGAAGAGGTCGAGGTAGTTGACGATCACCTCGTCGCCGACCGCGAATCCGGCCTGCGGCCCGGCCGCGACCACGGTGCCGGCGCACTCGAAGCCGAGCGGCTGGTCGCCGAAGTCCTTCAGCATGCCGAGCGCGTTGAGCACGTCCTTGAAGTTGAGGCCGGCCGCGTGCACCTCGACCTGGATCTGGTCGCCGACCGGCGCGACGTCCTCGGCCGGCACCGGCTTGATGCCGCCGAACTGCCCGAACTCCTTGATCGCGAGCGCGAAGTTGGCGTCCTGCCGGGAGCGCGGGTCCACCGCGAGCAGCCGCCGCACGTGCCGGAAGCCCTCCCGGTAGGCGATCTGGAACTCGCCGCTCTCCCGGGCGTGCACCTCCTCGACCAGCGGCAGGTGTCCGCCGGTGCCCGGCAGGTCCAGCATGGTGGTGCGGTACGCCGGGAACTCGTTCAGCAGCACGTGCCCGAAGCCCCACAGGCTGGAGGCCGCCAGCCGGGCGCCGTCGCCGGGCTCGTCGCCGTGCAGCCACTGGGCCTGCTCGGTGACCAGCCACAGCCGCTGGTTGCGGCCGAAGCCGGCCCGCTCCAGCGCCGACAGCAGCTCCAGCAGCGCGGTGTAGTTGCGCTCGGACTCGGCCCGCAGCGCCTCGGCGCCGCCCGCCCCGTCGCCCGGCTGCCAGTACCAGGCCAGGTCGGTGACCTGCTCGGCGGCGAGCACCGAGACGGCCTCGGCGGGCCCGGCGGCGAAGCTCAGCCGCCCGGCCTGCTCGGCGAGCCGCGGCGCCAGGCCGGCGAACTCGGCGGCGTCCCGGCCGACCACCAGCAGGTGCCGGCCGGTCAGGGCGTTCGGGCCGGCGAGCGAGCGCTTGACCCAGCGCAGCTCGTGGAAGAAGCTCCGGCGTGCCCCGGAGAAGGTCTCGGCGACCCGCTTCAGGCCGAGGCCCTTGAGCTCGAACACCGGCTGCTCGCCGTCCAGCGCCAGCAGGTCGGCCGAGAGGTCGACCTCGTCGGTGTCGGCCGGGACGACCCGCAGCAGGGTGCGCAGGGTGTCCGACTTCGGCTTGCGGAACAGCCGGAACCGGCCGAACCGCACCGGCAGGTAGTCGTTGCCGTCGTCGGCCAGCGCGGCCATGTTGTGCATCGCGGCGTCCAGCAGCGCGGGCGGCAGGTGCTCCAGCGCCCCGGCGGGGCGGCCCGCCAGGTCGCCGACGGTGAGGTCGCCGGGGTAACGGTGGACCTCGCGCATCAGCCGGAACTGCGGCCCGTAGTCCAGGCCGGCGCCGGAGTACGCCGCGTACACGTCCTCGGCGCGCAGGACGTCCTCCGGGTTCCCGGCGGCCGCGGCCAGGTCGAGCAGCTCGACGGCGGCCGGGGTGAGCTCGTCGGAGACCTCGGACTCGGCGCCGATCGTGGCGACCGCGTGCAGCCGCTCGATCGCGGCCGCCGCGCCGTCGCCGGCCTCGGCCAGGCTGACGATCTCGACCGTGCCGGTGCCGTCCGGGCCGGGCCGCAGCCGGGTGCGCAGCCGGGTGGCCCGTTCCTCGTCCAGGAAGAGTGCCTCGCGGAAGCCCACGTCGCGCACCGGGCGGCGGGTGTGGCCGTGCACCGCGTCCAGCAGGGCGAGCACGATCTCCAGGTAGCCGGTGCCGGGGAAGACGACCTGGCCCATCGCCACGTGGTCGGCCAGGTAGGCGGGCTGGGTGGGGCTGATCGAGCTGCTGAACTCGCGTACGCCCGCGGCGAGCTGCTCGGGCGTGCTGGTCTCGCTGCCGAGCAGCGGGTGGACGGCGGCGCGGCCGTCCAGTGCGCGGGATCCCAGGCCGTGCCGGGTGGCCCGGTTCGGCAGCCAGTACGACTTGCGGTCGAAGGCGTAGCCGGGCAGCGACACCAGCCGGCGGGTGCGGCCGGCGTGGAAGCCGCGCCAGGAGAAGGCCGGCCCGGCGGCGTAGAACTGCGCGATCGCGGCGCGGATGGCCCGGCCGTCGGTGTCCTTCGGGCTCAGGCCGCCGATCCACAGGTGGTCCTGCGCGGTGACGGACTGCTTGGCGGCGCCGGTGAGCGCCGGGGACGGGCCGATCTCGATGACCGCGTGCTTGCCGCGGCGCTCCAGCGTCCGCATCCCGGCCGAGAACTCGACCGCCTCGCCGATGTGCCGGATCCAGTACTCGGGGTCGCTGATCTCGGCGAACCTGGCCACCTTGCCGGTCAGGTTGGAGATCAGGGTCAGCGAGGGCTCGCGGAAGGTGATGTCCTTGATCGCGGTGCGGAACTCGTCGAAGACCTCGGCCATCAGCGGCGAGTGGAAGGCGTGCGAGACCTTCAGCGGCTTGACCGTCAGGCCGGCCCCGCCGAGATGGGCCACCACCGCGGCCAGCGACTCGGCGCCGCCCGAGATCACCGTCTGCTGCGGGGAGTTGACCGCGGCCACCGCCAGGTCGGGGTACGGCTCCAGCAGCGGCGCGACCTCCTCCACCGGTGCGGAGACCGCGGCCATCCCGCCGGGTGCGGACACCGACTGCATCAGCGCGGCGCGGGTCGCCACCAGGGTGGTGGCGTCGGCCAGGTCGAACAGCCCGGCGACCGCGGCGGCGACCACCTCGCCGATGCTGTGCCCGATCAGCACGTTGGGCTTCACACCCCAGGACATCCACAGCTTCGCCAGCGCGTACTCCAGGGTGAACAGCGCGGGCTGGGCGTACAGGGTCTGCCCGAGCGCCTCGCCCTGTCCGTCCCGGTCGAACATCACGTCCTTGACCGAGCGGCCCAGGTGTCCGGCGAACAGCCGGTCGCACTCGTCGACGTGCTCGGCGAAGAGCGGGAACTGGCGGTACAGGGCCGCGCCCATGCCCGCGTACTGCGAGCCCTGGCCGGTGAACAGGAACGCCACCTTGCGGATGTCGCCCCGGGGGCCGGCCGGCTCGGTGTCCGCGTGCCTGGCCAGCAGGGCGGCGAGTGACTCCCGGTCCGAGACCGGCCCGGCGATCCGGTGCGAGAAGTGGCTGCGGCCGACGTTCGCGGTGTAGCAGAGGTCGGCGACGTCCAGGTCGGGGTGCCGCTCCAGGTGCCGCCGGTACCGCTCGACCTGGAGCTGCAGCGAGCGCTTGGTCTTCGCCGACAGGGTGAGGACGTGCCCGCCCTCCTCGGCCGGCCGTTCGCCGGCGGGGGCGGCGGTGGCGCCCGTCGGCGCCTCGGCGGGTGCCTCCTCCAGGACGGCGGCGGCGATGCTTCCCGCGAAGCCGAAGCTGTTCACCACGGCGCGCCGGGTCTCGGCCCGCCAGGGCCGGGCCTCGGTCGGCACGGTCACCGGGATGGCGTCCCACGGGATCCGGCCGGAGGGGGTGCTGAGGTTCAGGTGCGGGAAGACGGTGCCGGTACGCATCTGCAGCACGGTCTTGATCACGCCGCCGATGCCGGCCACCGGCTCCATGTGCCCGAGGTTGGTCTTCAGCGAGCCGACCGTGATCGGGTTCTCCTTGGTGTGCGACTCGGCGAACACGTCGCTGATCGCACCCATCTCGATCGGGTCGCCCAGCGGGGTGCCGGTGCCGTGCGCCTCGACGTACTGGATGTCGGCCGGCTCCAGGTGCGCGTTGCGCAGCGCGGAGCGGATCACGATCTCCTGGGCGGTGCCGTTGGGCACGGTCAGCCCGGCGCTCTCGCCGTCCTCGCCGATCGCGGTGCCGCGGATCAGGGCGAGCACCCGGTCGCCGTCCCGCTCGGCGTCACCGAGCCGCTTGAGCACCAGGACGGCGCAGCCCTCGGCCCGGACGTAGCCGTCCGCCGACTCGTCGAAGGTCTTGCAGCGGCCGTCCGGGGCGAGCATGTTGGCCTGCGAGAACATCACGAAGATCCGCGGGTGGTGCAGGCAGTTCACCGCACCGGAGAGCGCGATGTCGGTGGCGCCGCTGCGCAGGCCCTCGACCGCCAGGTGCATCGCGGTGAGCGAGGAGGCGCAGGCGGTGTCCACGCTGAGGCTGGGCCCGCGCAGACCGAGGAAGTACGACAGCCGCCCGGACAGCGGGAACAGTGTGATGCCGGCCGCGAGGTGCCCGTCCAGCTCCTCGTACGGAAGGCCCTCCATCTCCAGCGCGTAGTCGATCGAGCTGGCGCCGATGTAGACGCCGCCGTTGCCGTGCCGCAGGGTGCCCGGGTCGATGTTGGCGTTCTCCAGCGCCTCCCAGGCCGTCTCCAGCAGCAGGCGCTGCTGCGGGTCGACGAAGTTCGCCTCCTTGGGCGAGATGTTGAAGAACTGGGCGTCGAACTGGTCGATCCGGTCCAGGAATCCGGCCCCGGTGGTGTGGACCTTGCCCTTCTCGTCCGCGTTCGCGGGGGCGAACGCCGGGACGTCCCAGCGGTCCTCCGGCACCGGACGGATACCGGACCGTCCCTCGCCGAGGAACTCGGCGAATCCTTCCGGGGATTCGTTTCCGCCCGGGAAGCGCAGGCCGATCCCGACGATGGCGATGGGCTCGTTCTGCTCCGGTGTGTTCGACATTCCCGTTCTTCCCTTTCACTGGTCGGCCGCCGTGCGGCGGCACGTCGCGGAGTTGCCGGCGGGGCTCGGCGGACGCGTCCTAGAACGCCCCGGACCCGGCCGGAAGCCCGTCGAACAGGTCGTCGAGCAGATCGCCCGTCAGATGGTCCAGGAGCTGGTCGATCGTCGGGCTGTTGAACAGGGCGGTGGTGCTGACCGCGATGCCCAACCGCTCCTCCAGCCGGGTCTTCACCTCGACGATGCGCAGCGAGGTGAAGCCCAGCTGGAAATAGCTCTCGTCGGTCGGCAGGTACTCGTCCTCGTCCATCAGCAGGCTGGCCTTGAATTCCGCCACCACGAGGGATTCCAGGGCCTCCCGGCGCTCGGACCGGGGCAGTGACCGGAGCAGCTCGATGGTCGGTATGGATTCACTCATCGCGTGCACCCGTTCTCGCGCGGGGAGAAGTTCGGCAATGCGACCGCCTCCGTCGGTTCCTGGGCCGTCGTCCCTGCCGGCCCCACGTGGGCAACATGCCAACACGGGCGACTGACCCCACCCTGACCAGCGACTGACCGGGGCGGCCGTGCGGTGCGGGGGGTGACGGTCTGACAGGTCCCGGATCCATTGACAGGGACTGTCGGATTCGCTTCAGTGGTCTAGTCCAAATCGGTGGCGCCGACCCGCGCCGTCCCGCGTCCGGCCTTCCCCCACAAGGCTGTTGGACACCCCCATGTCTTTAGGCAGGAGCATCCCCCACATGCGTACTCCCCGAAGAACAGCCGTCCGTCACGGCCGCCGGGCGGTCGCCGCCGGCACCGCCTGGGCCGTCGCGGCGGCCGGCGCCGTCGCCCTCAGCTTCGGCCTGGCCGGCTCCGCCAGCGCCGGCGAGTTCCTGGTCAACGGCGGTTTCGAGAGCGGTTCGCTCGCCCCCTGGAGCTGCACCGCAGGCACCGGCAGCGTGGTCACCGGCCAGGCCCGCACCGGCGGTTACGCCCTGGCCGGCGCCGCCTCGGCGAGCGACAACGCGCAGTGCACCCAGACCGTCGCGGTGCAGCCCAACACCGCCTACACGCTGAGCGCCTACGTCAAGGGCGCGTACGTCTACCTGGGCGTCAACGGCGGCACCAGCACCTGGACCCCGGGCACCGGCGGCGCCTACCAGAAGCTCTCGGTCGGCTTCACCACGGCGGCCGGCCAGACCAGTGCCACCGTGTACACCCACGGCTGGTACGGCCAGGGCACCTACTACGCGGACGACGTCTCGCTGGACGGCCCGGGGGCTCCCACCAACCCGCCGACCACTCAGCCGCCGACGTCCCAGCCGCCGACCAGCCAGCCGCCCACCTCCCAGCCGCCCACGTCGCAGCCGCCCACCTCCCAGCCGCCGACGTCACAGCCGCCGACCACCCAGCCGCCCGGCGGCGGGCTGCCGACCCACGCGCTGGTCGGCTACCTGCACGCCAGCTTCGCGAACGGCGCCGGGTACACGAGGATGGCCGACGTCCCGGACTCCTGGGACGTGATCAACCTGTCCTTCGGCGAGCCGACCTCGGTCACCTCCGGCGACATCCGGTTCAACCGCTGCCCGGTGAGCGAGTGCCCCTCGGTGGAGTCGGACGCCGACTTCAAGGCGGCGATCGCGGCCAAGCAGGCCCAGGGCAAGAAGGTGCTGATCTCGATCGGCGGCCAGAACGGCCAGGTCCAGCTGACCACCACCGCGGCCCGGGACGCCTTCGTCGGCTCGGTCTCCGCGATCATCGACCGGTGGGGGCTGAACGGCCTCGACATCGACTTCGAGGGCCACTCGCTGTCGCTCGGCACCGGTGACACCGACTTCAGGAACCCGACCTCCCCGGTGATCGTCAACCTGATCTCGGCGCTGAAGACCCTGAAGGCCAGGTACGGCCAGAACTTCGTGCTGACCATGGCCCCGGAGACCTTCTTCGTCCAGCTCGGCTACCAGTACTACGGCTCGGGCCCCTGGGGCGGCCAGGACCCGCGGGCCGGCGCGTACCTGCCGGTGATCTACGCGATGCGCGGCGACCTCACCCTGCTGCACGTCCAGGACTACAACTCGGGCTCGATCATGGGCCTGGACAACCAGTACCACTCGATGGGCGGCGCCGACTTCCACGTCGCGATGACCGACATGCTGCTCAAGGGCTTCCCGGTGGCGGGCAACACCGCCAACATGTTCCCGGCCCTGGCCCCCTCCCAGCTGGCGATCGGCATGCCGGCCACCACCAACGCCGGCAACGGCTACGTCGCCCCGGCGGAGGTGAACAAGGCACTGGACTGCCTCACCAGGACGGTCGACTGCGGCGGCTACGTCCCGCGCAGCGGCGCCCAGCCGGGCCTGCGCGGCCTGATGACCTGGTCGATCAACTGGGACCGGTTCGGCGGCCGGGAGTTCTCCCGGAACTTCGACGGCTACTTCGGCTGACCTCTCCGAGGTCACCGCGGGTGCGGGCCGGTCACCTCCGGGTGTCCGGCCCGCGGCCGTCCCCGCAGGCCGCCGCGGTCTGGGCGTGCGGCGGCGCGAGCGAGGGGCCTAGCCTGGGGAGAGGAGGTGGTGACCATGTTGGCGGACGCGCCGTTGCTGGCGGTCATACCTGCCGGGGACCTGGACCGGGCGAAGCGGTACTACACCGATACGCTCGGCCTCAAGATCGCCCGGGAGAGCGACGAGGAAGTCGTGTTCGACTCCGGAAACACCCAGTTCGGGATCTACCACACGCCGTACGGCGGCCAGGCGGCCCACACCCTGGCCAGCTGGAAGGTGGCGGACCTCGACGCGGAGATGGCGGACCTGCGCAGCCGCGGGGTCGTGTTCGAGGAGTACGACCTGCCGGGCCTGAAGACCGTGGACGGTGTCGCCGAGGCGGACGGCATGCGGGCGGCCTGGTTCAAGGACAGCGAGGGAAACGTCCTGTGCGTGAACCAGCTGGTCGACGGCTGACGGCCGGCCCGGATCGGGTCACGGCGGGAACGCCGAAGGCCCCCTCGCTCTCGCGAGGGGGCCTTCGACCGTCGGTGCGCCGCCAGGGACTCGAACCCCGGACCCGCTGATTAAGAGTCAGCTGCTCTAACCAACTGAGCTAGCGGCGCGTGCTGACGGAGAGAACATTACCTGGTCAGCGGCCGAAACTCACAATCGGTTCCGGCCGTGCGCGGCGCGGCCCGGCCGGCGAGCCGATCCGGCCGGTGTGGTTGCCCGCTTTTAGTCTGATCACAACGTCCGGGGCAGGGCCCGGGCCGAGGAGAGGGATCCTCCGGTGGCCCAGCTGTCACTGCTCTTCCTGGTGCTGCTCGCCGCCGTCGTCACCGTCCCGCTGGCCCGCCGCACGGGCGTTCCGCAGCCGGTCCTGATGACCCTGCTCGGCCTCGTGATGGCGGTGATCCCGCAGATCCCGGACGTCCAGGTCCAGCCCGAACTGATCCTGCCCCTGGTGCTGCCGCCGCTGATCTTCGCGGTGGCCCGGCGGTCCTCGGTCCACTACTTCCGCACCAATCTGCGCTCCATCCTGCTGCTCGCGGTCGCCCTGGTGATCGTCACCACCACCGTCGTCGCCGGGGTGTACCAGTGGCTGGTTCCCGCCGTCCCGCTCGCCGTCGCGGTGGCCCTGGGCGCGCTGGTCTCGCCGCCCGACCCGGTGGCGGCGGTGGCGGTGGCGGGCGCGGTGGGGCTGTCGCGCCGGATGGTCGCCGTGCTGGAGAGCGAGGGGCTGTTCAACGACGTCACCGCGATCGTGATCTACTCACTGGCCATCGACGCCGTGGTCAGCCACGACTTCTCGATGCCGCACGCACTGCAGCGCTTCGTCCTGTCGGCCGTGGTCGCGGTGGCCATCGGCATCGCACTCGGCTGGCTCAACGCCAAGCTCGCCGGGCTGCTGGACGACCCCACCCTGCAGGTGGCGCTCAACCTGCTGGTGCCGTTCGCCGCCTACACCCTCGCCGAGGAGGGGCACGGCTCGGGGGTGCTCGCCGTGGTGGTCTGCGCCCTCTACCTGGCCGACCGGGCGGCGGACGCCGACGACGTCGCGTTCCGGCTGGTCGGCAACGCCTTCTGGGAGATCGTCGAGATCCTGATCACCGGGGTCGCCTTCGGCCTGATCGGACTGGAGCTGTCCACCGTTCTGGCCGACGTCAGCGGCAGCTGGCGGGGCATGATCGGGGAGTCGGCCGCGGTGATCGCCACCGTGGTGCTGATCCGGCTGGTCTGGCTGCTGCCGGCCGCGTGGCTGTCCCGCCGGGTCAGCGGCAGCGAGGAGGACACCCCGATCAGCTGGCGGGAGACCGTGGTGCTGTGGTGGTCCGGCATGCGCGGGGTGGCCACCGTCGCCCTCGCCCTCGCCGTGCCGCTCACCCTCAAGGACCACACGCCCTTTCCCGGCCGCAGCGAGCTGGTCTTCGTCGCGTTCAGCGTGGTGCTCTTCACCCTGCTGGTCCAGGGCCTGACCCTGCCCTGGCTGGTCCGGCTGCTGGGCCTGGCCACCGGGTCGGACGCCCACGAGGAGGCGGCCAGGCGGCTCTGGTGGCGGGCCGCCAAGGCGGGCCTGCGACGGCTCGCAGAGCTGGAGGAGGAGGACCAGCTGCCGTCCGAGCTGGTCGAGCGGCTCCGGGAGCGCCAGCACGACCGGCTCGCCCGGCTGTACCCCGAGCGGTACGAGCGCCAGGAGGCCGCCGAGGCCAAGCACCGGATCTCGCAGTGGCGCAAGGCGTACGGCATCGAGCAGGAGATGATCGCGGCCTCCCGCCGGGAGGTGCTGGCCGCCCGTGGCGAGCCCGGCGCCGATCCGGAGGTCGCCGACCAGGTGCTGCGCCAGCTGGATCTGCGCTCGCACCGGAAGTGATGCCCGGTGAGCAACGGCCGTTCGGCCACGGACTGACACCGGGTGAGCCGCGGCGCGTGGCCGGGACGGGCTTCGGCGCGCGGGGCCGTAGGCTGGCGGTGGGCAAGGCCGTCAACGGAGTCGGCGCACGCACACCGCTGTACCGCCGGACCTCGCGCAACCCTCCCGCTGGGCCCTGCCGGTAACCGCAAACCGGATGACTCAAGGAGCAAACCGATGTCGGAGAACCCCGCCACCGGACGTACCCCGCTCGACCGCACACCGCAGTGGGCCGCGCTGGGGAAGCACCGGGCGGAACTCGGCGAGCAGCACCTGCGCGAGCTGTTCGCCGCCGATCCGGACCGGGGCCGCCGCTACACCCTGAGCGTCGGCGACCTCCAGGTCGACTACTCCAAGCACCTGGTGACCGACCGCACGCTCGCGCTGCTGCGCGAGCTCGCCGACGCCACCGGCGTGGCCGGGCTGCGGGACGCCATGTTCCGCGGCGAGAAGATCAACATCACCGAGCGCCGCGCCGTGCTGCACACCGCACTGCGCGCCCCGCGCGACGCCGTGGTCGAGGTGGACGGCGAGAACGTCGTCCCCGCCGTGCACGCCGTCCTGGACAGGATGGCCGCCTTCGCCGACCGGGTGCGCGGCGGTGAGTGGACCGGACACACCGGCCGGCGGATCCGCCACGTCGTCAACATCGGCATCGGCGGCTCCGACCTCGGCCCCGCGATGGCCTACGAGGTGCTGCGCGCCTATGCCGACCGCGGGCTGCAGGTGCACTTCGTCTCCAACGTGGACGGCGCCGACCTGCACGAGGCGCTGTACGGGCTGGACGCCGCCGAGACCCTGTTCATCGTCGCCTCCAAGACCTTCACCACCATCGAGACGATCACCAACGCGGTCTCCGCCCGGAACTGGCTGCTCACCGAGCTCGGCGCAGGCCAGGACGCGGTCGCCAAGCACTTCGTCGCCCTGTCCACCAACGCCGAGGGCGTCGCGGACTTCGGCATCGACGTGGCCAACATGTTCGAGTTCTGGGACTGGGTCGGCGGCCGCTACTCCTACGACTCCGCGATCGGCCTCTCGCTGATGATCGCGATCGGCCCGGACAACTTCCGGCAGATGCTGGACGGCTTCCACCTGGTCGACGAGCACTTCCGCACCGCCCCGCCGGAGCAGAACGTCCCGCTGCTGCTCGGCCTGCTCGGCGTCTGGTACGGGGCCTTCTTCGACGCCCAGTCGCACGCGGTGCTGCCGTACTCGCACTACCTGTCCAAGTTCACCGCCTACCTCCAGCAGCTGGACATGGAGTCCAACGGCAAGTCGGTGGACCGGGACGGAAACCCCGTCACCTGGCAGACCGGCCCGGTGGTCTGGGGCACCCCCGGCACCAACGGCCAGCACGCCTACTACCAGCTGCTGCACCAGGGCACCAAGGTCATCCCGGCCGACTTCATCGGCTTCGCCGAGCCCGTCCCCGGCCTGCTGCCCGACCTGGTCGCCCAGCACGACCTGCTGATGGCGAACTTCTTCGCCCAGACCCAGGCGCTCGCCTTCGGCAAGACCCCCGAGGAGGTCGCCGCCGAGGGCGTGCCGGCCGAGCTGGTGCCGCACAAGACCTTCCGCGGCAACCACCCGACCACCACCGTGCTGGCCACCGGGCTCACCCCGTCGGTGCTCGGCCAGCTGATCGCGCTGTACGAGCACAAGGTGTTCGTCCAGGGCGCGGTCTGGAACATCGACTCCTTCGACCAGTGGGGTGTCGAGCTGGGCAAGGTGCTGGCCAAGCGGATCGAGCCGGTGCTGCTCACCGGCGAGGGCGCGGACGCGCTGGACAGCTCCACCGCCGGGCTGGTGGCCCGCTACCGCTCGCTGCGCGGACGCTGATCCGCCGGCCGGCCCGGGGCGAGCGCGCCCCGGGCCGGCCCCGGCCGGGCCGCCCCGGGAACGCCGAAGGCCCCCTCGCTCTCGCGAGGGGGCCTTCGACCGTCGGTGCGCCGCCAGGGACTCGAACCCCGGACCCGCTGATTAAGAGTCAGCTGCTCTAACCAACTGAGCTAGCGGCGCCTGCTGACGTGGAAGACTTTAGCAGCGGCTCCGGGCGGAACCAAAATCGAATACGGCCGTGGTGGCACCCCGGACGGCACCCGGTGTTCGGCCGGCGTTCCGGTGCGCTTCACACCACCGGAGGCGCCACGCTGCCAGCGGCCTCGACCCGCCGGACGCCTCACACCGCCGGCACCGGGCCCGCGCCCACCGGGTCGTGCGCCAGGGCGCCGCGCGAAGCCCGGACGCAGGCCCAGAGCACCACGGCCGCTCCGGGCAGCCAGGGCTCATGGCTGTCGGGGGCGACGATCCAGCGCCCCGGGCCCTGGCCGGGCGAGTCGGGGGCGTTCACCATGCGCTGCACCGGCGGCACCGTGACGGCGTCGCCCCGGCCGTGGCAGAGCAGGGGCGGCACGTCCCGCGCCCACTCCTCCCAGGCGAGCAGCGAGCGCAGCCGGGCCGCCGCACCCGGCTGGACGAAGAGCAGCGTCCGGCCGCGGAACGAGGCGACCGGCCCGCAGCCGGGCCCGGAGGCCCACAGCTCGTCCAGGACCCGGCGCCCGAACAGCGCCGGCATGCTCACCACGTCGAAGGCCCGGCCGCAGGGCAGCACCGCCGGCGCCCAGGGGCGTGACTCCCACAGGGCCCGCATGCTGCGCGGGTACTCGCTGGCGGAGGCCAGCCAGGCCTCCCCGGCCACGGTGACGTACTCCACGGATTGATACGTCCAGATGTCCACCACAGCAGCGTGGCGCGGGTCACCCGGTGCGCGCGCGGGAAATGACGTTCGCCTGACAAGCGGCGGACCGGCGGCGTACCCTTCCCATCCGCATATGCCAGTGGCGAATCGAAAGCGGTTCGGACGGGCGTCGGCTCAGTGCTCGATGCCGCCGCGCTGGAGGTCACGGCCGTAGTCGACCATCCGGGCCGCGTAGTCCGGCGTCCAGTCGGCCCGGGCGCCGATCTCGGCGGGGGTCAGCGCGTCGAAGCGGCGGGGGTCGGCCAGCTGGGCGGCGGCGAGCGCCTGGAAGTCGGCGGCGCGCTGCGCGGCGGCCCGGAACGCCAGCGTCAGTTCGGTGGAGCGGCGCAGGAGTTCGGACGGGTCGTCGATCGACTCCAGGTCGAAGAACCGCTCGGCCTCGGGTTCGTCGGCCTGCGGTTCGAAGAGCAGTTGGGCGGGGCGCAGTCGGCGCGGTGCGGTGCTGCCCAGATCCTGGGCGGCCGGTGCGGACCTGCCGCTGCGGTCGGACGCCTGCGTACGGGGATCGGGCATGAACGCTCCTCCAGATGGTCGGCCGGCCCGGGGGCCGGCCGGTCGGGACCGGGCCGCCGTCCATTGTCGCTCGCGGCCACCGGTAGCGGAACGGTGCGGGTGCGGTTGCTATTCCCCCGTTCGGGTCGCGAACCACCCCGCGTGCGCCCCTGGTGGCCGTGACCGCCGGGGGCGCACGCGGGACGTCAGCGGCCGGTCACCGCCCGTCGTCACGCCGGTCCTCGGGGTCCTCGGGGCTCTCGGCCAGCAGCGGCAGCAGCACGGCCGCGGACCAGCTGAAGTTGGTCGCGTTCAGCGCCCGGCCGGTCAGCGGATCGTAGTTCTCGTTGATCGGCCGGTCGTCCAGCAGCCCGGCCGCGTTGCCCAGCAGGCGGTCGGTGAGCTCCCGGGCGTCCGCCCGGTACCCGTAGCGCCGCAGACCGGCCAGCGCGAAGTACGCCTGGTCCAGCCAGACCGGACCGCGCCAGTACGCGGTGGCGGCGAAGTACGGCGAACTCCTGGCCACGGTCGGGAACGGCACCGCGGTGCCGAACTCGCCCGGATCGGTCAGCCGGGCCCGGACGGCGGCGGCCTGCTCCTCCGAGGCGACCCCCGTCCACAGCGGGACGACCCCCTCGATGCCCCGGCCCCGGTCGACCAGCGGCGCGCCGGAGCCGATCGCGGTGTCGTAGAACCAGCCGGTCCCCGGGTCGAACATCCGCGAGCGCACGGCCGAGGCCAGAGCGTCCGCCGCGGCGTCCCAGCGCGCCGCCTCGGCGGGCCGGCCGATCCGCCCGGCGATCAGCGCCAGGTACCGGCGGTCCGCCGACAGGTACGCGTTGAGGTCGACGGACTCCTGGTTGAGCGAGTGGCCGAGCAGGGTGCCGTCCGCGGCGCGGTTCTCCACCGGCGCACTGCCCAGCGCCGCGTCGAACCGCGGGGCGTTGTCCATGCCGCTCTCCCAGGCCGCGGCCTGCCGGCTGTCCTCCGAGCTGCCGTTCGCCGGGTCCACCGTCGCGCCGTACTCGGACAGGCCGTTGCGGTCGTGGTCGCGATCGCGGCTCCACCACTCCTGGTACGCCACCAGCTTCGGGTACAGCTCGCGCAGGAACCCGGTGTCCCCGCTGCGCCCGTACACCTGCCAGACCGCCCAGGCGGCCAGCGGGGGCTTGGAGTTGCGCTCGTTCCAGTTGCCGCCGCCGCGCCCCGGGTCGTTGTAGAACAGGCAGTCCGGGATCATGCCGACGTCCTGTGGCCGGGTCGCCGAGTCGGCCCGCACCTGGTGGTCGAACATCGAGCGGATCTGCGACGCGGCGAGCGCGGGATCGAACCGGGCCACGCCCACGGCCTGCTTCCAGGTGTCCCAGGCCCAGAAGCCGCCGGTGAACCACTTGTACGAGATCGACGGGGTGATCCCGTCGTGCTTCAGCGCACCGGCGGCGCTGCGCCAGTTGGTCACCAGGGTCTGCACGGCCTTCACCGCGAGCCGCCGGCGGCCGACGGGCACGCCGTCGGTGGCCGCCGCGAGGTACCCGCGCCAGCGCCGGTCGCCCTCGGCGACCGCGGTCTGCGGCCGCCGGAGCAGGCTGCGCACGGCGGGGCGCTCCCGGGCGAGCTCGGCCTCGGTGAAGGTGTAGGACTCGGCCCAGCTCAGGGTCTGCCGGGCGCCGGGGGCGAGCACCAGCGGCGCGGCGAGCTCGGTGCGGTAGGAGTCGCCCGTGACGGTGGTGCGCACCGGGCGGTCGTGGGTGACCTCGAACCGTTCGGTGCCGTCGGTCAGGTACTGCCACGTGCTGCGGACCTCGGCGAAGGAGACCGCCACCCCCCGGTCGGTCGGGTGGAGCGAGGGGGCGCTGCGCATCGGCTCGGCGGCGGGCCGCAGCAGTTCGCCGGTCCAGTCGGCGCCCAGGGTGCGGGGACGGCTGCCCGGGTTCTCGACCACGGCCTGGACCAGGGCGGTCCGGTCGCCGGTGAAGCGCAGCTCCAGGGTCAGCCGCAGCCCGCCGGCCGGCCGGTAGCTCTGCCGCAGCAGGCCGGGCAGCGAGGTGAGCCGCGGGGCGCCGCCCGCGGCCAGGTCGAGCGGGGCGCCGTGCTCGGTCAGCCGGATCCGGCTGAAGGAGCGGCTCAGCCACCAGGGGTACTCCTGGGCGATGTACAGCGGCCCGCTGAAGCCGCCCCAGCCGGCCGGGTCGTCGGCCTTCGGCAGCGCGTAGGCGTGCCAGGCACCGCGGTCGGAGAAGACGTTGACCGGGTTGAGGCCGTCGGCGCCGCCCGGCTCGGCGGAGCCGGGCACGCCGTGCAGGTCGAGCACGTCCGCGTACCCGCCGGGGCCGGCGTCCTCGGCGTGGGCGGGCGGGGCGGCCGCGACGGCGGCGGCGACCAGGACCGCGGACGCCGCCAGGCGCAGGGCCGGCCGGTGCTTCGGCTGCTTCATCGGGCGGGGCTCCTTCGGGGGCGCGGCGGTCAGCGGGGGCGCGGGGAACGGCGCAGGACGACGGCGTCCAGCGGGGCGAGCGTGAACCGGGAGCCGACGGCGGCGCCGGTGAGCCGGTCGGGGGCGGTGGCCCAGTCCGGGGGCAGCGTGAGCCGGGCCGGCCGCTCGCCGTGGTTGAGCAGGAACAGGTACTCGGCGCCGTCCGGGGTGGTCCGCAGGGTCGCCTCGACGCCTTCGGGGACGGGCAGCACGGGGCCGACTCCGGCCTCGGCCAGTACCTGCTCCAGGACCACGCCGATCTCGTCGCCCAGGTGGCAGCCGAGGTAGCGGGCGGTGCCGCGGCGGGTGACGGCCGGCCGCCCGGCCAGCGGGCCCGAGCCGAAGCGGGCGAGCGGCTCGGCGTCGGTGGTCTCCAGCCACTCGGTCCACAGGCGGGCGGTCAGGGTGCGGCCGTCGGCCGTGACCACGGTGGTGCCCTCGCCGTCCGGGACCGGCCAGAACTCGTCGACCACCACGCCGAGCGTCTCGCGCAGCGGGCCGGGGTGGCCGCCGGGGTGGACGTGGTCGTGCTCGTCCACGATGCCGGTGAACGGGCCGCAGACCAGGTGGCCGCCGCCGTCGGCGTGGGCCGCCAGCCACCGGGCGGTCTCCTCGCGCAGCAGGTACAGGTTGGGCACCAGGACGACCCGGTAGCCGCTCAGGTCGGCACCGGGCCGGACGAAGTCCACCGCGACCGAGCGCCGGTACAGCGCCGCGTACCAGGGGCGGAGCAGGTCGAGCCAGCGCATCCGGGCCGAGGGGTGGTCGTCCAGCTCCAGGGCCCACCAGGACTCCCAGTCCAGCACGACGGCGGTCTCGGCCCTCGTCCTGGCCCCGGCGACCGAGGCCAGCCGGCGCAGCTCGGCGCCGAAGCGGACGGTCTCCCGCCAGCCGCGCGAGTCGGTGCCGCGGTGCGGGAGCAGCGCGCTGTGGAACTTCTCGGCACCGGCCCGGGAGGCCCGCCACTGGAAGTACATGACGCCGTCCGCGCCGCGGGCGACCGCCTGCAGCGACCACAGCCGCTGCAGGCCCGGCCGCTTGGGCAGGTTGACGGCGCGCCAGCTGACGGCGGAGGGCGCCTGTTCCAGCAGCAGCCAGGGGGCGCCGCCCTTGAGCGAGCGCATCAGGTCGTAGTGCATGGCCGCGGTGACGTGCGCCTGCGGGTCGGCCGGGTCGGGGTAGGCGTCGTCGCAGACCACGTCCTCCTCGGCGGCCCACCGCCAGTAGTCCAGCGCCTTGAACATCGACATGAAGTTGGTGGTCACCGGGACGCCGGGGGAGAGCTCGTCCAGCACGGCCCGCTCGGCGCGGTAGCAGGCGAGCAGTGCGTCCGAGCAGAACCGCCGCCAGTCCAGCAGCTGGGTCGGGTTGACCGGTCCGGGGGCGGTCCGGGGCGGCTCGACCTCGTCCAGGTGGCCGTAGTGCTGCGACCAGAAGCCGGTGCCCCAGGCCGCGTTGAGGCCGTCCACGCCGCCGTACCGCTCGGCCAGCCAGCGGCGGAAGTCCGCGGCCGACTCGGGGCAGAAGCACTCGGTGACATGGTCGCCGTACTCGTTGTGGATGTGCCACAGGGCGAGCGCGGGGTGCCCGGCGTAGCGCTCGGCGATCGCCCGGGTCAGCCGGACGGCGGCCGCCCGGTACACCGGCGAGGAGGGGCAGTAGTGCTGCCGGGAGCCGAACTCCAGCCGGACGCCGTCCGCGGTGACGGGCAGCAGCTCCGGGTGGGCGCGCACCAGCCAGGCGGGCGGTGAGGCGGTCGCGGTGGCCAGGTCGACGGCGACGCCGTGCGCCGCGAGCAGGTCGAACAGCCGGTCCAGCCAGCCGAAGTCCCATTCCCGCGGCCCCGGTTGGAGCCGCGCCCAGGCGAACACCCCGACCGTCACCATGGTGACCCCGGCCTGCCGCATCAGCCGGGCGTCCTCGGCCCACACCTCCTCGGGCCACTGCTCGGGGTTGTAGTCGCCGCCGTAGAGCAGCCCGGGCACGCGGGTCGGGGTCGGTCGGCTGCGGGGGTCTGGCGCTTCGGGCACGGTGGGTCCTCGTCCTTCGTCGGCCGGTGCGGGCGCGCCCAGTGTGGGTGAAGGAGGAACGGTGTCGCGCGGGAATTGGGTCGGGGCGGCGCGGGTCAGAGCCGGACGCGGTGCTCGGCGAGGTGCGCGAGGACGGCGTGGTTCGCCTCCCAGCCGTCCGGGAACTTCACCGCCACGCCCAACTGGACCGGCTCGGTGGAGGGGTGCTCGTCCAGCAGTTCGGCGATCCCGGCGCGGGCCACCACGATGCAGGCGTGCCGGTGCCGGGAGGCCAGCACGCACAGGCGGCCGGTCTCCAGATGGAAGGCGGTGGCGTCCGGCCGGCCGGAGAGCGGGTGGAGCACCACGGTGACGTCGTACTCGCGGCCCTGCAGGCGGTTGGCGGTGTCCACCGTGACGGCCGGGCCGGCCGACGGGTCGACCGGCACGCCGAGTCCGGCGAGGGCGGCGCGGACGGCCGCGGCCTGGTCCCGGTGGGCGGTACCGACCGCGATCCGGCCGGCCGTCAGGGGCGTCGGGCCCTGCTCGGAGTGGGCCGTCAGCCCCCGGTTGAGCAGTCGCCGGACGGTGGCCGCGACGGCCGCCACCGCCTGCGGGTCGGTCCGTACGGTGTGCCGGGCCGGCAGCTCCAGCAGCGACCAGCCGTGCTCGGCGGCCTCGTCGATCGCCGCGTCCACCGCGGAACCGTCCGGCCGGACGGCGGCCGTCAGCCGTCGTTCGCCCTCGCCGGTGCCCGAGCGGAACGGTGTGTACGGGTAGAAGGCCGCGGAGATCAGCGGCGCCGCGGAGAAGGGCAGCCGCCAGGACACCGGCAGCCGATGCGGGCGGATCGCCGGGTTGTGCGCGAGCAGGGTGACCACCGCGCTGCCGGACGGGTCGTAGGACAGGCCCGCCCACTGCTCGGTGCCGACCACGGTGAACGGATCCAACTGGCCCGGGTCGCCGACGAACAGGGCCCGCTCGAACAGCCGTGCCACCGCGAGCAGCGCGTCCGAGCGCATCTGGTACGCCTCGTCCACGATCGCGTGCCGCCACGGCTCGACGTCCTTGACCCACTGCCACTTCGCGGCGGTCGAGATCACCACGTCCTGCTCCAGCAGGTCGCCGACCTTGCCGGAGGCGGTGACGTTCCCGTGCCGCAGTGCCTCGGGGGCCGGGCGCGCGTCACTCGCGTGCAGACGGCCGACGGTCAGCTCCGGGCCCTTCTCGGCCAGCCGGTCCACCAGGTCGTCGACCTGGCTGTTGGTCTGCGCCACGATCATCAGCCGCTCGCCCGCCGCGACCAGCTCCTTCGCGGCGCGCACCACCAGCGTCGACTTGCCCGCCCCCGGCGGCGAGTCCACCACGACGCCGCGCGGCGCGCCCGGCTCCGGGTGGACGGCCGCCGCCAGGATCGCCGCCACGGCGGCGTCCGCGGCGGCCCCGGGCGAGCTGTGGCCCGAGGCCGCGGGGCCGACGGGTCCAGGACCGGTGAGAGGCTGGTGGACAGTCATAGCGGTGGTCATTCCCACTCTTCGGTACCGATAGGCGAACGCGGATCGGCGCCCGGTGGGCCGCCGTGCGTCCACGGGGTGTCGTCCGGCTCGGGCAGCGGCGCGGACTGCCGGGCGCTCAGCTCGAACAGCGTGAAGACCACCCGCTCACCGACCTCCGGCACGCTCCCCGGCTCCGGCTCCTTCCTCCGGCCCATCCCGGACAGCACCCGCACCGTCACCTCGCCGGGCACGGCCCGGACGATCTCGGCCTTCTGCGCGGACGGACCGCCGGCCCGGTGCACCTCGCGGCCGGGGTCGGCGTGCGGGCGGTCCGGCGTCGCGACGGTCAGCAGCGGCCGGGGCTTGGGCGAGCGGCCCGAGGTGTCGTACCCGGGCTCCACCGCCAGCACCGTCCCGCTGAACGCCTCGCCGGACAGGCGGTGTTCGGCCATCACCAGCGGATCGTCCAGCGCCTCCTGGATGTCCAGCCGGGCCTGTTCGCGCTCGCGCTGGGCCAGCTTGCGGGCGGCCGTCACCGCGTCGTCCCGGCGGGGCTGCGGCGGCTCGCCGGCGGCCAGCCGGTCCCGGTGGCCGGTGTACGACCAGCGGTCGCCCTCCCAGCGTTCGGGCAGGTGGGTGGCGGGCGGCAGGGTGCGCAGCAGGTCCAGGCCCTGCCAGACGTCCCGCCAGGTCGGCAGCAGCTCGGCCTCCAGCGCGGCGTGCAGCCGCTCGGCGGCCTGCTTGAGGTGCAGGCCGGCCCGGTCGGTCCCGTCCGGGCCGGCCTGCCGGAAGGCGGCGAGCGCGGCGTCGTGCCGGGTGATCGCGGGGGCCAGCACCTGGGCGTCGAAGCGCGGGTCGGTGACCGGGCCGGCCGGCGGGTGCAGCAGGCGGCCGTGCTCGTCGCGGCCGGTCTCCGCCCGCTCGGCCGCCTCGGCGCCGGTCAGCCCGTCGGCCGGGAAGTGCCAGGCCAGCTGGGCGGCCAGGTGCTGGTCCTCCAGGTGGCTCTGGCCGGTGGCCCAGTGCCGCGCGAGCAGGCCGGTCATCGGCAGCAGCAGACTGCTGCCGGGCACCTGGGCCCGGTCGGTCAGATGGGTCAGCCACCGCCCGAGCAGCGGGACCTGGGTGGGCGCCGGGTACGGCCCCGGGTCCGGGTCCTCGGCCGTGCGGCGGAACCGGGTCGAGCGGCCGAGCAGCGCGAGGTGGCGCACCGCGCCGTGGTTGGGCACCAGCAGCTGGGGGGCGTCGGCGCACAGGTCCCGCAGGACCGGGATCTTCTCGCCGGTCTCCGGATCCTTCTCGGACCCCTCGACCTGCTCCACCTCGGCCGTGAACGACTCCAGGTAGGGCAGCAGTTCGGCGGCGAAGGCGGCCAGGAACTCGAAACGCTGGGTGCGGTTGAGCGGCTGGGGCACGATGAACAGCTTCGGCGCCTCCCGTTCGGTGCCCAGCAGGACGGCCAGCGGCGCGCCGTCCTCGCCGACTGCCGCGAGCGGGACGACCACCATCGGCCGCTCCGACAGGTGCCGGTGCCGGACGGTGGCCAGCGGCTCGGCCCGGCCGCTGCGGACGGCCTCCAGCCGGGCGAGGGTGGTCAGCAGGCTCATCGGACGGACCTCCCCAGCGCCTCGGCGCGCAGGGCCGCCGCGTACGCGAGCCGGGCGGCGGCCTCGTCGGCGTCGTCGGCGTCCCCAGCGGGCGCCGGAGCGGTGCCCGCCGCCGCGGCCAGCGCTAGGCCGACCGTGCGGATCGAGCCCAGCTCGCCGCGCACCCCCCGGCCGAGCTGCTCCACCGCGTCCGAGCAGCGGGCCTGGTCCCGGCAGTGGAAGCTGAGTTCGCAGGCCGAGAGGCAGTCCGGGCTGTAGGCGGCGGGCACCGCGGCGACCGCGGCGGCCAGTTCCTCGGCGGGCCGGGCCGGGGCTCCGGAGCTGTCCGGCGCGAGATCGAAGGTGGTGCCCGGGGGCAGCGCGTCGAGCAACTGGTCGATCCGGGCCAGCCGCGCCAACTGACGCCGGGTGGTGGCCAGTTCGCGTCGGACGTCGACAGCCTCGGCGGTCGGCCGGTTGGTGAAGTCCTTCGGGCAGACCAGCAGGACGGTCAGCGCCGGGCTGCCGGGCAGCTCGTCCACGGCGTACGGGCCGGCGCCGGGCACCCGCCCGGCCGACCGGGCGGCCGTCTCCTGCAGCGCCAGCACGTAGACCGCCGCCTGCCGGGCCGCCGCGCCGACCTTGGCGGGATCGGCGACCCCGTCCAGGACCGGGAACGACTTGATCTCGACCACGGTGCACCGCCCGCCGTGCACCAGCACCGCGTCCGGTTCCAGATAGGCCTGGCTGCCGGCGACGGTGAGCCGCAGCATCGGGTGGTCCAGCAGCGTCCAGCCGTCGGTGTCGGCGGCGGCCTCGGCCAGGACCTCCCGGGTGCGCTCGGCCCGCACCGCCGGCGTGGCCCGGCGCAGCAGGTCGGGCACGGCGGGCGGGGTACCGCCCTCGGGCGGCAGGCCGAGCAGGCGGCGCAGCGGGGTGAGCAGGGCCGCGTACCCGTCGTCCTTCAGCCGGGCCTCGAAGACGTTGCCCCGGGCGATCGCGAACGGCGACTGGCCGAACGGTGCGGGGCGGCCCAGCTGCTGGGCGACGGCGGCCTTGTCGACGCCCGCGGCGTCGAGCAGGGCCCGGCGGCGGCAGCCGGGGTTGGCGGCCAGGGCGGCGAGGGCGCGGGCGTCGAGGCTGCGCTGCGGCACCGGGCCGCGCAGTTCGGCGAGCCGTCCGGCCAGGGGGTCGGCCTGCGCGGGATGCGAGACGTTCATGGTGCGGCCCAGTGTCGCACCCGGCACCGACAGACCGGGTGCTCCCCCTGCCGCGGCCCGCCCGGGGCAGGGGTCCGGTGGCCGGTGGGAGGCCGTGGGGCGGGCGCGACCGCAGGGGCGTGCGGCTCGGGGCGCACGCCCCTACCCGCAGGTAGGGAGCCGGTGCGGGATCATGGACCCAAGGCCCTCAACGGCGAGCCAGGCCGCCGCGTACCAAGCCACGAGGAGAACCCCCATGCCAGCCCGCATCGTGCTCGTCCGCCACGGCGAGACCTCCTGGTCCGCCACCGGCCGGCACACCGGCCGCACCGACGTCCCGCTCACCACCGAGGGCCGGGCGATGGCCCGCGCCCTCGGCGTCCGGCTGGCGAAGGCCCCGTGGAACGGACTGCCCGAGGCCGTCGTCTACACCAGCCCGCTCTCCCGGGCGCGGGAGACCTGCGAGCTGGCCGGCTTCGGCGGCCGCGCCGTCGACCGGACCGAGCTGCTGGAGTGGGACTACGGCCGGTACGAGGGCCGCACCGGCCACGACATCCGGGCCACCGACCACCCGGGCTGGCTGATCTGGCGCGACGGCGTCCCCGGCGGGGAGAAGCTCTCCGACGTGGCCGCCCGGGTCGACGGGCTGATCGAGGAGCTCAACTCCCGCCACGGGCAGCCGCATCCGGACACCACCACGATGCACGGCGCCGACTGCGACGTGGTGCTCTTCGCGCACGGGCACCTGCTGCGGATCCTGACCGCCCGCTGGCTCGGCCTGCCGCCGGAGTACGCGCAGCGCTTCAAGCTCGGGACGGCCGCGCTCTCGGTGCTGTCCTGGGAGTACGGCCTGCCCGCGGTGGAGATCTGGAACGACCTCAGCCACCTGGACTGACGGGCCGAGCCGGGCGACGCCGGTCAGGCCGCGGCCAGCACCGCCCGGTAGGAGGTCAGGAACCTGCGGACCTCCGGCACCCGGGGGTGTTCGCGCAGCCGTCCGGCGGTGTGCGCGAGTATCCCGCGGATCCGCGCCGAACGGACCTGGTCGAGCAGCAGGGCCGCCGCCGAGGCGTGCTCGGCCGCCTCCACCAGGTCGCCCCGGCCGAGCCGGTCGTTGGCCAACTCGGCGGTGTACAGCGCCCGGTTGCGGACGAACTGCGGCTGTTGCAGGTCGACCGCCCGCCCGGCCCGCTCGCCGGCCAGGTCCCACCTGCCGAGCGCGGCCCAGCACTGGGACTCCAGGCCGGCGATCTCCGCCTCGCCGTAGAAGGACATCCACTCCGGATCGGCGGCGGACCCGCCCCGGTCGAACAGGGTGTACGCCCGGGCCAGCGCCTGCTCGCAGGCGGCCCGGTCCTGGAGCAGGGCCCAACCTCCCGCCTCGCGCATCGACAGCAGCGAGAGCAGGCGGGCCGAGCCGAGCCTGCGGGCGGCGGCCTGCCCGGCCTGGGCGGCCCGCAGTGCCTCACGGGGCCGGCCCGCGTCCCGGGCCAGAAACGCGCTGTTGCAGAAGACATGCGCCTCCAGGGCCGCGTCGCCGGCCATCCGGGCGGTGGCCAGCGCCTCGCTGTAGAACGACCGGGCGTCCATCAGCCGGTTCGAGTCGTGCGCCAGCCAGCCGACCGAGATGGCCAGCTCACCGGCGCCGGCCTGCAGCCTGCGCTCGGTCGCGGAGCCGTACTCACCGTCGTCGAGCAGGACGTAGGCGTCGCGCAGCGACCGGCCGGCCATCTCCAGCAGGCGGTCGGCCCCGTGGGCGTCGTCGAGCAGCCGGATGTCCCGGACGGCCTGCTCCACGCCCCCGACCTCGGCGGCGCCCACCTTCCGGGGGGCCGGCAGGCCCGGGCGCGCGGCGTGCGGTGGCGGGGCCGCGGCCCGCGCCGGGCCGTCCAGGCCGAGCGCGGTCGCGAGAGCGGTCGGGCCGCCGCTCAGGAATGTCCGGCGACGCACGTCGTCGTTCTCCTCATCGGGCCGGTGCAGGTCGTCGAGCGAGGGGACCGCGACCGGCCCGCCGGCGGCGGACCGGCGGCGGACCGCGGTCCGTGGGGCGAACCCTAGGTCCGCCAGGGAACGTCCCGGCCACATGTGGCGGAACACTCGCTCGTACGCGTAGTTGGGGCAGCGGATCTCGCCGGACTCCACCCGCCCGACGTAGCGCGCGTCGCAGGACACGTGCTCGCCGATCTCCCGGGCCGCCCGGCGTACCGCGGTCGCGAACTCGCCGGGGGAGAGGTCGGCGCGCAGCGCGCGCATCACGGTGTTCGGGGCGGCAGGCGTGGGCCCGGGCCCGTTCGGTCGCGTGGCTGTCATGCTGCGCTCCGAGGTCGTGCACCGAAGGTCGTGCGGGGCCGGGCGACGCCGGCGGGTGCCGTCGCCCGGGGTGTGACGGTGGTGCGGCCGAGAAGCCGGGCCGGGTGGGGCCGGCGGGTGCTGGTGTGCCGGTACGGGTCGGGTGGCCGTCCGGTGTCGGCACGACAGTACCCGCAGTCACGGCCCGGACGCGGACGGTGTCCACTCAAGCTCCGGTCAATAGCGGACAATTCGCCCCTTCCGTCCGGGATCCGCCATGAAATGCCATGGCTTGCCGTACGCCACCCCGTGGCCTCCCGCGCCCCGTACGCGTTCTCCTGGTACGCGGATGCCTGGTCGCCCACCCCCACCCGACCGAGTGACCCGGCTTCCGACCTGACGAGGTGACAGGAGGGCTCATGGCTATCGGAGCGCCGCACTATCGACGCCTGGCCACCCAACGGGTACTGCCCGCGGTCGCCCCCGCACTCCTGCCGGAGGCGCCCGGCGCGGAGACCTCCGCCCTCGGCGGGGGCGGAGCGGGAGCCGTACGCCCGACGACGCGGTACGACCTGGTGACGGTCTCGGTCCGGCACGGCCTGGAGACCGTGGACATCCTCCGGCTGCGGCGCGCCTGCGGGTCGGTGCTGCAGACCGCGGGCGGCTCCGCGATCGCCTTCCTGGTCCCGGCCGGCACGGCCGGCGGCTGGCACCTGCCCGGCAGCTCCTGTACCGCCGGGGCCGTGCTGCCGGCCCCCACCGACCCCCGCTGGGTGATGCCCCCGGCCGGCGCCGGGGCGCCGCCCCGGCCCACCGACGCCTGGGTCCTGCGCTCCGCGCTGTGCGAGGCGGCCTGCACGCTGACCGCGGGGGGCCTCGGGCCCTTCTGACCGCACCCGCGCGGCGTCCGGCGCCCTGCCCGCCTGTCGCCTGCGGACATAATGACCGTATGGGACGCAGCAGGGCCGGCAGGGCTCCATCCGAGGCCGACCCGGCCGCCACCACCGGTGCACCCGGTGGCCGTACGCACGCCCAGGGTCCGCTGGTCCGCGAGGTGGAGTCCGGCCGGGCGGAGCTCCGCCCCGACCGGGACCGCCCCCGCGCCTGGCAACTGCTGGTCGACGGTGCGCCGCAGTCGCTGGTCGACCTGGACGACCCGTCCTTCCTCGGCTTCGAGTACCAGCGCAGGCTCGGCCACCTGATCGACCTCGCGGCCCCGCCCGGCCGCCCCGTCACCGTCCTGCACCTGGGCGGCGGCGCGCTCACCCTGGCCCGGTACGTCGCCGCCACCCGGCCGCGGTCGCGGCAGCAGGTCGCCGAGATCGACACCGCGCTGACCGAACTGGTCCGTGCCGAGCTGCCGTTGGAACGGGGCTGGCAGATCAGGGTCCGCGGCTCGGACGCCCGGTCGGTGCTCGAACGGACCCCCGAGGGGTCGGCGGACCTCGTCATCGCCGACGTCTTCGCCGGGGCGAGGGTCCCCGCGCACTGCGCGACGGTGGAGTTCGCGCAACTGGCCGCCAAAGCGCTCACCCCCACCGGCCGGTTCGCCGTCAACCTCGCGGACGGCTCCGCCCTGCCGTTCGCCCGGAGCCAGGCCGCCACCCTGCTCGCGGTCTTCCCCGAGGTCTGCCTGGTCGCCGACCCTGCGGTGCTGCGCGGCAGGCGGTTCGGCAATCTCATCCTGGCGGCGAGTCACCAGCCGCTGCCGTTGGAGGAGCTCGGCCGGAGGGTCGCCTCCGACTCCAGCCTCGGCAGGATCGAGCACGGCCGGGCGCTGGTCGACTTCACGGCCGGGTCCGCCCCCGCCACCGACGCGACGGCGGCGCCGTCACCCACCCCGCCGCCGGGGGTCTTCCGCTGACCGGGCGGTGACGCTCCCGACTCCGGTGACACCGTGGCCGGCCCGCGGGGACGGTGGCCGCGGTGGTCAGTGGCCGCGGGGGAGCCCCCGGTGCTTGTACATCGCCGCGCCGGTCAGCAGCAGGCCGGCGGCGATCGGGACCAGCACGGCCGTCCCGCCGTCCGTCCCGTCCGACCGGAGCGGGACGGCCGCGGTGAGCGCCAGCTCGTCCGCGGTGGGCTCGTGGTCCAGCTCGTCCAGGGCGGCGGCCGGCCGGGGGATGGCGACGACCGCCCGGTCCGGGCCGGACACCGGCCGGCCGGCGGGGCCCGTGATCAGCGAGGCCTCGTCGACCGCCGGTACCGAGGCGTCCGAGGTGTCCGTGTCGGCCCGGGCCGCGGCGGCGGTCTGCCCCGAGCGGGAGGCGCGGACGGGGCCGTCGGCGTGCGGCTGCGCCGGGACGGTGGGGAGCAGGACGGCGGCGATCGCGAACGCGTCGGGTACGGCGGCCGCCTGGCCCGGGAGCGGGAGCCCGTCGGCCCTGATCCGCTCCCGCAGCACGCGGTCCACGGGGGCCGCGGTGTGCTCCAGCAGGGGGGTCACGGTGTCCGCCGGCCGGCCGAGCGGGCCGGGCGCGGGGGTGGGGGCGTCGGAGTGCTGGGAGCGGCCGGTGCCGGACTCCCCGCCGGCGGCGTAGGCCACGGTGCTGAACCCGAGCCCCAGTCCGCAGACTTGGGCGAGCACGGCGCCACCCGCCGCCAGCGTCCGGGTCCTGGGCAGTCGGCCGGCGGCACCGTGACCGGTGGCGCGAGCGCCACCGTCGGCCTCGGGCGGCGGGGGGTTCGCGTGATTGGCTCGCACGTGAGGGGAGAACGACCGGACCGCGGGGAGGTCACGCCGGGCGGTGACTGTCCGTCATCGCCGTGGGCCGCCGGCGCCGGCCGTGCGCCCCCGGGGCCGGCCCGGCCCGGTGGCGTCCTGTTGTCCGGACGGTGCCGGGGGCGCCCCAGGAGGGTCGATTTCCGGCCGATCTGGGGGCCGGCCGAGGGGGTGGCGTACTCCCGCTGCCGGTGCATCAGGACGGCTGCGGCCGAGCCCGCCGAACCCGGGGTGGCCCCCGCTCGTGGTGCGGTCGCGTGGTGCGGTCCCGTGGCGCGCGGTCGCGGGACGGCTGCGGCGGGCTCGGCGGGGTGAGACGGGGTGGCGCGGGGTGGGGCGGGCCCCCGACGGTCGCGGCCGACCGGAGCCGGGGCCGTCGGGGGCGCCAGGAGCGCCCTGGACTCAGGAGTTGGGGCGCAGGGTCCAGGTGATGGTCATCACACCGGTGACGCCGCCGTCGGCGCGGGTGATCTCCACGGTGACGGGGAAGACCGGGCGCTCGCCCTTGTCGAGCTCGGCGACCACGTCGGCGATCGGGCGGCCGAGGGTGGCCGTCGCCGTCACCACGCCCATGGCGAGCTTCTTGTACTCGATCTCCGCGTTGACGGCGAGCGGCACGGCGCGGGAGAGCTGGTCCCCGAAGGCCGCGAGCACGATGCAGCCGCTGGCGGACTCGGCCAGGGTGAACATCGCACCGGCGTGCGGGCCGCCGACGTGGTTGTGGAACGCGGGCTGATCGGGCAGCTGGAGCACGGCCCGCTCGGGGCTCGTCTCCAGGTACTCGATCTTGAGGGTGTGAGCCATGGGGACGGTGGAGTCGAGCAGCTGCCCGATCGAAGGTGTGGTCATGGCAGCAATGTTACTAGTGGGTAGCTTGTTCGGGGAGGGGGTGCCGGCAGTCGGTGCGGCACGGGCTCGGGCAGGAGAAGGGGAGTGGGCGGGAACGGGGAAAAGCCGAAGGGCCTGATCTTCCGAGAAGATCAGGCCCTTCGGCTTGATGGGGTGAGTGACGGGACTCGAACCCGCGGCCACCTGGACCACAACCAGGTGCTCTACCAACTGAGCTACACCCACCATCTGTCCGGGGCGTTCCCGCTCCGACAGGAAGAACTCTACAGGATCCGAGAGAGTGCTCGCGCCAGGGTTTCGAGTACCGCTCCGATCAGAGGGCTGGTCAGGGGGTCGGCAGCTGGTGCTTGATCGCGATGGCCCGAGCGGTCTCGGTGTCGGGGCCCGGCTGCTCGACGAACACCGCCTCGCGGTAGTAGCGGAGTTCGGCGATGCTCTCGCGGATGTCCGCCAGGGCGCGGTGGCTGCCGCCCTTCTGCGGGCTGTTGTAGTAGGCGCGCGGGTACCAGCGGCGGGCCAGCTCCTTGATCGAGGAGACGTCCACGATCCGGTAGTGGAGGTAGCCCTCCAGCGTGGGCATGTCCCGGGAGAGGAAGCCTCGGTCGGTGGCGACCGAGTTGCCGCACAGCGGCGTCCGGCCCGCCTCGGGCACGAACTCGCGGATGTACGCGAGCACCCGCTCCTCGGCCTCCGCCAGCGTGACGCCCTGCTCCAGCTCGGTGAGCAGGCCGGAGGCGGTGTGCATGGTGCGCACCACGTCGGGCATGTTCTCCACCGCCTCGGCCGGCGGACGGATGATGACATCCACACCCTCGCCGAGGATGTTCAGCTCCGAGTCGGTCACCAGTGCGGCGACCTCGACCAGGGCGTCCCGGTCGAGGTCGAGGCCGGTCATTTCACAGTCGATCCATACCAATCGGTCATTCACGCCACTCACCCTACGGCGCGATCACGCGAGGCGGACAGCGGTCGGGCCGTGCGGGGGTGCTGTGCCTGGCCTCCGTGCGCCGACGATCCGCCGTCGGCCTGCGCCGCGTCCTCCTGGGCGGGGTCGGCGGCAGCGGTGTCGTCCGGGTGCGGCTCGGCCGGCCGGGAACCGCCGTCGGGACGGTGACCCAGGCCCTGCCCGCGGGCGCTCGGCCCGTGCTGGCCGTGGTCCTCCTCCGCCACCGCGTGCTCCACGGCCGCCCGGTCGTCGCTCCGCGGGCCGCCGCGCAGGCCCCCCGGTCGATCGCCGCGCGGGGCGGACCGGGCGTCGGGCCGCCCGTCGGCGCCGCCGGAGCGGCCGGCCCCCGCTCGGTTCCCCGGTCGGTTCCCCGGTCGGCCCCCCGCTCGGCCTGGAGGTCCGGTGACCGGTCGGCGAGCCGGCCGGAGCGGCTCGGGGCCGGCCCGGGCTGGGGCGGGACGAGCGGACGGATCCGGCCGCGTCCGGGCTGCCCGCCGGCCGGGCCGCCCCGGTCGGCCGAGGGCGTGCCCGGGTGGCCGGCCTGATGACCGGCCTGGTGGCCGGAGGGGTGGCTCCCCTGGTGTCCCGCCGGGTACGCCGAAGCGTGGCCCGGGGCCGCCGCGGCGCCGTGCGACTGCGCGGAGCCGGCCGTCGTACCCGCCGCTCCCGCGCCGGAACCCGGGCCCGTGAAGCCGCCGGGGACGCCATGGCCGCCGAACAGCGCCGAACCGCCCGTCAGGCCGGGCGCGCCCGCCGTGGCGAGGCCGTGCGCCGACCGCTCACCCTGCAGTGCGCGCTCGCCCGGCAGGGCCTGCGACGGGACGACACCGGAGGGTGCCGGCCGGCGGGCCCGGTAGGTGGTCCGGTACGCCGCCGGGGACACCCCCAACTGCCGTCGGAAGTGGCCGCGCAGAGCCACCGGCGAACGGAACCCGCACCGCCGCGCGACGTCGTCCACCGACAGGTCCGAGGTCTCCAGCAGCCGCTGGGCCTGCAGCACGCGCTGCGTGATCAGCCACTGCAGCGGCGCGCTGCCGGTGAGCGTGCGGAACCGCCGGTCGAAGGTGCGCCGGCTCATGTACGCGCGAGCGGCCAGCACTTCGACGTCGAACTGCTGATTGAGGTTCTCCAGCGCCCAGGTGACCACCTCGGCCAGCGGGTCGTTGCCGATCTCTTCAGGTAAAGACTGATCGATGTACTGGGCCTGTCCGCCCCCGCTGCGCCGGTTGGGCACGACCAGGCGGCGGGCCAGCGCGTTCGCGGCCTCGGTGCCGTGGTCGCTGCGCACCACGTGCAGGCAGAGGTCGATGCCGGCCGCCGTACCGGCCGAGGTGAGCACGTCGCCGTCGTCCACGAACAGCTCGCGCGGGTCGACATGGACGCGCGGGTAGCGCTTGGCCAGCGTCGGCGCGTACATCCAGTGGGTGGTGGCCGGACGCCCGTCGAGCAGCCCGGCCGCGGCCAGCACGAAGGCTCCGGTGCACAGGCCGATGATCCGGGCGCCCTCGTGGTGGGCCTTGCGCAGTGCGGTGATCGCCTCGGCGGGCGGCGGCTGGGAGATCGACCGCCAGGCGGGGACGACGATGGTCCCGGCCCGCGACAGCGCCTCCAGGCCGTACGGGGCGGTCAGGGTCAGGCCGCCGGTGGTGGTGAGCGGCCCCTCCTCGCCCGCGCAGACCAGCAGCCGGTAGCGCGGGACCCCGGCGTCCTGGCGGTCGACGCCGAAGACGGAGAGCGGGATCGAGCTCTCGAAGATGGGAGCGCCGCTGAAGATCAGGACGGCCACGGTCTCGCGGCGCCGCCGGCCGGAGAGCTTGCGGGGTGCGGGCGCCGACAGCCCGGCCTGGCCCGGGCCGTTCACGGCGCTCGCGAAGCCGCCGCCCGGGCCCGCGGAGGGCGCCTGGCCGGTGCCCGTACCTGCACCCGGGCCGGCGCCGAAGGCCGAGGCGGCGGTGGCCGTGCCGGCGGCGGACGTGGCGTACGAGGGGAGGCCCGCGTGCGGGGTGGCGCCACCGGCGGTGTATCCGGCCGGGGCGGTCGGTCCGGCGAGCCCGAGCGGGGCCGAGGGGGACGACGGGCCGTGGGCGTAGGCGGCGGTGTGCGCGGCGGTGTGCGCTGAGGGGCCGTACGAGGCCGAGGGCCCGTACTCCACCGCGAACTGGCCGTGCGTCAGCCCCGAACCGGTGCCGGCGCCGCCGGGGGGAGGGGTGAGGTCGCCGGCCCGACGCCCGGCCTGACGGGCGGTCGGGTGGCCGGAGGTGCCCGGGGCGACCCAGTCGGGCTTGGCCACACCCGCTCTGGCGGAACGGCCCGGGAGACTGGTCGACGGCTGGCCGCTGTCAGGACCCGTGTCGCTCCTGCTCACCCTGCTCAAGGCGCTCCAGCCCCCTCGGTGGTGTGGTGTGGTGGTGCCGCGCTGTTCGCCAAGATCGAATCTACTTGGTGGACCGTTGCCGTTGTGACAAGTTCACCATCCGACGCTATGTCGACATGGCAATTTGGCGCGATGCATTCGATCACGAAGCGTGGCACCCGTCGACCCCCCTGTGAAGGGGGCGGGGGCAATGGTGGCTGGTTGTCGCACGACCGATCACCCGCTGTCGCGGACTCCCGCTCCTCCGTCACCGCTTTGGACTGCGGCTTTGCCCAAGCGGAAGAGGGTGTTCGCAGATTGACCGAAAACAGGCGGTGGGAAACGGGGGCGCGCATGGCATTCGCGCGCGCTCCCGGGTGCTGTCCCGCCGGCGCCGGGCCGGCGTTTCGAGCACGGCCTGCGACTGCTCGCGACGGCCTGCGGCGGCCTGCGACGGTCGCGGGGGGCCGTGCGGGCCCCGGGGAGTGCCGGCCGGCGGTGTCCGTCCGCCGGGGCCCGGGGCGGCACGGCCGCATGACGGTCCGTCGGGCCGGTCGGACCGGGTGCCTGCGAGGTTGCCCGGCGCGCCGGCCGGGCGGTGGTCCGGGCGCGGTCCGGGCGGTGGTCCGCGCGGCGGGTGCGGCCCTCGGGGCGCCGCGGGGAACGCGTGGGGTGCGCTGCAGGCCTCCGCAGGGCCCTGGGTGACGCTGCGGCAGCCGACCGGCATGGCGGTCGAGCCCTTGGCGGGGGAGCCGCGACACGCGGGACTATCGTCGGGTCATGGAGATCCGCCGCCGGCTCGAACTGGCCAACGACAACGCCGCCGCGTTCCTGCTGGCCCGGGCCGAGGCCAACGGCTGGGAGCGGGTCCGTCGGCCGGGCTTCACCGCCGTCAGATGCGGCGGGGGAGCCGGGGGCCGGGTCGAGGCGGACCGCATCGTGGTGACCCGCCCCTACCCCGACCCCGCCGCCCTGCAGGAGCAATTGGTGGCCCAGTTCCGGGAACGGCAGGACGCCCAGCTCTGTGTGGAGGACCCCTACAACCGGCTCGACCTCTCCGGCTTCGGCTTCGAGCCGGGCATCGGGTACGCGGTGATGGCCCGCGAGCCCGTCGTCGACGGCGGCGCGATTACGGGTACGGGCATGGGCGCGAGCATGGGCACCGGCGCGGTCGGGGTCGGGGTCGCTGCCGCAGCGTCACACCCCGGGCCGGCGACCTGTGAGGTACTCGACGCCGACGGGCTGGCGGTGGTGGAGCGGACGGTGGTGGAGGGCTTCCCCGTACCCGCGTACCAGCCCTGGCGGCGGGGCGGCCTGCTCCCGGCGGCTCTGCTGGAACGGCCGGGCTTCCGGGCCTGGCTCGTACGGCGGGACGGGGAGCCCGCGAGCGCCTGCCTGACCTACGACGACGGTGAGGTGGTCGGCGTGTACTGGGTGGCCACCCTGCCCGAGCACCGCTCCCAGGGGGCCGCCCGCGCCGTCATGGAGCACGCGCTGACGGCGTACCCGGACCGGGTCGTGACCCTGGTGGCCACCCTGCTGGGCGAACCGCTGTACCGGAAGATGGGCTTCCGGGAGCACGGTGTGAGCCGATGGTGGCGCTACCCGGCGACCGCGCCCGCCCCCTCGGCGGGGTAGGCGAACGCGCCGAGCGAGGCCGGTGCCACCGGGTGCGGCGACGCGGGCCTGGCGAACGAGGTGCCCCGGCCGGCCCGACGGTCGGCCGCGGCAGCGGACTGGTCGGCGAGGACGGCGGTGGCGAACTGGTCGGCCTGGCGCCGAAGTCGAGGGCGCCCCGGCAGGCCGGTGCCCCGGGATCCGGCGGTGCCCAGGGAGCCGGTGGTGGGGGCGTTGCGTGCCGTCAGGACCATGCCGACCGCCTCGGGCAGCCCGCGGGCGCTCAGGGTGGGCCGGTAGCCGGGCTCGCTCCAGGGCCGGTCGTGGTGCAGCCAGACGCTGCGCAGCCCGGTCGCCTCCGCGCCCGCGATGTCGGCCGGCGCGTGGTCGCCGACCATCCAGGTCTGGGACGTCCAGCCGGGGCCGGGCGGTACACCGCAGCGCTGCGCCGCGATCTCGAAGATCAGCGGGTCCGGCTTGAGGCAGTCGGCCTCCTCGGAGATCACCCACCCGTCGACCAGGGCGCCGAGGCCGGTGCGCCGGATCTTCTCCAGTTGCGGGCGGGTGCCCCCGTTGCTCACGATGCCGAGGGTCCAGCCTGCGGACCGGGCGGCGCGGAGTGCCTTGACGTGCGAGTCGGGACAGGCGATGTGGGAGTTGATTCCGCGGCGGTAGTGGGCGAGCAGGAAGTCCAGGGAGTGGTCGAGGCCGTAGCGGCGCTTGGCGGCCCCCAGGACCGTGCTCCGTGGCACGTAGCCGCTGCCGTCGAGGGTGGACAGCCAGTCGAGGTCGGTGGCGGGCAGGCTGTGCTCGGCCAGGAAGTCCTGTGCCCAGGCGCGGTAGGCGGCGTCCCTCGGAAGCAGTGTGTTGTCGAGGTCGAACAGGAGCAGCGGCATGTCCAGCATGCTGCCAGCGGGGGGCCCTATGCATCTGGCAATTGCCAACCAGCGGCCCGAAATGCCGGGGATTGGCCGGATCAGGTCGACGCGCTGGGGCAGGTGGGGTGAATGGGATCAGAGGGGCCTACAGGACGCGACGGGATGACAGTCGGATCACGTTGTGTGGATGTCCTGTTGCGCGCAGGGGTCTGTTCGGTCAAGCTCCAGGGAACCTTCTCTCCGGTCGGGCCCGGCTCAGCCTCCGGTTGACCGGTGGAGGGGGCGCGGAGGACTCGGCGTGCTCCCGCCGTTGGCGGGACGGCCGCAGTCCCGAGGGGCTCTGCTGCTGGGCGGGGGCCCCGGCTCGTCGTACTCTGAAAGGAACAGGTCACATTCAGTGGTGCTCGGCATGGATCGGCCCGGTGCCGCGGACTGTGCCTCCTGCCGGGGAAACCATTTCCCCTCCTGTCGGCCCGCCTCAGTCTGAAGAGCTTTGAGCCATGGTTGGTTTTGAGCCTCCCCGATCCGCCCAGGCGGACGTCACCTCGCGACGGGTCGACGGCTCCGTGCCCGGTTCCCGGGCCTCCCGGTGGGCGCTGTCCGGCCTGCTGGGCGGGATCGCACGCCTTGGCCGCCCGATGCCCCCGTCCCGCCCGGATCGCCGCTACCGGAGCGCGGTGCCCGTCACCGAGGCCGCGCACCGGGACGGAGCGGGGGACGGCCGGTCGGCCGGCGACAGCGGCCCGCTGCCGGGTCGGCGGGTCGGCGCCGGGCCGACCGAGGGGGAGAGCGGGGGGCCCGGGCCCCAGGAGCAGCCTCTCCGGCCGTGCGATCCGGCCTTCCAGCACGGTGTGGTGGTCGGCTTCGACGGCTCACTGTCGAGTGAGCGGGCCCTGGCCTACGCGGTCGGGATGGCTCGCCGGTCCCAGTGCGGGCTGGTCATCGTTCATGTGGCCAACCGCCTGCCGGCCACGGTCTGGGCGGGGTGCGAGCCGCCGGTCTTCGTGGATCTTCCCGACCATCGCACCGAGATCCTCGGGCTGGAACTCGCCTGTGCCGACTTCCTGGCCGGAGTTCCCTGGATCCTGGTGGAGCGGGGCGGGGACATCTGTCATGAGATCGAGGAGGTCGGCCGGGAGTACGCCGCCGACGCCATCGTGGTGGGCAGTACCCACGGTCTGCTGGGCAAGCTCTTCGGATCGGTGTCCAGCCGCCTGGCGCGCCGCGCCAACCGGCCTGTCATCGTGATCCCCTGAGGGATCGTCATCTCGCGCCCGAGCGGGCTCGGGTGCGTGCCGGCTCCGCGGCCGACCGGCCCTGGGTCCGGTCGGCCGCGGACGGCGGCCGCGGTGGTGCTCCGTCAGGCGACGGTGTGGATGTCGGCCCGGTGGGCGGGGTAGTGCTCCGTCAGTACGTCATGCCCAACTCGCGCGCGATGAGCATGCGCTGCACCTCGGAGGTGCCCTCGCCGATCTCCAGGATCTTGGAGTCGCGCCAGAACCTGGCGACCGGGAACTCGTTCATGAAGCCGTAGCCGCCGTGGATCTGGGTGGCCTCCCGGGCGTTGTCGACGGCGGCCTCGGACGCGTACAGCTTGGCGATCGCGGCCTCCTTCTTGAACGGCTCGTCGTGCAGCAGCCGGGAGGCGGCGTCCCGCCAGGCCAGGCGGGCGGTGTGGGCGCGCATCTCCATGTCGGCGAGCTTGAACTGGATGACCTGGTTGGCGCCGATCTGCCGGCCGAAGGCGCGGCGGGTCTCGGCGTAGGTGAGTGACTGGTCGACGCAGCCCTGGGCCAGGCCGGTGGACAGGGCTGCGATGGCGATGCGGCCCTCGTCGAGGATCCGCAGGAACTGTGCGTAGCCTCGGCCACGCGCGCCGAGCATGTTCTCGGCGGGGACACGGCAGTCGGTGAAGGACAGTTCGCGGGTGTCGGAGGCGTTCCACCCGACCTTGGAGTACTTCTTGGACACCTGGAACCCCGGAGTTCCAGTGGGCACGATGATGGACGAGATCTCGCGGGTGGGCGAGGAATCTGCGCCACCTTCACTCGAACGAGTGATCGGTTCGGTCAGGGCGGTCACCGTGACCAGCCCGGTGATCTCGGTGCCCGAGTTGGTGATGAAGCACTTGGTGCCGTTGATCACCCACTCGTTGGTGGCCTCGTCGAAGCGGGCCGTGGTGCGGGTCGCGCCGGCGTCCGTGCCGCCCTCGGGCTCGGTGAGGCCGAAGGCCCCGAGCATCTCGCCCGAGGTCAGCCGGGGGAGCCAGGTGCGCTTCTGCTCCTCGGTGCCGAAGCGGTAGATCGGCATCGCGCCGAGCGAGACCGCGGCCTCCAGCGTGATGGCCACCGAGGAGTCGACCCGGGCCAGTTCCTCCAGGACGAGGCAGAGCGCGAAGTAGTCACCGCCCATGCCGCCGTACTCCTCCGGGAACGGCAGGCCGAACAGGCCCATCCGGCCCATCTCCCGGATGATCTCGTACGGGAACTCCCCCTGCTCGTAGAACTCGCCGATCTTCGGCGCGACCACGTCCTGGGCGAATTCGGCGACGGTGCGGCGGAGTTGCTCGTACTCGTTGTCCAACCGGTGGTCGAGCATGGGGATCCTCCTGGGATCGGGCCGGTGAGGCCGAGGTGAGGGAGTTTCGGTGGATGGTTCGACGGGCCGGGCCCGGGCCGGTCCGGTCCGGGCGGGGCCTGTCGGCCTTCGGACGTGCGACGGGGTCGCCCGTCGGACGCGCCGAGCCGGGTGGTGACCCGGTTCGTCCGGGGCGTCGGCGGTGGTGCCCCGCCGGCCGGCGCCCCGGCGGTGGTTCAGCCGGACGGTCCGAGCAGCGCCCGGACCGTCCGGGACTGGCTGGGCCGGCCGAGCTGCCGGGCCATCCAGCCACTGGTGGCGACCAGGGCGGCGAGGTCGACCCCGGTGTCGATGCCGAGGCCGTGCAGCATCCAGACCAGGTCCTCGGTGGCGAGGTTCCCGGTCGCGCTCTTGGCGTACGGGCAGCCGCCGAGGCCGCCGGCCGAGGCGTCCACCACGGTCACACCGCCGCGCAGCGCGGCCAGGGTGTTGGCCAGGGCCTGGCCGTAGGTGTCGTGGAAGTGGACGGCGAGCCGGTCGACCGGGACGCCGGCCCGCACGAACGCGGCCAGCAGGCCCGTCACCTGGCCCGGGGTGGCCACGCCGATGGTGTCGCCGAGGCTGAGCTCGCTGCAGCCCATCTCGAGCAGCTGCAGACCGTGGCGGACGACCTGGGCGGGGCTCACCGGGCCTTCCCACGGGTCGCCGAAGCACATCGACAGGTAGCCGCGGACGGGCACCCCGGCCGCGCCGGCCCGCTCGACCACCGGGCGGAACATGGCCATCGCCTCGTCCGCGGACCGGTTGAGGTTGCGCCGGGCGAAGGTCTCGGTGGCGCTGGCGAAGACCGCGATGTCGCTGGCGTGGTGCGCGAGTGCCCGGTCCAGGCCGCGCTCGTTGGGGACCAGGACCGGCAGCCGCAGGCCCGGGTGCAGCGCGGGCAGGCCGGCCAGCTCGGGCATCAGCTGCTCCGCGTCGGCCAGTTGGGGTACCCACTTGGGGTGGACGAAGCTGGTGGCCTCGACGGTGCGCAGGCCGGCGGCCGCGAGCCGGGTGACGAACTCCGCCTTCACCTCGACGGGGACCAGCGCGCTCTCGTTCTGCAGGCCGTCGCGCGGCCCCACCTCGTGGATGCGCACCCGGGCCGGCAGCGTCGGGTCCGGGACCGGGTCGGGCAGGCCGAGTTCGAGGACGCCGGGCTCCGGCTCGGCGGGGCCGGCCGCCCGGTCGCCGCCCGCCGGGGCGTTGCCGGGCTGCGGTGCGGCGGTCACGGCGCCACCTCCGCCGGTGCGGCGGTGTCCTCGGGAGCGGTCACCACGGCCAGCAGCTCGTCCATCGCGACGGTGCTGCCGGCGGTGGCGCGCAGTTCCGCGACCGTGCCGTCGTACGGCGCGGCGATCACGTGTTCCATCTTCATGGCCTCCAGGACCAGCAGAGCCTGTCCGCGCTTCACCTGCTCGCCGACGGAGGCCTTGACCACCGTCACGGTGCCGGGCATCGGTGCGGTGAGGGCGCCGTGCTGCGTGGCGCCGGCGGCGGTGCGCTCCGCCACCGGGTCGTACGGGTGCACCGCCAGGGCGTCGCCGTCCAGGCCCAGCCAGTGGACCGGCTGGAAGGCGGCGTCGTCGGTGGTGTGGGCGAAGGTCGTCTGCAGGCCGTCGACGGTGAGCTGGAGCCGGTGCCCCGACCGGGACACCCGGGCCCGTCGGATCGGACCGTCGCCGAGCCGGATCTGCAGCTCGGGGCCGGTCTCCGAGGGATTGTCAGTGGCGTGTGCCACGCTTCCGGTCGTGCTGGGGCGCACCTGGACGGTGACGGGGGTGCGGCCCGGCAGACGGAGGTGGTGGGTCGTCCAGGCGGCCTCGCCGCCCAGGCGCCAGCCGGACGGGAGGGAGAACGGATCGGCCCAGCCGCCGGGGGCGGCGGTGGGGGTGAGGTCCAGCTGCCGGGCCAGTGCGGCGGCGAAGTGGACGAGCTCGGTGGCGGAGGCCTCGGCACCGGCGGCCGTGCTTCCGGCGTCCGCCGTGCCGACGGTTGCGGTCGCCTCGGCGGCATCGGTGTGGGCGAACGGCGAGGCCAGAAGGACGGGGGTCTGCTGGACGGTCCGTTCGACCAGGCCGGTGTCGAGGCGGCCGGCCGCGACCTCGGGGTGGGCCAGCAGCCGCCGGAGGAAACCGGTGTTGGTGGTCACGCCGAGGATGTCGGTCTCCGCGAGGGCGGCCCGCAGCCGGCGGAGCGCGGTCGGGCGGTCGGGCCCGTACGCGATGACCTTCGCCAGCATGGGGTCGTACAGGCTGCCGATCTCGGTGCCGGCGGCGACGCCGCTGTCCACCCGGATGCCTTCGCCGCCCGGCTCGGACAGGTGCAGGATCCGGCCACCGGTGGGCAGGAAGTCGCGGTCGGGGTCCTCGGCACAGATCCGGGCCTCGATGGCGTGGCCCACGAAGGAGATGTCCGACTGCTCGTACGGCAGGGGCTCGCCGGCGGCGACCCGGACCTGCCACTCCACCAGGTCGAGCCGCTCGGGGTGCGCGGTGTCCGCTCCCACGGCGATGGCCAGCTCGGTGACGGGGTGTTCCACCTGGAGCCGGGTGTTCATCTCCATGAAGAAGAAGTCCAGGACCCCGTCGGGGACGGGCTGGTCGGGGTCGAGGCCGGGCACGATGAACTCCACCGTGCCGGCGCCGGTGTAACCGCAGGCCTCGGCCGCGCGGACGGCGGCCTCGCCCATGGCGGCCCGGGTCTCGGCGTTCAGCAGGACGGAGGGAGCCTCTTCGATCAGCTTCTGGTGGCGGCGCTGCAGGCTGCACTCGCGTTCGCCGAGGTGCACCGTCCGGCCGTGGGTGTCGGCCAGGACCTGGACCTCGATGTGCCGCGGCCGGTCGACCCAGCGCTCCAGCAGCAGGGTGTCGTCACCGAACGCCGTCCTGGCCACCCGGCGGGCGGCCGCCAGTTCGGACGGCAGCTCGGCCGGGTCGCGGACCAGCCGCATGCCCTTGCCACCGCCACCGGCGGACGGCTTGAGCAGGACGGGGAAGCCGATCTCGGCGGCCGCGCGGGTGAGGTCCTCGTCGGACGGTGCGCCGCCCCGGCTGCCCGGCACCACGGGCACGCCCGCGACCCGGACGGCCTCCTTGGCGTTGATCTTGTCGCCCATCAGCTCCACCGCGCGCGGCGGCGGGCCGATGAAGACCAGCCCGGCCTCGGCGCAGGCCCGTGCGAAGGCCGGGTTCTCGGCGAGGAAGCCGTAGCCGGGGTGGACGGCCTGCGCGCCGGTCCGGCGGGCGGCGGCCAGGATCTGGTCGGTGCGCAGGTAGGTCTCGGCGGCCGAGCTGTCGCTGTGGCCCTCGGGACCGAGGCGGACGGCCACATCGGCGGCCCGCACGTGCGGGGCGTCGGCGTCCGCGTCGCTGTGGACCGCGACCGACCGGACGCCGAGTCGCCGCAGGGTGCGGATCACCCGGAGGGCGATCTCACCCCGGTTGGCGACGAGGACGGTGTCGAACATGGGAGGTGTTCCTCCTGGTCGAGGAGAGCCGCCGGGGTGTGGCGGCCGGGTCGGGACGGCCACGGGGTCGGCCGTGGCTCACATCCGGAAGACGCCGTACGGCCGGGGTTCGGCCAGCGGCGCGTTGGCGCAGGCGGTGAGCGCGAGGCCGAGCGCGGTACGGGTGTCCAGCGGGTCGATCACACCGTCGTCCCAGAGCCGGGCCGTGGCGTAGTAGGCGTTGCCCTGCCGCTCGTACTGCTCGCGGACGGGGCGCTTGAACGCGTCCTCCGCCTCGGCCGGCCAGTCCTCGCCCTGGGCCTCCAGCTGGTCCCGGCGGACGGTGGCGAGGACGGAGGCCGCCTGCTCGCCGCCCATCACCGAGATCTTCGCGCCGGGCCACATCCACAGGAAGCGCGGCGAGTAGGCCCGGCCGCACATCGAGTAGTTCCCGGCGCCGTAGGAGCCGCCGATCACCACGGTCAGCTTGGGCACCCGGGTGCAGGCCACCGCGGTGACCATCTTCGCCCCGTGCTTGGCGATCCCGCCGGCCTCGTACTGGCGGCCGACCATGAAGCCGGTGATGTTCTGCAGGAAGAGCAGCGGGATGCCGCGCTGGTCGCACAGCTCGATGAAGTGGGCGCCCTTGAGCGCGGACTCGGCGAACAGCACACCGTTGTTGGCGACGATGCCGACCGGGTGCCCGTGGATCTTGGCGAAGCCGGTCACCAGGGTGTTGCCGTACTCCGCCTTGAACTCGGCGAACCGGCTGCCGTCGACCAGACGGGCGATCACCTCGCGGACGTCGTACGGCGTGCGCGGGTCGACCGGCACCGCGCCGTACAGCCCGGCCGGGTCGACCGCCGGGGGCTCCACCGGTGCGAGCGGCCAGGGCTGCGCGGCGCGCGGGCCGAGCCCGGCGACGATGGTGCGGACGATGGACAGCGCGTGCGGGTCGTCCTCGGCGAGGTGGTCCGTGACCCCCGAGGTACGGGAGTGCAGGTCGCCGCCGCCCAGCTCCTCGGCCGTCACGACCTCGCCGGTCGCGGCCTTCACCAGCGGCGGCCCGCCGAGGAAGATGGTGCCCTGGTTGCGGACGATCACCGCCTGGTCGCTCATCGCCGGGACGTAGGCGCCACCGGCGGTGCACGAGCCGAGCACGGCGGCGATCTGCGGGATGCCGGCGGCCGACAGCCGGGCCTGGTTGTAGAAGATCCGCCCGAAGTGGTCGCGGTCCGGGAACACCTCGTCCTGCATCGGCAGGAAGGCGCCACCGGAGTCGACCAGGTAGATGCAGGGCAGCCGGTTCTCCAGGGCCACCTCCTGCGCGCGCAGGTGCTTCTTGACCGTCATCGGGTAGTAGGTGCCGCCCTTGACCGTGGCGTCGTTGGCGACCACCACGACCTCGCGACCGGCCACCCGCCCGATCCCGGCGATCACACCGGCGGCCGGCGCGGCGCCGTCGTACAGGCCGTCGGCCGCCAGCGGGCAGAGCTCCAGGAAGGGGGAGCCGGGGTCGAGCAGGGCGTCCACCCGCTCGCGCGGCAGCAGCTTGCCGCGGGCCGTGTGCCGGGCCCGGGCCTTCGCCCCGCCGCCGAGGGCGGCCGCGGCGAGCTTCGCGCGGAGCTCCGCGACCAGCGCCCGGTGCGCCTCGACGTTCGCCCGGTAGGCCGGCGATCCGGCGTCCACCGCGCTCTCCAGCCGGGGGGCGGGTGCGGCGGCGGCGCCGGTGCTCCGGACCGCGCCGCGGGCCGGACCACCGACCGCGTCGCCGGGCGCACCGCCGGCCCCGCCGAAGGCGAACCCGGCCGCAGACCCGGCCGTCGATCCAAAGGTTGAGAGGGACATCCCAAGAGCTCCCTTGCCCTCGGAGCCGAAGAGGTGGGCGGACGGAGGTGCCCGCGCCCCCACGTTAATGACCGTTAACTCCTGCCGCCAGGTTAACGGGCGATAACCCGGCTGTCTACGATGGGCGGCATGTCGAACGCCCCAACCGCCTCCGGGCTCCCCCGTCGCGATCAGATCCGGAAGGAGGCCGCCCGGCTGTTCGCGGCCCGCGGCTTCCTCGGGGTCGGGGTGGACGAGATCGGCAAGGCCGTGGGGATCAGCGGCCCCGGCCTCTACCGCCACTTCGCGGGCAAGGACGCCATGCTCGCCGACCTGCTGGTCGGGATCAGCGAGCGGCTGCTGGAGGAGGGACGCCGCCGGGCGGGTGAGGCCGACGGCCCGACCGCCGCACTGGACGCCCTGATCTCCGGCCATGTCGACTTCGCGCTCGACGACCCCGACCTGATCACCCTGCACGACCGCGAGCTGCTGCACCTCAAGGAGGACGACCGGCGGCGGGTCCGCCGGCTCCAGCGCAAGTACGTCGAGCTGTGGGTGGAGATCGTCCGGGAGGCGATCCCGGGCCTGGCGGCCGCCGAGTCCGAGCAGCGGGCCCGCGCCGCCGTGCACGCCGTCTTCGGACTGCTGAACTCCACCCCGCACAGCGCGGGCTCCGGCCAGGCGCAGCCCGAGCGCGCCGAGCGGTCCGGTCTGCCGCGGGACGGCATGGCCGCCCTGCTGCACAGCCTGGCCCAGGGAGCCTTCTCGGCCGCCGCGAACGGCGCTCCGGACGGTGCTCCGAACGGGGCTCCGAACGGCGCCGCCGGCTGATCCGGCGCGGTCTCCGCAGTCGCGTCCGCCGCCGGATCCGCCGGCGGGCGTAGGTCCAACGGTCGATCCCGCTCGGGGCGCCCGTCCGGTGCGGCGCGCCGGGCGGCCGGGGCATGGTGGGAGGGCGGGAAGGAACCGCGGCCGCCGGTCGTTGAGCCTGCCGTCCGTTCATCTCGTTCGAGCGCGATGGACGCCCCACCTGCGAATGGTTAGCATCCCTAAATATGCCTGAGAATCAAGGTTCCACCGCGGAGATATCCCGGCGGAACGGCAGAGACGACCACACCGGCGGAAACGGCCACAAGCCGGCCCCGCCGGCCCGGTCGACCGCCGCCGCCGGGCAGCCGGCGCCTGCCGCAGGTCCGGATCCGGACCCCACCGACAACCCCGGCGCGGGCTGGCTGCGCAGGCTCAGCGGCTACTGCTGGCGCTACCGCCGCAACGTGCTGCTGGCCTTCGGGGCCTCCCTCTTCGGTATGGCGGTCACCTCGGTCGTCCCGCTGATCACCAAACTGATCATCGACGACGTGATCACCGCACACACCCGTTCGCTCACCCCCTGGGCGGTCGCCCTGGTGCTGGCCGCCCTGCTGGTCTTCGCCTGCACCCAGGTACGCCGCTACTACGGCGGGCAGCTCGCGCTCGACGTCCAGCACGACATGCGGGCCGACCTGTTCCGCTCCCTCACCCGGCTGGACGGGTACCGGCAGGACCGGCTCGACACCGGCCAGGTGGTCGGCCGGGCCACCTCCGACCTCCAGCTGGTCAACGGCCTGCTCTCGATGCTGCCGATGATGACCGGCTACCTGCTGATGTTCGGGATGTCCCTCGGCGTCATGCTGTGGCTCTCCCCGCCGCTCACCCTGATCGCCCTGGTGATGGGCCCCGTGCTGTGGTGGCTGAGCACCCTCAGCCGCAAGCGGCTGTTCCCCGCCACCTGGGCCGCCCAGCAGGAGGCGGCCGCCGTCGCCGGCGTGGTGGACGCCGCCATCGGCGGAGTCCGGGTGGTCAAGGGCTTCGGCCAGGAGGCCCAGGAGCGCACCAAACTGGAACGCGTCTCGCGCGGCCTGTTCGCCGCCAGGCTCCGCTCGATCCGGCTGAACAGCCGCTACACCCCGGCGATGCAGGCCGTCCCCGCCCTGGCCCAGGTCGCCGTGCTCGCGCTGGGCGGCTGGCTGGCGGTCCGCGGCAGCGTGTCGCTCGGTACCTTCGTGGCCTTCTCCACCTACGTCGCCCAGCTGACCGGCCCGGTCCGGATGCTCGCCATGGTGATCACCGTCGGCCAGCAGGCCAGGGCCGGCGTCGAGCGCGTCCTGCAGCTGGTCGACCAGCAGCCGCGGATCAAGGAACGCCCGGACGCCCACCCGCTCGACCCCGCCACGGCCCCGCCGGGCACCCCCGCACTGGAACTGGCCGGTGTGGACTTCCACTACCGCGACCACGCGCACGACTCCGGGCACGACCGCGACCAGGAGCACGAGCACCGCGAGTCCGCCGCCGACCCGGCCGGGCAGACCCGTCGCGCCGAACCCGTCCTGCACCGGCTCGACCTGCGGATCGCCCCCGGGGAGACGGTCGCCCTGGTCGGCGCCTCCGGCTCGGGCAAGTCCACCGTCGCGCAGCTCGTCCCGCGGTTCTACGACCCGACCGCGGGCGTGATCCGCCTCTACGGCCGCGACCTGCGGGAACTCACCCTCGACTCGGTCCGCGCCACGGTCGGCATCGTGCCCGAGGACAGCTTCCTCTTCTCCGACACCGTCCGCACCAACATCTCCTACGGACACCCCGAGGCCACCGAGCAGCAGATCACGGCCGCCGCCGTCGCCGCGCAGGCCGACGGCTTCGTCCGCGAGCTCCCCGACGGCTACGACACCAGGGTCGGCGAGCAGGGCCTCACCCTCTCCGGCGGCCAGCGCCAGCGGATCGCCCTCGCCCGCGCCATCCTCACCGACCCGCGGGTCCTGCTGCTCGACGACGCCACCTCGGCCGTCGACCCGCGGGTGGAGGCGGAGATCCACGAGGCGCTGCGCAGTGTGATGGCCGGCCGCACCACCCTGCTGATCGCCCACCGCAGATCCACCCTCCAGCTGGCCGACCGGATCGCCGTCCTGGAGCGCGGCCGCCTGGTCGACCTCGGCACCCACGAGGAGCTGGAGGCCCGATGTCCGCTGTACCGGGCACTCATCACCGATCCGGACGCCCTCGCGGAGCCGGAACCCCCGATCGACGCGGTCTCCGCCGCCGCACCCGCACGGCAGCAGGCCCTCGCCCCGAAGCCACCCGCGCTGACGACTCCCGCCCCGCACTCGGCCGCACCGCAGGCCCCGGCGCCCGCGCAGGGCACCGCCCCCGCCGGAGCGGCCCGCACCCCGCAGGCCGCCGGTTCGACGCCCGACCTGCTCGCCAAGGTCGCGGCCCTTCCGCCCGCCGCCGACACCCCGGACATCCCGGTGGAGGCCGCCGAGGCCGGTGACCCGAACTTCAGCCTCCGCCGCCTGCTCGCCCCGTTCCGGCGCCCGCTGGCGCTCGCGCTGCTGCTGGTCGCCCTCGACACGGCGGCCGGCCTGGCCCTCCCGGTCCTGATCCGGCACGGCATCGACGGCGGTGTCAGCAAGGCCGCCATGGCCGGCGTCACGGTCGCCGCGCTGGCCGCCCTGGTCATCGTGCTCCTCGACTGGCTGGTGCAGAGCGCCGAGACCCGGGTCTCCGGCCGGACCGGCGAACGCGTCCTCTACACCCTGCGGCTGAAGATCTTCGCGCACCTCAACCGGCTCGGCCTCGACTACTACGAGCGCGAGCTGACCGGCCGGATCATGACCCGGATGACCACCGACGTCGACTCGATCTCGACCTTCCTGCAGACCGGCGTGGTCACCGCGGTGGTCAGCCTGCTGACCTTCTTCGGGATCTTCGCGGCCCTGCTGATCATCGACGCCGGCCTGGCCCTGGTGGTCTTCGCGGTCCTGCCGCTGCTCGTGGTGGCCACCCTGGTGTTCCGCAAGAAGTCCGCGGCCCAGTACCAGATCTCCCGCGACCTGATCAGCACCGTCAACGCGGACCTCCAGGAGAACGTCGCGGGCATGCGGATCGTCCAGGCCTTCCGCCGCCAGGACCTCAACACCGACCGCTTCGTCGCCAACGGCCTCGCCTACCGCGACGCCCGGGCCCGGGCGCAGCTGTACATCTCGCTGTACTTCCCGTTCGTCCAGTTCCTCTCCAGCGTCGCCGCCGCCCTGGTCCTGATCGTCGGGGCGTCCCGGGTGGAGTCCGGCACCCTGACCATCGGCGCGCTGGTGGCCTACCTGCTGTACATCGACCTGTTCTTCGCCCCGGTCAACCAGCTCTCCCAGGTCTTCGACGGCTACCAGCAGGCCGCCGTCGGTCTCGGCCGGATCCGCGACCTGCTGCGCACCCCGACCAGCACCCCGCAGGCCGCGCGACCCGTCCCGATCGGGGACCTGCGCGGCGAGGTCGAGTTCGAGGGCGTCAGCTTCGCGTACAACGGCGGCGGCGAGGGCAACCCCGACGTCCTCTCCGGGATCGACCTGCGGATCCCGGCCGGGCAGACCGTCGCCCTGGTCGGCGAGACCGGCGCGGGCAAGTCCACCCTGGTCAAGCTGGTGGCCCGGTTCTACGACGCGACCGCCGGCACCGTGCGTATCGACGGGACCGACGTCACCGCGTACGACCTGGCGCAGTACCGGCACCGGCTGGGCGTCGTCCCGCAGGAGGCCTACCTGTTCGCCGGCACCGTGCGCGAGTCCATCGCCTACGGCCGGCCCGGCGCCACGGCCGCGGAGGTGGAGGCGGCGGCCCGGGCGGTCGGCGCGCACGACATGATCACGCGGCTGCCCGACGGCTACGACCATCCGATCGCCGCCCGCGGCCGCAACCTGTCGGCCGGCCAGCGCCAGCTGATCGCCCTGGCCCGCGCCGAACTGGTCGACCCTGACCTGCTGCTCCTCGACGAGGCCACCGCCGCGCTCGACCTCGCCACCGAGGCCGCGGTCAACCGCGCGGCCGAGCGGCTCAGCGGCGGGCGAACGACGCTGGTCATCGCCCACCGGCTCAGCACGGCCGAGCGGGCCGACCGGGTGGTGGTGCTGGACCGCGGCCGGGTGGTCGAGGACGGTACCCACACCGAGCTGCTGGCCCGCGGCGGGACCTACACCCGGCTCTGGGAGGCCTTCGTCGCGGACGGCCACCCGGCGCCGGTCGGCGGCTGAGCACCCCGGCACCACGCCCGACCTACCACGCCCGACCCACCACGCCCGACGCCTCGGGGCCGGCCCGTCACCGGGCCGGCCCCGAGGCGTCGGTACCGTGGTCAGGCGGCGATCAGCGAGGTCAGCAGCGACCCCGAGCGGACGCCCTTCGGCAGCTCGCTGACCTGCCCGTCCCCGACCTCCACCACCCGCCAGCCGCCACCGTCGGCGCGCAGCGCCAGGTCGGTCGTGATGAACCGGCACCCCAGCCTGCGGACCAGCGGCTGCACCTGCGACAGGTCCGGGGCCGGATCCAGCTCGGGGACGTCCGGGTGCGGGCCGACCAGGACCGGCTCCCCGTCCATCCACCAGACCCTGGCCTCCACCGTCCGGCCGGCCTCGTCGCGCACGAACTCCTCGTACCGGCGCAGTACCACCCCGCCCGCCAGGTACTCGCCCTGCAGCTCGACGAAGCGGGCGACCACGCGTGCCAGCCCTGCCGGATCCGCGAGGTCCGGGACGAAACAGGCCTCCGCCCACTCGTGTTTGCGGGACTTCACGTAGTCCTTCACCACGGCCGGGCCGCTGCCGCCGAGCAGCTCGGCCGCCGCCGCGAGCGCGCTGCCGTCCGGTGCGCCGCCGGGGATCCAGGTGCTCTCCGGCGTGACACCGTCGAACACCTCGTACCAGCCCGGCAGCTGGTGCGCGTCCGCGTAGCCGGCCGGGGTGGTCAGCAGGGAGCACCCGCGCGCCGCCAGCGCCTCGCCGAGCGCCGTGTACGCCGCGACCGGCATCATCCACCCCCGGTACCAGAGCGGGCCCTGCCCGACCGGCACCCGCCCGACGGCCCGCTCCGCGTCTCCCGCGAGCAGCGCGTCATGGTCCACCAGGACACTCTCGCCGCCCAACTCCCGTACCTGCCGGGCCTCCTGGACGTAGTGCGGATCGGGGCGGCGCGGCGCGAGCGGGTCCGCCGGGAAGAGGATCGAGGGTGCCTGCATGCGGATCAGGGTACGGCGAACAGGCCTGTGAGCAGGGTGATTTCGGCACCGCCCGCCGGTGTCCCGCGAGGCCGGAATCCGCTCGACAGCCGCCAAGGCCTCTGCCAGGGTGGGCCGGTGCGAATTCGGTGGCGGGCAGCGAACTCGTCGGCGCCGCGCCGACCCCGGCAGGCCGCGCGGACGGCGGTGATCGATCCGGCGGGCCGGGTCTTCCTGCTCCGCTCCGACAACAGCGAGGTCGGGGTGCACTGGAACATGCCCGGCGGCGGCCTGGAGACGGGCGAGTCGCCCGTGGAAGCCGCCCTCCGGGAGCTCCGCGAGGAGACCGGCTGGACGGATCTGCGCCCCGGCCCGCTGCTCTGCACCTGGGAGCACGACTTCACCTGGCACGGCACACCGGTCCGCCAGCACGAGCACATCTACCTGGGCCGGGGACCTCACCGGCCCCCGACCGGCGATCTGAGCGCGGCGCACAGGGCCGACCGGATCCTCGACTGGCGCTGGTGGAGCCCGGCCGAGCTGGCCGGGCGCGACGCCGGCCCGTTCTGGCCCCCGAACCTGCCCGCCCTGCTTGACGCCGTCCGCGACGACTGGTGCGCGGGGACGGATCCTGCGGCACCCGTCCACCTCGGCTACCTGCCGAACGGCCCGCGCCGCTGACCTCCGCCGCCGTACGGCGGCCCCGCGTCAGCGCGAGCGGGAGCGGCGGTCCTCGGCCTGCCAGTCCCGCAGGTCGAGTTCGCGGTCGTGCAGGGCGTCGGGATTGATCACCACCGAGAGCCGGGCCCCGGAGAGCTGCTCGAAAGCCAGCCCGGTCGAGGCCAGCAGCCGTTCGGTCGGCACCGACACCACGATCGCCGGGCGCCAGGAGGGCAGCACCACCAGACTGGTGCCGCGTCCGGCCCGGACCAGATCGGCCGGCACCCGCCGGGGCGGCCGGCTGCCCAGCTGGCCCGCGGCTTCGAGATGGGTGGGGGAGGCGCCGATCAGGATCCCCAGTGGCGCTCCCGGTGCCACGGTCGCCGCGTCCCGGCCCTGCTCGTCGGCTCCGACCGCCGGGTCACCGTCCGGGCCTCCCGGGCCGGCAGCCGGCGCCCCGTCCTCCGAGGGGTACGGCGGCGGGTGGATCCGGCTCAACCGGCGCGACGGGGTCGGCCGCCGCAGCCGTCGCAGCTGCCGGCCGCCGGCCGCCGCCACGGTGCCGGGCGCGGCCGGCGCCGTCGAACGGGCCGGCAGCGGGCGCCCGAGCGTCAGATCGACCCCGGCGGCCTCCAGCAGCCGGGTCACCGCGGGCAGCGACTGGTGGCTCGCGGCCGCCAGTTCGTCGAGCTCGGCGCCCTGCTCGTACGCGGCCCGCAGGCGGGCCCCGAGCGCGCTCAGCAGCTTGGCGGCCGTCCGCTCCTCGACCTCGCTCGCTAGACCGTTCCTGCGGGCGGGCTCGCCGGGCCCGGCCGCCGACCCGGGGGTCGGCGGCCGGTCGGGCGGGGCCGGTTCGGGGCTGGTCCGGTCGAGCGTGGTCATGGTGGCGAGGCCCTCCGTGTACTGGACAGCGACGATCCTGCCCCACCGGAGTGCGAGCGGCCAAGGGCCGCCGGTCCGCTGACGCTCCGAAAGCGCCTTCGCGCGCCGTGCGCCGCGTCGCCGCCGGCCGCGCCACCGTCCCCCGCCTGCCACGCGGCCGTCCGCCCGTCGCACCGAAAACGCCTCGACACCGGACCGTGCCGGCGACATACCATCGCCACCATGAAGCCCCCGCATCTCTCGTCCCGCCTGAGCGGGTGGCCGTCCTAGGACGGCCACCCCTCACGCAGGACCACAGGGCCGTCCGTTCGGACGGCCCTGTCGCGTTTCCCCCACGGATTCCGGCCGGACCCGGGCCCGGCGGACGGCAGCACCCGACACCGCAGCCATCCCGTAGGAGAACCCGTGCTCACCCTCGAATCCGCCTGCCGCAGGCCCGAACGCCACCGCGTCCTCACCGGTGACCGCCCCACCGGCCCGCTCCACCTCGGCCACTACTTCGGCACCCTGCAGAACCGCGTCCGGCTGCAGGACGCCGGTATCGAACTGTTCCTGGTGATCGCCGACTACCAGGTCCTGACCGACCGTGACCTCGCCGACCGGCCCGCCGAGCACGCCGAGAACCTGGTCCTCGACTACCTCGCCGCCGGCATCGACCCGGAGCGGGCCACGGTCTTCACCCACAGCTCCGTACCCGCCCTCAACCAGCTGCTGCTGCCCTTCCTCAGCCTCGTCAGCGTCGCCGAGCTCGGCCGCAACCCCACCGTCAAGGACGAGATCGCCCACTCCCGGCAGGCCGCCGTCAGCGGACTGATGTTCACCTACCCCGTCCACCAGGCCGCCGACATCCTCTTCTGCAAGCCCGACCTGGTACCGGTCGGCCAGGACCAGCTCCCGCACCTGGAGGTCACCCGCACCATCGCGCGGCGGTTCAACGACCGCTACCGCACCGACCTCTTCCCCGAGCCGCAGGCACTGCTCTCCCCGGCCCCGCTCCTGGCCGGTACCGACGGCGGCAAGATGAGCAAGAGCCGGGGCAACGCCATCCCCCTCGGCGCCACCGAGGACGAGACCGCCCGCCTGATCCGGGCCGCCACCACCGACGCCGACCGGCAGATCGGCTACGACCCCGAACGCCGCCCCGGAGTCTCCGGCCTGCTCCGGCTCGCCGCCCTCTGCCAGGACCGCGACCCGCATGCGGTGGCCGAGGAGATCGGCTCCGGCGGCGCGGCCCGGCTCAAGGCCACCGTCACCGAGGCCGTCAACGAGCACCTGCGCCCGTTGCGGGCCCGACGCACCGCACTCGCCGCCGACCGGGACCACCTGCGCCGGGTCCTGCGGGCCGGCAGCGAGCGCGCCAACGCCGTCGCGGACACCACCCTGGCCGAGGTCCGGGCGGTGATGGGATCGGTCTGACCTCCGACGGGGGATAACGTGGTCGGCCGAGCAGCCCGTTCGAAAGGCCCTGTCGATGTCTCAGAACCCGTCCCGGCACCGCGATCGGTCGTCCCGTCGACCGCGCCACCTGGTCCCCGGCGACCGGGTGGCGCTGGTCGCCCCCAGCGGACCGATCGACCCGGCCAGGCTGGCACACGGCACCGAGATCCTCCGCTCCTGGGGGCTCGACGTCCGCCCGGCCCCCCACCACGACGCCCGCCACCCCGTCCTCGGCCACCTCGCCGGTACCGACGCCGAACGCGCCGCCGACTTCCAGCAGGCCTGGCTCGACCCCGCCGTCGCCGCCGTGATCTGCATACGCGGCGGCTACGGCACCCAGCGCATGGTCGACCTGCTCGACTGGGACGCGCTGCGCGCCGCACCCCCCAAGGTCCTGGTCGGCTTCAGCGACGCCACCGTGCTCCACGAGGCCGTCGCACGACACCTCGGCATCCCCACCCTCTACGGCCCGATGGCCGCCGCCACCGCCTTCACCACGGACGGGCCGACCGCCGAGCACCTCCGCCGCACCCTCTTCCGGCCCGACACCACCACGGTCCTCACCTCGGCAGGCGCCGGGACGCTCGTCCCCGGCCGCGCCCACGGCGTCACGGCCGGCGGCTACGCAGCCGGGCTGGCCTCCGAACGCGGCACCGCCACCGCCCGCCGCTCCTACGCCGGCACCGTCCTCCTGCTGGAGGACGTCAACCAGCAGCCGTACCAGCTGGACCGCATCCTCACCCAGCTGCTCCGCTCCGGTGCCCTGGAGGGCGTGGCCGGCATCGCCCTCGGCTCCTGGGAGGGCTGCGGCCCGGCCGACCGGGTCCGCGAGGTGATGCTCGACCGCCTCGCACCACTCGGGGTCCCCGTCGTCTGGGAGCTCGGTTTCGGCCACGGACCGACCAGCCTGACCGTCCCGCTCGGCGTCCCCGCCACCCTCGACGCGGACGCCCGCACCCTCACCCTGGACGAGCCCGCGCTGGCGCCGCCCGCCCCGACCGGCGACGGGCAGTCGGTGCCGGGTCAGTAGGGTGCGCCCCATGCACGACGACGGCGACGGCGTCGCCACGACGCCTCTGGGGACGGAACCGGACATGGAGCGAGTGTTCGAGACGGCGGTGGAGCGGGCCCTCCTGCTGCTGAACGGCCGGGACGGCCGGAAGGGCCGCAGCATCCTCGGCATCGCCGGGCCGCCGGCCGCCGGAAAGTCGACCCTCGCCCGCCACGTGGTCGCCGAGGTGGTCCGGCGCGAAGGGGCGGACGCCGCGGCCTACCTCCCGCTCGACGGGTTCCACCTCTCCAACCCCCAGCTCGACCGCCTCGGCCTGCGCGCCTGCAAGGGTGCGCCCGAGACCTTCGACGCCTGGGGCTACCTGGCGCTGCTGAACCGGGTGGCGACCGAGCGGTTCCGGGACGTCTTCGTCCCGGACTTCGACCGGGACCTGGACGAACCGGTCGCCGCCCGCCACGTCGTCCGCCCGCACACCCGCCTGGTGGTGACCGAGGGCAACTACCTCGCCGTGCCGGCCGAGCCCTGGCAGGCGGCCCGGCGGCTGATGAGCGAGCTGTGGTTCGTCGACGCGGAGGAGACCGTCCGTACCGAACGACTCCTCCGGCGCCACCAGCGCGGCGGCGGCCCGCGCGAGGCCGCCGAGCTGCGGATCGCCGCGAACGATCACCCCAACGCCGAGTACGTGAAGCAGGGCCGGGCCGGCTGCGACTGGGTGGTGCGGACCGGGAGTTTGCCTCCCGACCGGGATGGGCGTAGTGTTCTCTAGTCGCTCGGCTGGGAGCACCGGACACGTGTCTACGCGGACGGTCCCGGGGCGGCCAATCCCTTGGAACACCATCTCCATTCGGCTGGGTCGTGCTTTGTCGCGGCTCGGTGTGAATTGGCGTGCGCGCTTTTATGGATTGCGGTTGGATTCGCTTTTCGGAGTGGGGTTCGGCTAGAGTTCAGGACGTCGGACAGGCCGTCAGGTCGGACCGGCGGAAGGCGAATCGGACAGGGAAGCCCGGAAACGGCGCGGAAAACGTCTGATAAGCTGGAAACACGAAAGACCGGCGAGTCGGGTGAGTGAAACTCCGGAAAACGGAGCGGAAAACATCTGGTAAGCTGGGAAACACGAACGAAGCGCCCGGAGGGCCCGCTGGAAGGCGGTCCGAAGGAAGTGTCCGTTCCTTGAGAACTCAACAGCGTGCCAAAAGTCAACGCCAGATATGTTGACATCCCCGGCCGGTCCGTTCGGATCGGTTGGAGATTCCTTTAGTAACAAAACACTAGCGAGGACGCAGTGCGCGGGGCCGCCCTATTCCGGTGGTTGCCGTGCCGCTCAACGCGAGTGGTTACCGGATGACCGGTAGACATTCACGGAGAGTTTGATCCTGGCTCAGGACGAACGCTGGCGGCGTGCTTAACACATGCAAGTCGAACGGTGAAGCCCTTCGGGGTGGATCAGTGGCGAACGGGTGAGTAACACGTGGGAAATCTGCCCTGCACTCTGGGACAAGCCTTGGAAACGAGGTCTAATACCGGATATGACCTGCTCCTCGCATGGGGGTGGGTGTAAAGCTCCGGCGGTGCAGGATGATCCCGCGGCCTATCAGCTTGTTGGTGGGGTAATGGCCTACCAAGGCGACGACGGGTAGCCGGCCTGAGAGGGCGACCGGCCACACTGGGACTGAGACACGGCCCAGACTCCTACGGGAGGCAGCAGTGGGGAATATTGCACAATGGGCGAAAGCCTGATGCAGCGACGCCGCGTGAGGGATGACGGCCTTCGGGTTGTAAACCTCTTTCAGCAGGGAAGAAGCGCAAGTGACGGTACCTGCAGAAGAAGCACCGGCTAACTACGTGCCAGCAGCCGCGGTAATACGTAGGGTGCGAGCGTTGTCCGGAATTATTGGGCGTAAAGAGCTCGTAGGCGGCCTGTCGCGTCGGATGTGAAAGCCCGGGGCTTAACCCCGGGTCTGCATTCGATACGGGCAGGCTAGAGTGTGGTAGGGGAGATCGGAATTCCTGGTGTAGCGGTGAAATGCGCAGATATCAGGAGGAACACCGGTGGCGAAGGCGGATCTCTGGGCCATTACTGACGCTGAGGAGCGAAAGCGTGGGGAGCGAACAGGATTAGATACCCTGGTAGTCCACGCCGTAAACGTTGGGAACTAGGTGTTGGCGACATTCCACGTCGTCGGTGCCGCAGCTAACGCATTAAGTTCCCCGCCTGGGGAGTACGGCCGCAAGGCTAAAACTCAAAGGAATTGACGGGGGCCCGCACAAGCAGCGGAGCATGTGGCTTAATTCGACGCAACGCGAAGAACCTTACCAAGGCTTGACATATACCGGAAAGCTGCAGAGATGTAGCCCCCTTGTGGTCGGTATACAGGTGGTGCATGGTTGTCGTCAGCTCGTGTCGTGAGATGTTGGGTTAAGTCCCGCAACGAGCGCAACCCTTGTTCTGTGTTGCCAGCATGCCTTTCGGGGTGATGGGGACTCACAGGAGACTGCCGGGGTCAACTCGGAGGAAGGTGGGGACGACGTCAAATCATCATGCCCCTTATGTCTTGGGCTGCACACGTGCTACAATGGTCGGTACAAAGGGCTGCGATGCCGCGAGGCGGAGCGAATCCCAAAAAGCCGGCCTCAGTTCGGATTGGGGTCTGCAACTCGACCCCATGAAGTTGGAGTTGCTAGTAATCGCAGATCAGCATGCTGCGGTGAATACGTTCCCGGGCCTTGTACACACCGCCCGTCACGTCACGAAAGTCGGTAACACCCGAAGCCGGTGGCCTAACCCGTAAGGGGAGGAGCCGTCGAAGGTGGGACCAGCGATTGGGACGAAGTCGTAACAAGGTAGCCGTACCGGAAGGTGCGGCTGGATCACCTCCTTTCTAAGGAGCACATAGCAGCTTCGGACGAATGTTCCGGAGTGCTCGCTCATGGGTGGAACGTTGACTATTCGGCACACACGGTTGAAGCCGTCAGTACTGTCCTTCGGGGCGTGGAACGCGAGTGGATGGCGGGTGTGTCGGGCACGTTGTTGGGTCCTGAGGGAACGGCCGTTTGGTCGTTGCTTCAGTGAGCCGGTCCTACTTGAGGATGCCTGTTCGGGTGTTCGAGGGTGGGTGTCTGGTCGTTGTTTGAGAACTGCACAGTGGACGCGAGCATCTGTGGCCAAGTTTTTAAGGGCGCACGGTGGATGCCTTGGCACTAGGAACCGATGAAGGACGTGGGAGGCCACGATAGTCCCCGGGGAGCCGTCAACCAGGCTTTGATCCGGGGGTTTCCGAATGGGGAAACCCGGCAGTCGTCATGGGCTGTCACCCATACCTGAACACATAGGGTATGTGGAGGGAACGCGGGGAAGTGAAACATCTCAGTACCCGCAGGAAGAGAAAACAACCGTGATTCCGGGAGTAGTGGCGAGCGAAACCGGATGAGGCTAAACCGGAGTGGTGTGAGACCCGGCAGGGGTTGCCACTTCGGGGTCGTGGGAAAGTTCTTCAGTCGTCTGCCGGCGGCTGGGTGAGTCAGAAACCGTATGGGTAGTCGAAGGACATGCGAAAGGTCCGGCGTAGAGGGTAAGACCCCCGTAGACGAAACTTGTACGGCTCACTTGAGCTTCTCCCAAGTAGCACGGAGCCCGAGAAATTCCGTGTGAATCTGGCGGGACCACCCGCTAAGCCTAAATATTCCCTAGTGACCGATAGCGGATAGTACCGTGAGGGAATGGTGAAAAGTACCGCGGGAGCGGAGTGAAATAGTACCTGAAACCGTGTGCCTACAAGCCGTGGGAGCGTCGGATGCGCAGCTTGCTGTGTGTCTCGTGACTGCGTGCCTTTTGAAGAATGAGCCTGCGAGTTTGCGGTGTGTAGCGAGGTTAACCCGTGTGGGGTAGCCGTAGCGAAAGCGAGTCCGAATAGGGCGGTTGAGTTGCATGCCCAAGACCCGAAGCGGAGTGATCTAGCCATGGGCAGGTTGAAGCGCGGGTAAGACCGTGTGGAGGACCGAACCCACCAGGGTTGAAAACCTGGGGGATGACCTGTGGTTAGGGGTGAAAGGCCAATCAAACTCCGTGATAGCTGGTTCTCCCCGAAATGCATTTAGGTGCAGCGTCGTGTGTTTCTTGCCGGAGGTAGAGCACTGGATAGGCGATGGGCCTCACCGGGTTACTGACCTTAGCCAAACTCCGAATGCCGGTAAGTGAGAGCACGGCAGTGAGACTGTGGGGGATAAGCTCCATGGTCGAGAGGGAAACAGCCCAGAACACCGACTAAGGTCCCTAAGCGTGTGCTAAGTGGGAAAGGATGTGGAGTCGCAGAGACAACCAGGAGGTTGGCTTAGAAGCAGCCACCCTTGAAAGAGTGCGTAATAGCTCACTGGTCAAGTGATTCCGCGCCGACAATGTAGCGGGGCTCAAGTACACCACCGAAGTCGTGTCATTCACATATATAGGCCCAACGGCTGTGTGGATGGGTAGGGGAGCGTCGTGTGCCGGGTGAAGCAGCGGAGGAATCCAGTTGTGGACGGTACACGAGTGAGAATGCAGGCATGAGTAGCGATACAAGAGTGAGAAACTCTTGCGCCGATTGACCAAGGGTTCCTGGGTCAAGCTGATCTGCCCAGGGTAAGTCGGGACCTAAGGCGAGGCCGACAGGCGTAGTCGATGGACAACGGGTTGATATTCCCGTACCCGCTTTGAAGCGCCAACGTCGAACCTCTTGATGCTAAGCCCGTGAAGCCGGCCCGGAGTCTTCGGACAAAGGGACGTGGTGGAGCCGGTGACCCAACAGGGTAGTAGGTGAGCGATGGGGTGACGCAGGAAGGTAGTCCAGCCCGGGCGGTGGTTGTCCCGGGGTAAGGGTGTAGGCCGAGTGATAGGCAAATCCGTCACTCATTAAGGCTGAGACCTGATGCCGAGCCGATTGTGGTGAAGTGGATGATCCTATGCTGTCGAGAAAAGCCTCTAGCGAGTTTCATGGCGGCCCGTACCCCAAACCGACTCAGGTGGTCAGGTAGAGAATACCGAGGCGTTCGGGTGAACTATGGTTAAGGAACTCGGCAAAATGCCCCCGTAACTTCGGGAGAAGGGGGGCCATTCCTGGTGACGAGTCTTGCACTCCGAGCTGGGGGTGGCCGCAGAGACCAGCGAGAAGCGACTGTTTACTAAAAACACAGGTCCGTGCGAAGCCGTAAGGCGATGTATACGGACTGACGCCTGCCCGGTGCTGGAACGTTAAGGGGACCGGTTAGTCACATTTCGGTGTGGCGAAGCTGAGAACTTAAGCGCCAGTAAACGGCGGTGGTAACTATAACCATCCTAAGGTAGCGAAATTCCTTGTCGGGTAAGTTCCGACCTGCACGAATGGCGTAACGACTTCTCGACTGTCTCAACCATAGGCCCGGTGAAATTGCATTACGAGTAAAGATGCTCGTTTCGCGCAGCAGGACGGAAAGACCCCGGGACCTTTACTATAGCTTGATATTGGTGTTCGGTTCGGCTTGTGTAGGATAGGTGGGAGACTTTGAAACCCAAACGCCAGTTTGGGTGGAGTCGTCGTTGAAATACCACTCTGGTCGTGCTGGATGTCTAACCTGGGTCCGTGATCCGGATCAGGGACAGTGTCTGGTGGGTAGTTTAACTGGGGCGGTTGCCTCCTAAAGAGTAACGGAGGCGCCCAAAGGTTCCCTCAGCCTGGTTGGCAATCAGGTGTTGAGTGTAAGTGCACAAGGGAGCTTGACTGTGAGACTGACGGGTCGAGCAGGGACGAAAGTCGGGACTAGTGATCCGGCGGTGGCTTGTGGAAGCGCCGTCGCTCAACGGATAAAAGGTACCCCGGGGATAACAGGCTGATCTTCCCCAAGAGTCCATATCGACGGGATGGTTTGGCACCTCGATGTCGGCTCGTCGCATCCTGGGGCTGGAGTAGGTCCCAAGGGTTGGGCTGTTCGCCCATTAAAGCGGTACGCGAGCTGGGTTTAGAACGTCGTGAGACAGTTCGGTCCCTATCCGCTGTGCGCGTAGGAGTGTTGAGAAGGGCTGTCCCTAGTACGAGAGGACCGGGACGGACGAACCTCTGGTGTGCCAGTTGTCCTGCCAAGGGCATGGCTGGTTGGCTACGTTCGGGAGGGATAACCGCTGAAAGCATCTAAGCGGGAAGCCTGCTTCGAGATGAGCACTCCCACCTCCTTGAGAGGGTAAGGCTCCCAGTAGACGACTGGGTTGATAGGCCGGATATGGAAGCCCTGTGAGGGGTGGAGTTGACCGGTACTAATAGGCCGAGGGCTTGTCCTCAGTTGCTCGCGTCCACTGTGTTGTTCTGAAACAACGACCCCAGCCAGGTTTGGTCACATGACTGGTGCGGTTGACAGTTTCATAGTGTTTCGGTGGTCATAGCGTGAGGGAAACGCCCGGTTACATTCCGAACCCGGAAGCTAAGCCTCAAAGCGCCGATGGTACTGCAGGGGGGACCCTGTGGGAGAGTAGGACGCCGCCGAACAATCTTTCAGAGAAGCCCCTCCCGGGTCACCCGGGAGGGGCTTCTCGCATTTCCGGACCGAACCGAACCGGACCGCCCCGGCCCGGACCGCACCGGCACGCGGGGGTGGTGCTAGGTCCACCCCGATTGTGGTGCGACCGCCAGTGCCCTCGGTGGCTGCTTGGGGCGAGACTGGCGTTGCCGGCGGTGCAGGGGTGCACCGCCACGACGGCGCGGATCGCCTCAGTTCAGGAGTCATCAGGTGGCAACAGTGGACAACCCGGCACGCAGCGGCGCTGCGGCGCGCTCGGCGATCGAATCGCGTCTCCGTGCCGGGGTGGACTCGTTGGGCCGACTGCCCCTGCTCGTACTGTCCGCCGCCCCCGGTCTCCTGGTCCCGGTGCTCGGGTCGGTCCTGGTGGGAGTGGCCCTGACGGACGCTTTCGGCTCCACCGACCTCGGCGCGCTGCTGAGCTTCGTACTCGCGATCGGGACGCTGTTCTCGCTGGCCGCCCTGTTCGTCCGACGGCAGGCGGACTGGACCCGGTCGCAGGTCGAGCGGTGGTACGGCGTCAGGATCTCCGCAGTCCGCCCGGCCAGGCCGGCACTGGAGCTCGACGAGCGGGGCCACTGGTGGACCGGGTACTCCTACCACCGTGGTCAGGGCACTGCGTACCTGGTCCAGACGGTGCAGTACGCCCTGCGGGATCCGGCGACCCGCCGTGAGATCGGCTGGCTGCTGCTGAACCCGGTGGCGGTCCTGTGCCTGGTCGGGCCGGTGGCCGGGCTGTTGATCGGCGGCCCGTCCATCGCTCTGGACCCGGTCGGCGAGGCCCGGGCGTCCGGGGCTGTGCTGGTCTCGGCCGTGTTCGGGGTCGCGATGACCGTGCTGGGTGTGGTGCTGGCGCCGTACGCCGTCCGGGCCCATGCGGAGCTCGCGCGCCGCGTCCTGGACGGGCGTGCCTCCAACGCCCAGCTCAGCCGTCGGGTCGCCGAGTTGACGGTCACCCGGGCCGACGCGGTGGACAACCAGGCGGCCGAGCTCCGCCGGATCGAGCGTGACCTGCACGACGGTGCGCAGGCGAGGCTGGTGGCGATCGGGTTGACCCTGGGCACCATCGAGCACCTGATGGAGACGGACACCGTGGCTGCCCGCGCCCTGCTCGCCGAAGCGCGGCAGTCCTCGGCGAAGGCGCTCCAGGAGCTGCGGGACCTGGTCCGCGGTATCCACCCCCCGGTCCTGGCGGAGCGCGGACTGGCGGACGCCGTACGGGAGCTGGCGCTGGATGCCGCGCTGCCCGTCGAGGTGACGGTCGGTCTGCCCGGCCGGCCCGAGGCACCGGTGGAGACCGCGATGTACTTCTGTGTGAGTGAACTGCTGGCCAACGCGGCCAAGCACTCGGGGGCCCGGCAGGTGTGGGTGGACATCCTCTACCGGGCCGGCCAGCTGCGGGTGACGGTGACCGACGACGGCCGGGGCGGCGCCGGCCCGGAGCGGGGGAGCGGGCTGCGCGGGATCCAGCGCCGGTTGGGTACCTTCGACGGGGTTCTCCTGCTCGACAGCCCGTCGGGTGGCCCGACGACCATGACCATGGAGCTGCCGTGCGAGTTGTCCTCGCCGAGGATCTCTACCTTCTCCGCGAAGGCCTGACGCGGCTGTTGGAGGCCCACGGGTTCACCATCGCGGCCGCCGTGGAGACCGGGCCCGACCTGTTGGCCGCGCTGCTGGAGCACCGGCCGGACGTCGCGGTGGTGGACGTCCGGCTCCCGCCCACGCTGACCGACGAGGGACTGCAGGCCGCGTTGGCGGCGCGTCGTCAGATCCCCGGGCTCCCGGTGCTGGTGCTCTCGCAGCACGTCCAGCAGCTGTACGCACGTGAGTTGCTCGCGGACGGCTCGGGCGGGGTGGGCTACCTGCTGAAGGACCGGGTGTTCAACGCCGACCAGTTCATCGACGCGGTTCGCCGAGTGGCCGCCGGCGGCATGGCGATGGACCCGGACGTGATCGCCAAACTGCTGCGCAGCAGCGCCCGTTCGCAGCCGGTCCGGCGGCTCTCCCCACGTGAGCGGGAGGTGCTGTCGCTGATGGCCGAGGGGTGCTCCAACTCGGCGGTGGCGGCCCGACTGCTCATCAGTGACGGAGCTGTCGCGAAGCACATTGCCAATATCTTCACCAAGTTGGAACTGGCCCCCGCCGAGGATGCCAATCGCCGTGTCCTGGCTGTGCTGGCGCACCTCAACGGGGTCGGTGAGGGCTAGCCGCGCCCCCGGGCTGGGGCCAGGGTGAAACGCGTGTACGAGTAGTATCCGGTGGGCCGAAACGGTCCGACGCGCAGTGATCCTGCGCCCGGCGGTGATCCTGCGTCTGACAAGGATGTCCGACGGGAGCGGATCCGGCGGCAGACGGTCGCGTACGGCAGCAGCCGAGTCCCAGGGGTTGATCAACGAATGTCACGTCCATCCCTCACCCGTGCCCATCGGATCCTGCTCGGCCTGGTGGCCGTCGGCGCCTGCCTGATCTCGGGCATCGGCTTCGCGGGTTCCTATGCCGCGGTGCGTGAGCTGGCGCTGGAGAAGGGGTTCGGGACCTTCTCGTACGCCTTCCCGATCGGTGTGGACGCGGGCATCGTGGTGCTCCTCGCGCTGGACCTGGTGCTGACCTGGCTGCGGATCCCGTTCCCGCTGCTGCGGCAGACGGCCTGGCTGCTGACCGCCGCCACGATCGCCTTCAACGCGGCCGCCTCCTGGGGCGACTCGCTGGGCATGGCGATGCACGCCGTCATCCCGGTGCTGTTCGTGGTCGTGGTCGAGGCCTCCCGGCACGCCGTCGGCCGGATCGCGGCGATCACGGCGGACCGGCACATGGAGTCGGTCCGGCTGATGCGCTGGGTGCTGTCGCCGGTGCCGACGTTCCGGCTGTGGCGCCGGATGAAGCTGTGGGAGCTGCGCTCCTACGACGAGACCGTGCGGCTGGAGCAGAACCGGCTGGTCTACCGGGCGCAGCTGCGTTTCCGGTACGGGCGCGGCTGGCGCCGCTCGGCTCCGTTCCAGGCGCTGCTGCCGCTGAAGCTCGCCAAGTACGGCGTGCCGCTCGACCCGAGCGTCCTGGACCGGATCGACGGTCCCCTGCATGCTGTCCAGGGCCCCCAGGCCGGCCGGTCGACGCTGACCACGGCGAGCGTGCAGGAGGTGGCGGCGGTGCGGGGCGAGGCCCTCGCGCAGGCGGACGCCAGGCAGGTCGACGGGAACGGCGAGCAGGTCGAGCAGGACCAGGCCGCGGTGTCGGCGGTGTCCGCGGCGGTGGCCGTGCCGACGCTGGCGAAGCTCGCCGCCGTACGGCTGCGGGACGCGCAGGACCCGCACTCGGACGAGCAGGCCGGACACCCGGTGGCGGAGCAGACCGAGCTGAATGTCTGGACCGCCAGGGCGGTTCGCGCGCACACCGAGCAGATGGAGGAGGCCGCCCGCACGGCGCGGGTGCCGGGTCACATGTCGCCGTGGTTCAAGCCGCCGCGGCCGACCCGTCCGTCGGAGGCCGAGGAGGCGGTGCCCGTCCGCCCGGTCCGGCAGCAGCATGCCGCCCAGCCCAGGGTCACCGAGCAGCACGGCCCGGAGGACTGGGCACAGGAGCAGCGGCGGCCCGGCCGGCAGCCGCAGGCTCCGGGACGGCGGGCGCCCGTCGGCGTCGGCGGGCCGCGGGTGCCGGGCCCGGCGCAGGGCTCGGAGTCGGAGCCGATCCGGATCGGGCACCGCCCGGTGCGCCTCGACGGTGAGCTGCACACCGAGCCGGCCGCCCCGGCGGCCGTGGCCGAGCCGCTGCCCTTCGACCCCGCGGACGCGGCGGACGCCTCGGACCGGGGCGAGAACCGGGGCGAGAACCGGGGCGAGAACCGGCGCGACGAGCGCGGTGTCGATCAGGACGAGCAGTGGGCGGGCCGCCGGCCGGCGGCCGAGCCGCTGGACCCGGACCTCTGCTTCGAGGCTCTGATCAGCTACATGGACGTCTACGGCCACCAGCCGGACCCGCAGCGCTTCGCCGAGTACCTGACCAGGGAGTGGAACGTGGTCGGGACCCGGCCGGACGGTTCGGTGAGCCCCACCGAGCTCGGCCGGATCTGGCAGCACCTGCAGGACCGTTACGTCGCCGCCGGCCGCGAGTGAGCCTGCCGGGCAGGCGGCCGAGCCTCCTGCCGGACGTCCGGTACCGGGCGGTCCGCCCATCGGGCGGCCATTGACGCCCGTGTCCACCGCCACTACCTTCACATCAACAAACTGTTGAATATGTTGTCGTGCGGTGGAGGAGTCCGGATGTCGCAGGTCCTGGTGGACGGTAGCAACCCCGAGGGCGGGGCGTCGTTCTCCGCCGCCGCCCTGGCCGCCGTGGACGCGCTGCTCGCGCCGGTCGACGCGGACCTGGCCCGGCGCTACCCCGGCGACTCCGGCACCCGCCAGCCCGTGCACACGGTCTACGTCCCGGCCGACGCCTTCGAGGCCGGCACGGTCGCCGACTGGGGCCGCCGGGCCCTGGCGGCCTTCGACACCCACGCGGCGACCCCGGCGCAGCTCGCCGAGGCCCTCGGCGTTCCGGCCGACGACCTGGTGGCGGACGTCCACGCCCGGGTCCGCGCCAAGCTGGAGCGCGAGCCGATCGAGGACCTGCGGATCGACTTCGAGGACGGCTACGGGCCGCGCCCCGACGCGGAGGAGGACGCCGCGGCCGTCCGGGCGGCCGAGCTGGTCGCCGCCGCCGTGGCGGAGGGCAGTGCCCCGCCGTACATCGGCATCCGGATCAAGTGCATGGAGGCGGCCGTCCGCGATCGCGGGATCCGCACGCTCCAGCTCTTCCTCTCCACCCTGCTGGCCTCGGGCGGGCTGCCCGAGGGCCTGGTCCTGACGCTGCCGAAGGTGACCTACGCGGAGCAGGTGACGGCGCTGGTACGGCTGCTGGAGGACTTCGAGCAGCGGGCGGGCCTGCCGGCCGGGCGGATCGGGTTCGAGATCCAGATCGAGACCACCCAGGCGATCCTGGGCGCCGACGGCCGGGCCACCGTCGCCCGGATGATCGAGGCCGCCGAGGGCCGGGCCACCGGCCTGCACTACGGCACCTTCGACTACAGCGCCGCCTGTGGGGTCAGCGCCGCCTACCAGAGCATGGACCACCCGGTCGCGGACCACGCGAAGGCCGTGATGCAGGTGGCGGCCGCCGGTACCGGCGTCCGGCTCTCGGACGGCTCGACCAACGTCATCCCGACCGGGCCGACCGAGCAGGTGCACGCCGCCTGGAAGCTCCACCACGACCTGGTCCGCCGTTCCCTGGCCAGGGCCTACTACCAGGGCTGGGACATGCACCCGGCGCACCTGCCGACCCGCTACGCGGCGGTCTACGCGTTCTACCGCGAGGGCCTCGCCGCCGCCGCGGCCCGGCTCGCCGCCTACGTGGCGAAGGCGGGCGGCGACGTGATGGACGAGCCGGCCACCGCCCGGGCGCTCAGCGGGTACGTGCTGCGCGGGCTGGACTGCGGCGCCGTGGACCCGGCCGAGGTCACCGGACTGACCGGCCTGGACCGCAAGCAGCTCGACGCGCTCGCCGGCCGCTGAGCGGGCGCGGCCGGGCGCGGCCGGACGCGGGCCGTCTAGGAGAGGCCGCTGAGCGCAGGTCGCCGGGTACGGGGCGGGGCGGAGCGCCGCGTTAGGCTGGCGGGGTCGACAGGACCCCGCCGGTCTGCTGCTTTCCGAGCAGACGGAGCGCGGTCGGCCGGTCGGCCAGTGAACCCCGGCCGGTCGGCCCCGGCCGGTGAATCCGCGACCCCGCTCTGGAGACCCCCGGACCATGTCGGAGCCCAGCCCGAAGCCGTACCTGACGATCCGGCGCTCCGTCAGCCACGAGACCGAGATCAAGAAGTCCCGGTTCATCTGCCATCTCGCCAGGGTCGCCGACGAGGACGAGGCACAGGCCTTCATCGCGGCCGTCCGCAAGCAGTACTGGGACGCCCGCCACAACTGCACCGCCTTCGTGGTCGGGGACGGCTCGCCCCGGGAGCGGTCCAATGACGACGGCGAGCCCGGCGGTACGGCGGGCGTGCCGATGCTGGAGGTGCTGCGGCGGCGCGGGGTGACCGACACCGTCGCGGTGGTGACGCGCTACTTCGGCGGGATCAAACTCGGTGCGGGCGGGTTGGTCCGGGCGTACGGGAACGCGGTGTCCGAGGCACTGGACGAGGCGGGGCTGCTGGAACGGCGGCCGGTGGCGCTGCTCGCCGTCACCGCCGGGCACACCCGCGCCGGTCGGTTGGAGAACGAACTGCGCGCGGCCGGTTACACGGTGCGCGATCTGGCCTATCAGGCGGACGGGGTGCGGATCGAAGTGGGTGTCCCGGAGGACGAGGTGACGGGTTTTCACGCCTGGCTGGCGGAGGCCACCGGCGGAACGGCCCAGGCCGAGCCGGCCGGCCGCACCTTCGTGGAGGTCCCGGTCTGACCCGACCACGCCCGTCGCGCAGCAGGCAAGAGCTGCCGCGCGGTAACACCCGAACGAATTAACCATGCCCGGCAGCGGAACTTCCGCTCCGGGCCTCTTCGTCTTCTACCACAAGGAGTGCGTACCGGCCCGGCCGGGCGGCCCACCGGGTCGCGAGGCGGGCCGGCCCGCACAGAGCACGCGGAGCAGGCCGGGCGAGCCAGCGCCGGCCGACCCAGATGGAGGACTTCAGGCCCCACCGCCGCACCATGGGAGGTACCTCGCATGACACCCGAGCACGCCCCGCCGCCCTACCGGATGACCGTCACCACACCCCGGACGCACCGGGACACGGTGGCCCTGGCCGACCAACTGCTGGCCACGTGGCTGAAACAGGAGGGCCACGAGGAGCCACCGCCGCCGGCCGAGCGGGCCGCCCCCGCCGAGCAGCCCGGGCCCGCCGAGGCGGCCGAGCGACTGCGACTCGGCGAGCGGGTCCTGCTGGACCGGGACACCGGGGGCCTCCGCGGCCGCATCCCGGGTGCGCGGTACAGCCGCCGCCGGCTGCGCACCCCGGCGGCCCACGGGATCGACCAGCTCACTCTGACGGTGGCCTCCGCCGGCGATCGGCCCAGCTGGGTCCGGCTGGAGGCCGAGCACCTGCCGACCGGCTCCGGGGTCCGAACGTCGAGCCGGGTGCCCGTGCCGGAGCTGGCCCGGGGCCTGCTCCCGCTGCTGGACGCCACCGACGGCCCGGTCGCCATGTCCGTGCAGCCCAGGGTGATAGCCAGGGGCGAGGTCGACGAGCTGATCGACGAGCTGTGCGATCCGGAGCGCCGGCTCCCGGTGGTGATCGCGAGCGTCCCGCCGGCCGTGGCGATGGACGTCTGGCTGGCGGAGGTGGTCCACCCGCTGCTGCGCCAGCTGACGGGCCTCGCCTCGCTCCATGTGCTCGGGCACGCCGCGCTGCCGCTGTTCAACGTGGCGCTGGAGTACCACAAGGTCTACGGCGGTGCCGTGCGCACGTACCTGCCGGAGGTCGACCCGGCCAGCCGCTACGACGGGGCGCGGCACCCGGTGATGCCCCGGCACCGGATCGACGAGGACGTCCGGCGGGCCGCCGCCCTGCTGGCCCGGGAGCCCCGCCGGTTCGCCGCCGAGCTGCCGCTGCCCGATCTGCTCGCCGCCGTCCCGGTGCTCCAGCCGCCGGTGGAGCCGCGGCCCGCGCACTCCCGGCCGGCGCGATCCGAGCAGCCCTCGGCCCGTGCCGCCGCCCGGCCCGCCGTCCCCGGGCAGGCCTCCGCACCGGGCGGCGCCGACCGCTGCGAGCGGCAGTCCCGCGCCGACGAGCTGGAGCGGGTCCGGCGCAGCCTGGACCACTCGCGGCGCCGTGAGGCCCGGCTGCTGGTCGAGACGGACGAGCAGGACGCGGTGCTGCGGCACGTCAGCGCCCAGGTCCGGGCGCTCGCGACCCGGCTGTGCACGCTGGCCGGCCCGGGCGCGGTCGACCACGCGGGCCTGGCCGCGGAGGTCGGCGCGGAGGAGGAGGCCGCTCCGGGCACCTTCGGAGAGCTGGTCTGCCGCTTCCCCGAGTTCCCGCTGCTGGAGTTCACCGGTGACGAGAAGGAGACCCTGGCGCTGGACGGGCAGTGCGACGGCTCCGGCTGGGCCCGGCTCACCTGGGAGGGGCTGACGGCCCTGCAGGAGTACGCGGCGGCGGCCGTCCGGGGCGAGGCGGGCGGCGACTTCAAGCAGTGGTGCGAGCACACCCCGGCCGGCTGCCACCACTTCCCGCCCCGGAAGGCGGTCCGCGGCGAGTCCCGCACGGTCACCAGCCACGGCAAGTGGAAGCGCCAGCGGATGCTGCCGGTGCCGGCCTGCGTCGACTCCTCCCGGCGCGCCTTCATGGGCGCCCATCTGCGGATCGGCGGGGGCGGCACGGCGCCGCGGGTGCACTACCTCGACGACTGCTCGCGCAGCGGCCGGATCTACGTCGGGTACATCGGTCTCCATCTCACCAACACCCGGACGAACTGAGGAGGTTGCCGCACGGCACGGTCGCGGGCCGGCGGCTCCCGGCAGCCGGTGCCATCTGCCCGGCTTGGCTGACCGGGGCCGGGCAACGGTGGACAATGCTGCGTGGGGCCACCGTCGGTGCGCCCCGCCGACCGGTGCCGGACGAGCAGGGGGAACGACCGCCGATGCAGCACTCACCCGAAGGCCGTCCGGACACCACCACCACCACCCTCCAGCCGGGCTTCCTGGCCTCGGTCTTCCGGGATCTCGGCGCCGAGGTCCCGGATCAGGGCACCCGGACGGAGGAGGACACCGCCGCACACGGCCGGGCCGCCGCGCTGACGCACCACCGTACGGTCACCGTCCGGGCCGAGCACGAGCACCTGGCCGATCTGCTGCGCAGGGCCGCCCTGCCGGTGTCCGCGATGGACTTCGAGAGCCAGCTGCGCAGCTACGAGCCGCGCCCGTTCGCCGCCGGGGAGGACGACCCCGCCGTCGGGGCGGAGCCGCGTTGGGCGGACTTCGCGCCGCCCGAGCCGGCCGCGACCGTTCCGGACGAGCCGGCCTCCCGCCGCCTGCTGGACTCCGGCTACCAGCGGGGCCTGGCCCAGGCCCGGCTGGCCCACCAGCGAGCGCTGCGCGAGTGGCGGAGCAGGCAGGCCGAGGCGGCGGACGGCGGTATCCGGGCGGCCCGGCTGGCGCACGAGCAGACCGAGCAGGCCCGGGCCAGGGCGGTCCGGGAGTACAACGAGACGCTGGAGGAGTGCCGCCGCGCCTACCGGCAGTCCGAGCCCGCCGCGGTGGAGTCCCTGCTGGAACGGGCGCTGGCCGCCGCGGAAGGGGCGACCCAGGATCTCCCGGCACCCTGCCGGGCCGTCTTCCGCCGGCTCACCAGTACCGCGGTGCTGGACCTGGACCTGCCGCCGCTCGATCTGGTGCCCTCGCTGGACGGCTACCGCCTGGGCCCGGACGGGGAGATCGAGCCGGTACCGCGCCCGGCGCCCGACCGGGCCTCGGACTACCTCCGGCTGGCGGCCCGGCTGGCGCTGCGCGCCCTCCAGGCGGCGGACGCGGTCGACACCGACGAGATGCTCGCCGGGGTGGTGCTCAACGGCTGGCTGCGCAGGCCCGACGCCGAGCCGCTCTGCCTGTTGAGTGTGGACGCCGACCGGGACGCGCTCGCCCGCACCCGGCTGCTGCCGGCCGGTGACACCGAGCCGATGGCGGGCCACCCCGGCGAAGCCCCGGACGGCCAGGGTGTCTACGCGGACGCGGAGCAGGACGAGGCGCTCGTCCGGCTGCGGGAGCTGGCCGCGGTGGTCACCCCCGATCCCTACACACCGGTGGAGGTCGAGCCGAGTGGCACGGTCGGGGCGGCGGTGCCCGCGGTGGACGAGCTCTCGCCGAACGAATTCGCCCATCTGATCCGGGAGTTGCTCACCAAGGGCGGTCTGGCCGGGTGGAGCGTCCGGCTGCGCGGCCCGGCCGGTCTGGTGGCGACCGGTGAGGGCGGGCCCGGCAGCGCGTTGCCGGGCCGCTGGGTGGTCTGGGCCTCGCGTGAGCCGGAGCCCGTCGGCGAGGAGCAGCTGCGCACACTCGCCGAGGCCGTCCGCGAGGAGGGCGCGGAGCGCGGCCTGCGCCTCACCACCGGGCGGTTCACCGACTCGGCGCTCGACCTGGCGGCCGGCGGACGGCACGACCACATCCACCTGATCGACGGCCGGGGCGTCCAGGAGCTGGCCCGGACGCACCTCGGCCTCCCGCTCACCGCCGCCGGCTGAGCCGGGCCCGACCCGGCGACCGCGCACCCACGTGCGGCCACCGCGGTACCGCCGCCTCTCGCAGCGCACCGTCAGGCCGCTCGCCGTCGCGCCGCTCACCGACCGGTCGGGTCGGCTGTCACTCTGGTCGGATGGGAATCCGATTCATCGACCGGTGGCGGGCACGGCGTCGTCGGCGTGCGGCTCCGGCCGGCGTCACGGGGACGGCTGGCGGCGCGCCCGAAGCGGAGGGCGGTGCGACGACGGGCCGAGGCGAGGACCGGCCGGAGGACCAGCAGGAGGCGATGGCCGAACTGTTCGCCGAGTGCGGGCTGCTGCGCGAGCTGGCCGAGTCGGAGGGGCTGCGGCTCGACGACGGGGCCGACTCGCTGACCGCCCTCGACCAGGTGCTGCCCCGCTGGCGGGACCACCCCGAGGTCTCGGACTGGCTGGGCAACGACGCGGGGCTCTACCTCGGCACGGTGATCCGCCGCACCGTGCCGGGTGCGCAGTGGCGGCTCGACGCGCACGGACGGCCGCTGCTGGTGCTGCCCACGGGGCTCGAACTGGACGTGACGGCGCTCGGGCACAACTGGGCCGACCAGGGAGCGCCCCAACTGTCCGCGGTCTACCTCGCGGCCACCGACGGCTGACCCACCCACCCACCACCCACCACCCACCGCCGCCGAGAACCCGCCACGCCGCCACGCCGCCACGCCGGCACCCGGCATCCGGGCATCCGCCCCCCGACGCGCCGTCACCCCGACGGGCCGTCCGACGCGCGGTGCGGTGCCGCCGCGCACAGGCTGGGCGCAGGTCCTGGCACAGCCGGACCCGGGCCGGACGGCTGCGCCCGTGGGCAGCGGTCCCCGCAGCCGTCCGGCCCCAGGCGTGCCGGTACCGTGGCACCCGGGGCAGCCGGGCCCCTCGGCAGGGAGCCGGCGGGGCCGGAGGGGAGCGCCACGATGACCGCCGTGCTCGTCGCCGCAGGCGCCTTCCTGATGACCCTGATCGGCGGCTTCGTCGCCCAGCGCACCGGGGACCGCCGCCACCTGGTGCTCGGGTTCGCGGCCGGTCTGATGCTCGGGGTGGTCGCCTTCGATCTGCTGCCGGAGGCGCTGGCCGCGGCCCCGGACGAGGTGCACGGGGTGCCGCAGGCACTGCTGATGTTCGCGGCGGGGTTCCTGGTGATCCACATCGTGGAGCGCGCGGTGGCCATCCACCGGGGCCACGAGGGCGAGTACGCCGAGCACACGCACGGGCACCGGCACCAGCACGTGGGGACCCAGCGGGTCGGCCTGGCGGCGGCGATCGCGCTGGTCGCGCACAGCGTGATGGACGGTTTCGCGATCGGTGCGGCCTTCCAGGCGGGCAGCACGGTCGGCACCGTGGTCGCGATCGCGGTGGTGGCACACGACTTCGCGGACGGCTTCAACACGTACACCATCACCCGGCTGTACGGGAACGACCGGCGGCGGGCGCTGACGCTGCTCACGGCCGACGCGCTGGCGCCGGTGACGGGGGCGGGCATCACGCTGCTGTTCACCATCCCGGAGGAACTGCTCGGCCTCTACCTGGGTTTCTTCGCCGGCTTTCTGCTGTATCTGGCGACCTCGGACATCCTGCCGGAGGCGCACAGCCCGCATCCGTCCCGGTCGACGCTGCTGTGCACGCTGGTGGGTGTGGGGTTCATGTGGCTGGTGATCGGTTTCGCGAGCTGACGGTCAGGCCCCTGGATTCGTCGGCCCCGCCGCCGCTCAGACGGCCAGGCCGTCCCATTGCTCGCGCATCGCGGTCAGCGCCGCGGTGATGGCGGGCCGCCGGGAGGCCTGGCTGCGCCAGAGCGCGAAGACCCGCCGGGACGGCTCGGGCTCCACCGGCCTGGCCACCACCCCGGCGGGCAGCGGCCCCCGCCCCAGCCGGGGGACCAGCCCGAGGCCGAGACCGGCGTCGATCAGGGCGATCTGGGTCTCGAACTCGCCCACCTGGTAGACCACGTCCGGCTCCTCGCCGGCCTCGCGCATGGTGCGCACCAGCCAGTCGTGGCAGATGTTGCCCGGCGGCACGCTGATCCAGCGCCGTCCGAGCAGCCGGGCGACCGGTACCACGGCGAGTTCGGTGAGCGGATCCCCGGCGGGCAGCAGCAGGTCGACCGGGTCGGGGCCGAGGTCGAGCCGGGAGAGCCCGGCGGGGACGGACAGCGGCACCGTCGGCCAGTCCTGGACCAGCGCGAGGTCGACCTCGCCGCGGGCCACCAGTTCGGCCGCGAGGTAGGGGTCGGTCTCCAGCAGCCGCACGTCCAGTTCGGGGCAGCGCTCCCGCAGGTCCGCCAGGGCTCGGGGGAGCAGGCCGCGCGCTCCGGTGGCGAAGGCGGCGATCAGCAGCCGGCCGACGGCCTGGCCGCGCTGTTCCTCCAGGGTGACCTCGGCCTGCTCGACCAGGGCGAGCAGTTGCTGCGCGGTCTCGGCCAGCCGGCGGGCGGCGTCGGTGAGGACCACGCCGCGGCCCTGGCGCTCCAGCAGGACGGTGCGGGTCTCGCGCTCCAGCTTGGCGATCTGCTGCGAGACCGCCGACGGAGTGAAGCCGAGCGCGCCCGCCGCCCGGCCCACCGACCCGTGCACCGCCACCGCGTGCAGGGCCCGCAGGCGTCCGAGATCCATCATCCGCGCCACCCGGTGCTCCGGCCGCGCCGTCGGCTCGGCGCGGTGATGCAGCAATGCTAAACGGTCTGCTTCAGAACTCGTTGCTGGTGCTACACGTTCCCGTCCGGCCATGCTCGTCCCATGCCAGCGACCACTGCCACCATGAGCCCCCGTCACATCGCCCTGGCGGTGCTGATCGCCGCCGTCTGGGGCCTCAACTTCGTCCTGATCCACGTCGGACTGGAGAACTTTCCGCCGCTGCTCTTCTGCGCCCTGCGGTTCGCGGTGGTGGCGGTGCCGGCGGTGTTCCTGGTGGGGCCGCCCCGGGTCGCCCGGCGGTGGATCGTCGCGGTCGGCTGCACGCTCGGGGTGGTGAAGTTCGGGCTGCTCTTCCTCGGGATGCACGCGGGTATGCCGGCCGGACTGTCCTCGCTGGTGCTGCAGAGCCAGGCGGTGTTCACCGCAGTGTTCGCCGCGGCGATGCTGCGCGAGCGGCCCACCCGTCTGCGGGCGGCGGGCCTGGCGGTCGCCTTCGGCGGGATCCTGCTGGCCGCGGTGGACCGCGGGCTCGACGGCCCGGTCGGCGCCTTCGCCCTGGTGATCGCCTCGGCCGCGTTCTGGGGGCTGTCCAACGTGCTGACCCGCAAGGCCTCGCCGCCGGACGCGCTGCGCTGGATGGTCTGGGTCAGTGCCGTCCCGCCGCTGCCGCTGCTCGTCCTGTCACTGCTGGTCGAGGGTCCGGCGGCGGATCTGCGGGCGCTGGCCGGGATCGACCTGGCGGGGCTGGGCGCGATCGCCTACGTCGGCCTGGTCTCCACCCTGTTCGGGTTCGTCGCCTGGAGTTTCCTGCTGCGCAGCTACGACGCCTCGGCGGTCGCGCCGTACTCGCTGCTGGTGCCGGTGTTCGGGATGTCCTCGTCCTGGCTGCTGCTGGGGGAGCGGTTCAGCCCGACGGCGGCCGTCGCGGCCGTGCTGGTGATCGCCGGGATCGGTCTCACCGCGGTGCGTCCTCGTCGGCCGGGCGCCGCGGCGGGAGCCGCGCCTCGTACGCCGACTCCGCCCCGCGCAGTGCCTGCAGCAGGGCGGTCTGCTCGGCAGGGCTGACCGGGGCGAAGTACTCCTGGGCGACCTCGTGCCGGACCTGCCCGATCCGCTCCAGGGCCGCCCACCCGGCGTCGGTCAGGACCAGGCGCACCGCCCGCCGGTCGGTCGGATCGGGCGTGCGGGTGACCAGGCCGGCCTCCTCCAGGGCGTCCACCACGGTGGTGGCCGAGCGGGGCGCGATGTGCAGCCGGTCGGCCAGCTCGCTCAGCCGCATGGTCTCCCGGCCCTCGCAGCCCGGGGCGTGCGCGAGCGTGCGCAGGGCGCGGGCCTGGCCGGGGGTGATCCCGTACGGCTCCAGCCGCTGCATGGTCTGCCGACGGATCCGCTTCATCGCCCGGGTGAGCGCGTCGGCGAGTTCGGCGGCGGTGTCGGCCGTCGGCGGGGTGGTCATGGCGGGCTCCGGGCTCGGTGTGCCCCTGGCCGGAGGCCGGGGAAGGGTGGGGTCAGGGTATCCGGCGGGCGGAGGCGATCTCGCCCCTCAAGATATTGAGCCAAGCTCAGCATCTGGGGTACGGTGGAGAAACTTAGGCAATCCTAACTTTGGAGTTCCGATGGCACGTTCCGAGGCCCGCGTCCGCACCGACCGCCCGGCCCGCTACGGCAAGCAGCTGGCCGCCCACATGGGGCGCAAGATCCGGGCCGACTGGTCCGAGGAGGCCGGCCGCGGCGAGCTCGCCTTCCGGGGCGGCACCGCGACCCTGGTCGCCGAGCCCGGTGCCCTGCTGCTCGCCGTCGAGGGCGCGGCCGAGGAGCTGCCCGGCCTGGAGGACGTCGTCGGTCGCCACCTGGTCCGCTTCGGCTCCCGGGACGAGCTGGTGGTCGAGTGGCACCGCGACAACGGCGAGCCCGGACTGGTCCAGCGCAACGAGGAGGAGGCCGCCGGGGGTCAGTGACCGCCGGGCTGCGCCGGTCCGGCGGGTTCCGCGGCCGGCGGCGCGAGCCGGCGGGCCAGCGCCCACAGCACCAGGCCGCCCAGGCACCAGCTGGCCAGCACGTCCAGCAGCCAGTGGTAGTCGCTCCACACCAGCCCCCAGCCGACTCCCGCGCAGAGCAGCGCGGTCGCCGTGTACAGCAGCCGCCGGGCCCGGCGGCCGAGCTCCCGGCCGATCAGCAGCGCGGCGGTCCCGTACGCGATGGTCGAGGTCGCGGTGTGGCCCGACGGGTACCAGCCGAGCTGCTCGGGGGTGAGCGGCATGCCGAACGGGCCGGGCCGGGCGAAGAAGGTCTTGGTGGGGACGACCAGGGCCGGGACGGCCGCGCCGGCCAGGACGGCGACCGGCAGCGGCAGCCACCAGCGCGGGGAGTCGGTGCGGCGCCGCAGCCCGGCCGCGAGCGTGCCGCCCAGCAGGAGCAGCGGGAAGGCCGGAACGTTCCCGCCGAGGTCGGAGAGGGTCGCGCCCAGGTGGTTCACCAGCGTGCTGTGCAGCGCGTGGCGGAAGTCCCAGGTGGCGTGCCGGGCACTGCGGTCCAGGTCCAGCAGCGGGCCGTCGGCCCGGACCTGCCAGGAGATCACCACCAGCACCAGGGCGAGCGCCGCCGGCGCCGCGGAACGCATGAGCCGCCCCGAGGCGGGGGGGAGAGCCCCGGGGCGGCTGAGGTGATCGCCGCTCCGTGCGCCCCGGGGGGTTTGGGGCGGACGGCCGGTCGATCGGTCATGAGTGTCCGGAGCCCCGGCGGGGGCCTCGGACGGGGTTGTCGCTAAGTCGTCGGGCTCGCTGTCCATCTGTCATGACAGTACGTCATGACCCTGCCCTCGCGGGATGGTTCGTTGGATCGCCACAGCATCTTCACCACCGCCGGTACAACCTCCATGGTCACTCGGTGGTCTGTGAACGTTCTCCGAACGGGGACACGGAAAGCGTACGAAAACGGAGCGGCCCGGTCCGTGGTGGACCGGGCCGCTCCCGAACGCTCCGCTACCGTCAGACGGCGGCGAAGGCACTCTCGATGATGTCGAGACCCTCGACCAGCAGGTGCTCCGGCATCACCAGCGGGGGCAGGAAGCGCAGCACGTTGCCGTAGGTGCCGGCGGTCAGGACGACCAGGCCCTCGGCGTGGCAGGCCTTCGCCACGGCGGCGGTGAACTCGGGGTTCGGGTCCTTGGTGCCCGGCTTGACCAGCTCGACGGCGATCATCGCGCCGCGGCCGCGGACCTCACCGATCACGTCGAACTTCTCCTGCATGGCGTGCAGGCGGCCCAGCATGACCTCGCCGATCCGCCGGGCCTTGCCGTTGAGGTCCTCGGACTTCATGGTCTCGATCGAGCCCAGCGCGGCGGCGCAGGCCACCGGGTTGCCACCGTAGGTGCCGCCCAGGCCACCGGCGTGCGCGGCGTCCATGATCTCGGCGCGGCCGGTCACGGCGGCCAGCGGCAGACCGCCGGCGATGCCCTTGGCGGTGGTGATGAGGTCCGGGACGACGCCCTCGTCGTCACAGGCGAACCAGTCGCCGGTGCGGCAGAAGCCGGTCTGGATCTCGTCCGCGACGAAGACGATGCCGTTGGCCTTCGCGTACTCGGCGATCGCCGGGAGGAAGCCCTTGGCCGGCTCGATGAAGCCGCCCTCGCCCTGGATCGGCTCGATGATGATCGCCGCGACGTTGTCGGCGCCGATCTGCTTGTTGATGATGTCGATCGCCTGCGCGGCGGCCTCGGCGGCGCAGTTCTCCGCACCGGTCAGCCAGCGGTAGGGGTAGGCGACCGGCACGCGGTAGATCTCCGGCGCGAACGGACCGAAACCCTGCTTGTACGGCATGTTCTTCGCCGTCAGGCCCATGGTCAGGTTGGTGCGGCCGTGGTAGCCGTGGTCGAACACCACGACGGCGGTGCGCTTGGTGTGGACCCGAGCGATCTTGACCGCGTTCTCGACCGCCTCGGCGCCCGAGTTGAACAGCGCGGTGCGCTTCTCGTGGTCGCCCGGCGTCAGCTCGTTGAGCTGCTCGGCGACGGCCACGTAGCCCTCGTACGGGGTCACCATGAAACAGGTGTGCGTGAAGGCGGCCAGCTGCTCGGTCGCCTTGACGACCACGGCGGCGGCGCTGTTGCCCACGTTGGTCACGGCGATGCCGGAACCGAAGTCGATCAGCGAGTTGCCGTCCACGTCCTCCAGCACGCCGCCACCGGCGCGCGAGATGTAGACCGGCAGGGTGGTGCCGACACCGGCGGCCACCGCGCCGAGCTTGCGAGCCTGCAGCTCCTGCGACTTCGGGCCGGGGATCGCGGTGACCAGACGGCGCTCCTGCGGGAGCGGCGTTGCAGCGCTCATGGTGTTCTCCAGATTCTCAAGACGCGGTCCTCGCAGGCTACGGCGGGCCCGGCCGCGCGGGCATGCGCCACTCGGTAGCAGTGGGCCGTACGACTTGTCCGGCGCGGCCAGTGATCGGAGATCGGTTACCGCGCGGTCCTCCTCCACTACATTGAGCGCGGGCGTGTCGCCGGGTGGGCGGCATGGGTAGAGGCGGCACGGATGGACCGATCGTGCCGGGGTGGCGTAGGGAGCGGGGCCGCGATGGGACTGGACGGCGGACACGGGCAGCAGGCCGCGCGGGCGGGCGGACGGTCCGCGGTACCCCCGCAGCCCGGCCCCCCGGACGGCGGCCGGCCACCCTTCGACCTCACCGGGTGGGCCGCCGAACCGAGACCGGAGACCCCCGCGGGCATCTTCCGCCTCCACTACCGCCCGCTCGACGAGAACCGCAGCACCGACGCCGCCGTACCGGCCGGCCCGCTGCTGCTGCGCGCGGCACTGAACCTGGTGGTCGGCTGGCTGGCCTTCGTCTACGGCCGGCAGGCGCTGTTCTCCCTGCTCGGCCTGCTGGGCCTCGGCGCGCTGCCGCTCGTCCCCACCGTCCTGATCGCCCTGCTGCTGAACCTCGCCCTCGCCTACGCCGTGATCAGGATCTTCGGCCGGATGGGCCGCTGGCCCGAGATCTGGCGCCGCTACCTCCTCCCGCTGCTCTCCCGCACCGTCACCCACGAGGTGCCGGACACCCCGCCGCCCGGCACCCGGACCGCCGGCCCGGCCGAGCCCTGGCAGGACCTGCGGGCCGGCGGCGCCGAGCAGGCCGCCGCCCGGCTGGACACCGAGGCCGTCGGCGACGTCGACTACGTCCGGATCCGGCAGGCCTGGCAGGCGGTGCTGGGCTCGCCCGCCCTGCTTCCCGACTTCACCGAGCAGGTGCTCGTCCGCGGCGCCGCCGCCTGCGCCCACCCCTCCGAGGCCCGCGACCTGCCCGGGCGCGGCGCCCGGCACGACCTGCTGGTGCGCCAGGTCCGGCTCGGCACCGCCCAGAACGTCCTGAAGAACCCGCCCGCCCACCGCTCGGCGGGCTTCGCCCTCGACCCGGCGACGCTCGGCACCTCGCTGCTCGCGGTCGGCCCGGCCGGCACCGGCAAGACCAGCGGCCTGGCCCGTCCGCTCGCCGAGGCGCTCTGCCTGCAGGCGCTGGCCGGCACCGCCTGCGCGGTGGTGGTCGGCGCCGCCGACAGCGACCTCGGCCCGGACTCCTGGTACGACGTCGTGATCGCCCCCGGTGACCCGGCCGCCCCGTACGGGCTCGACCTGTACGGCGCCGCCCGCACCGCCGACGAGGCCGCCGCCCGGTTGGCCGACGCCCTGCTGCCGGACGAGCTGGTCCTGCGCGGGGAGAGCGCCCGAACCGCCCTGCAGCAGGTGGTCGGTCCGTTCCACGCCGCCCACGGCCGCTACCCCGGCGTGCGCGAGCTGCGCGGCCTGCTGGGCGGGGACGAGGACGGCTGGGCCGAGCTGGCCGAGGCGCTGCGCAAGGCCGGCCGGGACGGTGTGTTCGAGGCCGACCTCCAGCAGCGCGCCCGGCAGCGCGGCCGGGCCGACGACCCGGGGATGCTGCTCGCCGACCGGCTGGCCCTGCTGGACCGCCCGGTCTTCGCGGACTGCTTCGCCGGCACGCCCGACGCCAAGCCGGCCTTCGCGATGCGCGCCCTGGACCACCCGCTGCGGGTCCGGGTGAAGCTGCCCGAGCGCAGCCACCCGGAGGCCGCCCGGATGCTGGCCCGCCTGGTGGTCGGCCAGTTCCTGCAGGCCGCCGCGGTGCGCGAGGAGCGCGAGCTGTTCGCCGGCCTGGTGGTGGACGACGCCTCGGCCGCGATCGACCAGCACGCGGTGCGCGGCCTGCAGCGGATGCGCGGTCTCAACGCGGGCGCCGTACTGCTGCTGCGCACGCTGGTCGACCTGCCGGAGGGGCTGCGGGCGCCGCTGTTCGGCGCGGTCGGCTGCCGGATGGCCTTCCCGGGCATCGCGCCCTGGGACGGCAAGCTGTTCTCCGAGGCCTGGGGCACCCACCTGGTCACCGAGACGGCCGTCACGCACACCCCGGACACCTCCGGCGGGCTGGTCCGCAAGTCGGGGCGGGCCCTGCGCAAGGCGCTCTCCGGGACGGCCGCGCAGACCCAGAGCGTCACCACCCGGGACGTCGAACGGCACCGCTGGTCGCCCTCGGACCTGGCCCACGCGCTGCCGACCGGCCACGCGGTGATCTCGCTGTCGACGGTGACCGGGGAACAGGTGCCGCCGCTGCTGGTCGATCTGCGCAGCTGAGCCCGGGACCGGGCCATTTCGGCAGGGCCGGTCCGGAGCCGGTGACTCCGGTCCGGTGGATTCGGCGTTCCGGCTTGTCCGGGCCGTACATAATGGGGGAAGACCCCTCTCTCGCCCGGCCGCAACGGCGCGGCCTGGTCGAACCATCGAAGGTGCCATGCCCCCCACACTCGCCTCCGTCGTCCGCAACACCGCGCTCCACCTCACGGTCCTCGCCGGCGCGGACCACCTGGAGCGGCCGGTCCGCTGGGTGCACACCAGTGAGCTGGACGATCCGACGCCCTTCCTGGAGGGCGGCGAACTCCTCCTCACCACCGGCATCAAGCTGGGCAAGAGCGCGGCCCGCCTGCAGGCGTACGTCCACCGGCTGGCCGACGCCGGGGTGGTCGGCCTCGGGCTCGGCGTCGGCCTCTCGCACACCGAGGTGCCGCAGGCGCTGGTCGACGCGGCCGCGCAGCGCGGGCTCCCGCTGCTGCGGGTGCCCGAGGCCACGCCGTTCATCGCGATCTCCAAGACCGTCTCCGCGGCACTCGCCGCCGAGCAGTACGAGGCGGTCACCACCAGCTTCGAGGCGCAGGAGGAGCTGACCCGGGCCGCCCTCGGCAAGGACGGCACCACCGCGGTGGTCCGCCGGCTCGCCGCCCGGCTCGGCGGCTGGGCCGCGCTCTACGACGGCTCCGGGGCGCTCTCCGCGGTGGCCCCCGACTGGGCGGCCCGCCGGGCGGGCCGGCTGGCCGCCGAGGTGGACCGGCTGCGCCGCAGACCGGCGCCGTCCAGCGCCGCGCTGCAGGGCAGGTCCCCGGGGATCGACACCGCCGACGAGGACTACGTGGTGGTCCAGTCGCTGGGTGCCGACCGCCGGGCCCGCGGCTTCCTCGCGGTCGGCACCGAGGACCGGATCACCCCGACCGAGCGCTACGTCCTGAACGCGGCCGTCGCCCTGCTCACCCTGACCCTGGAGCGCTCGCGCGAGCTGCGGCAGGCCGAGGAGCGGATGGGCGCGGCGCTGCTGCGGATGGTGCTCGCCGGTGAGGTGGCCACCGCCCGGCAGGTCGCCTCCGGCCTGTTCGGCGGGCTGCCCGAGGGCACGATAAGGGTCCTGGTCGCCGGGGCCGCCGCCGGCCCGGAGGCGGCCGAGGCGCTCGGTGAGCTCGGCGACCGCGCCGAGCAGGCCGGCGGCAAGGTCGGCGAACGGCTGCTGGTCTCCCGCGAGGACGGCCCGCACGGCCCGCGCCTGATGGTGCTCGCCCTCGACAACGGCGCCGCGCACCGGGCCTGCCTCGGCGCGGTCGAGGAGCAGGAGGGGCTGTCGCTCGGGGTCTCCGCACCGGCCGCCCTGGAGGACGCGGGTACGGCGTACGCCCAGGCCGAGCGGGCGCTCGCGGTGGCGCAGCGCGGCGGGCGGCGCTCGGTCGACCACGAGGAGGTCGGCGCGGGGTCGCTGCTGCCGCTGCTCGGTGAGGAGGCGGTCACCGCCTTCGCCGAGGGCCTGCTGCGGCCGCTGCGCGACCACGACCGGACGGCGCGCGGCGATCTGGTGGCCAGTCTGCGGGCCTGGCTGTCGCGGCACGGCCAGTGGGACGCGGCCGCTGCCGACCTCGGGGTGCACCGGCACACGCTGCGGTACCGGATGCGCCGGGTGGAGGAGCTGCTCGGCCGCTCCCTCGACGACACCGACGTCCGGATGGAGCTCTGGCTCGCGCTGCGCTCCGGCGAGGACTGAGCCCGCCGCGGAGGGGTCCTGCCATCGTGGAGTGGACCGGAGGGGTTCCGCTCCGCTGCGTCCAATCCGGTTTGGCCCGTCCGGGTCCTACCGTGGGTGGCAGGCTCCCCGTCCGTGGAGCCGCCGACGACGAGGAGAGGGCCGGTACGACCGTGACCACCACCCATGAGTTCTGGCTGGCCGGCCGCAAGGCGAGCGGCGACGGGGACTTCGAGGTCCGCCACCCGTACGACGGCAGCCTGGTGGGCAAGGTCAGCGTGCCCACCGACGCGCAGGTGGAGGAGGCCGTGGCCGCCGCCGCGGCCGCCGCGCCGGCCTTCGCCGCCACCCCGGCGCACGTCCGCGCGGCCGCGCTGGACCACGTGTCCAAGCGCCTGGCCGAGCGCACCGAGGAGATCGCCCGCCTGATCACCGCCGAGAACGGCAAGCCGATCAAGTGGGCCCGCGGCGAGGTCGGCCGGGCCGTCTCGGTGTTCCGCTGGGCGGCCGAGGAGGCCCGCCGGACCAACGGCGAGACCATGCGGCTGGACACCGACCCGGGCGGCACGGGCCGCTTCGCGGTGGTGCGCCGCTTCCCCAAGGGCGTCGTGCTGGGCATCGCCCCGTTCAACTTCCCGCTGAACCTGGTCGCCCACAAGGTCGCCCCGGCGATCGCCGTCGGCGCCCCGATCATCCTCAAGCCGGCCCCGGCCACCCCGCTCTCCGCCCTGGTCCTGGGCGAGATCCTGGCCGAGACCGAGCTGCCGGCCGGCTCCTGGAGCGTGCTGCCGGTGCCGAACGAGAAGATGCCGGCCCTGGTCCAGGACAAGCGGCTGCCGATCATCTCGTTCACCGGTTCCGACAAGGTCGGCTACCAGATCATGGACTCGGTGCCGCGCAAGCACGTCACCCTGGAGCTCGGCGGCAACGCCGCGGCCCTGGTGCTCGCGGACTGGTCCTCGGAGGCCGACCTGGAGTGGGCGGCCACCCGGATCGCGACCTTCGCGAACTACCAGGGCGGCCAGTCCTGCATCTCGGTGCAGCGGGTGATCGCCGACGCGTCGGTGTACGACGCGCTGGCCGAGAAGGTCGTCGCCAAGGTGCAGGCGCAGGTCACCGGTGACCCGAGCGACGACTCCGTGGACGTCGGCCCGCTGGTGGACGAGAACGCCGCCAAGCGCGTCGAGGCCTGGGTCGAGGACGCGGTCGCCAAGGGGGCCAAGATCCTCACCGGCGGCACCCGCGAGGGCGCGGCGTACGCGCCGACCGTGCTCGCCGAGCTGCCGGCCGACTCGATCCTGGCCACGGCCGAGGTCTTCGGCCCGGTGCTCTCGCTGCACCGGGTGGAGTCCACCGAGGACGCGTTCGCCGAGGCGAACAACTCCGCCTTCGGGCTGCAGGCGGGCGTGTTCACGCACGACGTGCAGGTCGCCTTCCGCGCCCACCGCGAGCTGCAGGTCGGCGGCGTGGTCATCGGTGACGCCCCGTCCTACCGGGCCGACCAGATGCCGTACGGCGGCGTGAAGGACTCCGGCGTCGGCCGCGAGGGCGTCCGCTACGCGATGGAGGACTTCACCTACGAGCGGGTCCTGGTGCTCACCGGCATCGACCTCTGAGTCACCCGCTGATGCCCCGTCACCGCAGGCCGGTGGCGGGGCATTCGCCCGTCTTGACACCTTTCGGTGCCCGGCGTAGTCCGGAAGGAGGGGGCAACGAGAGGAGAGCGGCCATGCTTGGTGACCAGCTGGGCTCGGAAGAGGGCCGGACGACGGTGCGACGGGTGGTCGCCGGTGACCACGGGCTGTCCCCGACGGTGGAGACCTCGTTCGAGGCGGACGGGCAGCTCCTGGGTGTTCCGGTGCACGACATCGGCAGTTACTCGGGGCGGATGCGGGCAGACGGCACGCTGGCGGGCATCGGGCAGGGCGTCCTGATGAGCCCGGGAGGCGCGCACGCCACCTGGTCCGGCCAAGGGGTCGGACAGTTCACCGAGAGCGGCGGCACCAGCTGGCGGGGCTCTCTGGTCTACGAGTCCGCGTCGCCCGAGTTCGCCGCGCTGAAGGGCGTCGCCGGTCTGTTCGAGTGGGAGGTCGAGGCGGACGGCTCCGCGCACGGGAAGCTCTGGGCCTGGAAGTAACCGCGGCCGGGGGGTGAGCCGGGGGAGGCGGGCACGGCACCCGGGCGGGCAGGACACAATGGTGCCCATGAACTCGCTCGCCCACCCGCAGCTGCGCTTCAATCCGATCGTCAAGGACCCGTCCGGTCCCAGGGAGCTGGTGATCCTCGGCTCCACCGGCTCGATCGGCACCCAGGCCATCGACGTGGTGCTGCGCAACCCCGACCGGTTCCGGGTGGTCGCGCTGTCCGCGGCCGGCGGCCGGGTGGAGCTGCTGGCCGAGCAGGCGCTGCGGCTGGGCGTGCACACCGTGGCGGTCGCCGACGAGGCGGCCGTCGCGCCGCTGCGCGAGGCGCTGGCGGCCAACGCGGCCGGTCGGGCGCTGCCCGAGATCCTGGCCGGCCCCGAGGCCGCCACCGAGGCCGCCCGGATCGAGTGCCACTCGGTGCTCAACGGCATCACCGGCTCGATCGGCCTGGCCCCGACCCTGGCCGCGCTGCGGGCCGGCCGGGTGCTGGTGCTCGCCAACAAGGAGTCGCTGATCGTCGGCGGCCCGCTGGTGAAGGAGCTGGCGAAGCCGGGGCAGATCGTCCCGGTCGACTCCGAGCACACCGCGATCTTCCAGGCACTGGCCGGTGGCACCCGGGCCGAGGTCCGCAAGCTGGTGGTCACCGCCAGCGGCGGCCCGTTCCGCGGCCGGACCAGGGACCAGCTGGCCACGGTCACCCCCGGGGACGCACTGGCGCACCCGACGTGGGCGATGGGCCCGGTGATCACGATCAACTCGGCCACCCTGGTGAACAAGGGCCTTGAGGTGATCGAGGCGCACCTGCTCTACGACGTACCGTTCGACCGGATCGAGGTCGTGGTCCATCCGCAGTCCGTCGTCCACTCGATGGTGGAGTTCTCGGACGGTTCCACGCTGGCCCAGGCCAGCCCGCCGGACATGCGGATGCCGATCGCGCTGGGCCTCGGCTGGCCGGACCGCGTCCCGGACGCCGCCCCCGGCTGCGACTGGACCAAGGCCGCCACCTGGGAGTTCTTCCCCCTGGACAACGACGCCTTCCCGGCGGTGGAGCTGGCCCGTGAGGTCGGCACGCTCGGCGGGACGGCCCCGGCCGTCTTCAATGCGGCCAACGAGGAGTGCGTGGATGCTTTCCTGAAGGGCCGGCTGCCCTTCACCGGCATCGTGGACACTGTCGCCAAGGTGGTGGCCGAGCACGGCGCCCCGGCGGGAACTTCTCTCACCGTCGCGGACGTCCTCCACGCGGAGGACTGGGCCCGCGCCCGGGCCCGGCAGCTGGCAGCGGGTTGAGCACGGACGGCGAGCGGAGCGGCATGACGGAGGAGCAGCAGTGAACAACCTGATGTGGGCGCTGGGCATCCTGATCTTCGTGCTCGGCCTGCTCTTCTCGATCGCCTGGCACGAGCTCGGGCACCTCTCCACCGCGAAGCTGTTCAAGATCCGGGTGCCGCAGTACATGGTCGGCTTCGGCCCGACCATCTGGTCCCGCCGGAAGGGCGAGACCGAGTACGGCATCAAGGCCATCCCGCTCGGCGGCTACATCCGCATGATCGGGATGTTCCCGCCCGGAGCCGACGGCCGGATAACCAAGCGCAGCAGCTCGCCCTGGCGGACCATGATCGAGGACGCCCGGGAGGCCTCCTACGAGGAGCTCCAGGAGGGCGACGAGACCCGGCTGTTCTACACCCGCAAGCCGTGGAAGCGCGTCATCGTCATGTTCGCCGGCCCGTTCATGAACCTGATCCTGTCGGTCGCGCTCTTCCTGGCCCTGTTCATGGGCATCGGCCAGCAGATCTCGGTGCCGGTGGTGGCCTCGGTGAGCCAGTGCGTGGTGAAGACCGGCGAGCGCACGGACGTGTGCCCCGCCGACGCACCGCTGTCCCCGGCCAACAAGGCCGGGCTGCACAACGGCGACCGGGTGCTCTCCTTCGGCGGCGAGCAGATCACCACCTACCGCCAGCTCCAGGACGACATCCGCGACTCGGCCGGCCGCACCGTGCCGATCGTGGTCGAGCGGGACGGACAGCAGGTCGCGCTCTCCGCGGAGATCGCCACCAACACCCTGCCCGTGATGGACAAGGACGGGTACGCGGTCAAGGGGCAGACGGTCGAGGCGGGCTTCCTCGGCATCACCCCGGCCCAGGGGGTGCACCACCTGTCGGTCGGTGAGAGTGCCGACCAGATGACCGCGATGGCCGAGCACGGCGTCAAGTCGCTGGCCGCCCTGCCCAGCAAGATCCCCGGTCTGTGGCACGCGGTGGTGGACGGCACCCCGCGCTCCACCGACGACCCGATCGGGATGGTCGGCGCCGCCCGCCTCGGCGGGGACGTGTTCGCGATGGACCTCCCCGCCACCCAGCAGCTCGCGTTCGTCGTCCAGCTGCTGGCCGGCATCAACCTGTCGCTGTTCCTGTTCAACATGCTGCCGCTGCTGCCGCTGGACGGCGGGCACATCGCCGGGGCGCTGTGGGAGTCGGTCCGTCGGCGGTTCGCCGCGCTGGTCCGCCGCCCGGACCCGGGCCCGTTCGACGTGGCCAGGCTGATGCCGGTGGCCTACGTGGTGGCCGGGATCTTCATCTGCTTCACGGCGCTGGTGATGGTCGCCGACATCGTCAACCCGGTCAGAATCAACTAACTCTTGTCCGGAGCGGCCGAGTGTGCTTCCTCGCTCGGCCGTGGCGTACCTTGTAAGCCGGGCGCGCCCTTCCGCGGCCGCCCGGCGGGGCCACCCTCTCACCGGCCCGCTCACCGACCTCGACCTGGGGAACCCTGCGCACATGACCGCGATCTCGCTCGGTATTCCGTCCTTGCCGCTCAAGCCGCTGGCCACCCGCCGCGTCTCGCGGCAGATCATGGTCGGCAACGTCCCGGTCGGCGGTGACGCCCCGATCTCGGTCCAGTCGATGACCACCACGCTGACCTCCGACATCAACGCGACGCTCCAGCAGATCGCCGAGCTGACGGCCTCCGGCTGCCAGATCGTCCGGGTCGCCGTGCCGTCGCAGGACGACGCCGACGCGCTGCCGATCATCGCCAAGAAGTCCCAGATCCCGGTCATCGCGGACATCCACTTCCAGCCCAAGTACGTGTTCGCCGCGATCGACGCCGGCTGCGCCGCCGTCCGCGTGAACCCGGGCAACATCAAGGCCTTCGACGACAAGGTCGGCGAGATCGCCAAGGCGGCCAGGAGCGCCGGCGTCCCGATCCGGATCGGCGTCAACGCCGGCTCGCTCGACAAGCGCCTGCTGGAGAAGTACGGCCGGGCCACCCCGGAGGCGCTGGTCGAGTCCGCGCTGTGGGAGTGCTCGCTGTTCGAGGAGCACGACTTCCGCGACATCAAGATCTCGGTCAAGCACAACGACCCGGTCGTGATGATCAACGCCTACCGCCAGCTGGCCGCCGCCTGCGACTACCCGCTGCACCTCGGCGTCACCGAGGCCGGCCCCTCCTTCCAGGGCACCATCAAGTCCGCGGTGGCCTTCGGTGCGCTGCTGTCCGAGGGCATCGGCGACACCATCCGGGTCTCGCTCTCCGCCCCGCCGGCCGAGGAGATCAAGGTCGGCAACCAGATCCTGGAGTCGCTGAACCTGCGCCAGCGCGGCCTGGAGATCGTCTCCTGCCCGTCCTGCGGCCGGGCCCAGGTCGACGTCTACAAGCTCGCCGAGGAGGTCACGGCCGGCCTGGAGGGCATGGAGGTGCCGCTGCGCGTCGCGGTCATGGGCTGCGTCGTCAACGGCCCCGGCGAGGCCCGCGAGGCCGACCTGGGTGTCGCCTCCGGCAACGGCAAGGGCCAGATCTTCGTCAAGGGCGAGGTCATCAAGACCGTGCCCGAGTCCAAGATCGTCGAGACCCTGATCGAGGAGGCGCTGAAGCTCGCCGAGCAGATGCAGGCCGACGGCGTCGAGTCCGGCGCACCGGTCGTGGTGGCCGCCGAGTAGGCGCCCGACGCAGCTGCGGACTGGGGCCGTCCGCCCACGGACGGCCCCACAGCCTTTGGACCGCCCTCAGGGGAGTAGGGTGCCGCAGAGTTGGACCAGAGAGGTGCCCGTGCTCGATCGAGGTGTGATGCTCCCCGGCCCGTTCCAGGTCGCCCGGGCCCTGTCGGCCACCCGCGTGCTGGAGGCCCGGGATCTGGAGGACGCCCTGGCGGTCCTCCACCGCGATCCGGTGGCCAACGCCTTCGTCGCCACCCGGGTCGAGGCCGTCGGGCTGGACCCGTGGCGGCTCGGCGGCGAGATGTGGGGCTGGTCCGGCGAGGACGGCAGGCTGGAGTCGCTCTGCTACGCCGGGGCCAACCTGGTCCCCGTCAACGCGGGGCCCGAGGCCGTCCGCGCCTTCGCCGAGCGGGCCCGCCGCCAGGGCCGCCGCTGTTCCTCGATCGTCGGGCCCGCCGCCGCCACCGCCGCCCTGTGGGCGCAGCTGGAGCGCAGCTGGGGCCCGGCCCGCGAGGTCCGTGGCCACCAGCCGCTGATGGCCACCGACACCCCCGCCACCGAGGTGGCCCCGGACCTGCTGGTCCGGCGGGTGCGCCGTAACGAGATCGAGAGCCTGATGCCGGCCTGCGTGGCGATGTTCACCGAGGAGGTCGGCATCTCCCCGCTGGCCGGCGACGGCGGCCTGCTGTACCAGGCCCGGGTCGCCGAACTGGTCGCCGCCGGGCGCTCCTTCGCCCGTTTCGACGAGGACGGCCGGGTGGTCTTCAAGGCCGAGGTCGGCGCCGTCACCTCCGGGGCCTGCCAGATCCAGGGCGTCTGGGTCGCCCCCGAGCACCGCGGCCGCGGTCTGTCCGAGACCGGTATGGCCGCCGTCCTGGACATCGCCCTGCGCGAGGTCGCCCCGACCGTCTCGCTGTACGTGAACGACTACAACGTCCGGGCCCGCGCCGCCTACCGCCGGGTCGGCTTCCGCGAGGTCGGCGCCTTCATGAGTGTGCTGTTCTGAGCCCGGCCGCAGGCCCGGCGCCGGAGGCCGCGGATTTCCGTCCGGATGATCGCCCCGGGAATCGGTGAAGTAGTAACGTCCGGGTCATGAAGCAGCTGACCGAGGTGACGATCGAGGCCATCGACCTGGCCGCGTGGGCGCCGACGGCGCTGGAGGTGCAGGCGGTCGCCTTCGGGTTGGAGCCGCCCGAGGTGGCGGTCCGGCTGCCGCTGGTCGCACGGCACGCGCTCCAGCCGGGGGTGATCGCGCTCGGCGCGATGTCCGGCGGGCGGCTGGTGGGATTCGGCTACGGGATGCCCAACCTGCGCGAGCACTGGTGGAGCACGGTGATCCAGCCGTACCTGGAGGCCGCCGGCCACGGCGACTGGCTGGACGGCGTCTTCGCGGTCACCGAGCTGCACGTGCTGCCCGAGTTCCAGGGCCGCGGGGTCGGCAGCGCCCTGATCCGCACGCTCTGCGAACGCTCCGGCAAGGACCGCTCGATCCTCTCGGCGATCGACGCGGAGACCCCGGCCCGGCGGCTCTACCGGGCACTCGGCTACCAGGACCTGGCCCGGGCGGTGCGCTTTCCCAACACGGTCCGCCCGTACGCGGTGATGGGCGCCCAGCTGCCGCTGCGGTCACCTCACAGCCAGGACGCGAACTCCAGGTAGAGCTCGGCCTGTTCGGTCGCGCCGGTGGACATGTGCCACAGCCCGGCCTCGACCGTGCGGAACAGCGTCCAGCCGCGCAGCCGGTCCCGGTCCACCTCGACGGCGTCGGCGAGCTGGTGCAGCCGGCGGCGCAGCGCCCCGCGCTGGCCGGGCGACCCGGCCAGGGTGTCCAGCCGGTCCCGGGCCAGGCGGGCGAGGTCGTACGCGCGCTCGCCGACCAGCGGCCGGGGATCGATCGCCAGCCACGGAGCCCGGTCGGCCGCGAGGACGTTGCCGTGGTGGAAGTCCCCGTGCAGCAGCAGGCTCTCGGGCTGGTCGGCGAGCAGGGCGCCGGCGGTCTCCAGGGCCTCGTCGATCAGTGAGCGGGCCTCGGCGGCGCCGGGCAGCTCGCGCTGCTCGCGGATCAGCTCGGCCAGTTGGCCGACCCGTTCGCCGACCGAGGTGAAGGGATGGTCGTCACCGGGTGCCACCCACAGCCGCTGGAGCAGCCCGGCGGCCTCCAGCATGGCCTTGGCCTCGGCGAGCGAGCGCAGTGGGATGTCGCCGTGCAGCCGTTCCAGCAGCAGCACGCCGTGCGCCGGCTCGGCGGCCAGCAGCAGGACGGCGCCGCGGCCGGCCCAGCGGGTCAGCGCGGCGTGTTCCTGGGCGGTCTCCCGGTTGACCATGCCCAGCTTGAGCACGGCGGGTGCCAGGTCGTCGGCCCGGTGCACGTAGCCGACCAGGCTGATCCGCCCGCCCGGCTCGCAGATCCGGTCCAGGACCAGGTCCCGGCGGGCGAGTTGCTCCTCGAAGCGGGCGGGCAGCTCGGCCAGCCAGTCGAGGCCCGCGGCGCCCTCCCAGAGCCGGACGGTCTCGGTCAGCCGCTCGGGGACGGTGATCTGTCCTGGTCGTGCCGGCATGCTGGCCTCTCGGTCGGTCCGTCCCTTCGGGTGCTGTCCGGCCCATTGTCGGCCATCGGGCGAAGTCTGCTGGTCAGGCTCTCGGAGGGGCACCCGTTCAGCGGCTCGGCGAAGGGCTGGGCGGGGGGCTCGCCGGGGCGTCGGCGGGGGCCGGCAGACCGGGCAGCGCGGACGGTGCGGCGCCCCAGTGCGCGGCCCGCAGCACGCTCTCCCGCAGGGCGCCGGCGGCCTGCAGCCGGACCGGGCCGGTGCCGGCGCCGACCACGTCGGCGTAGACGGTGGTCAGCTGGGTCTCGATGTGTGCGGCCAACTGCCCGGCGGTGGCCTGGTCCTTGACCGCGAAGGGCAGCCGGTAGCCGGCGGCCGCGGCGGTGGGCCCGGCGCCGCCGGCGCGGAGCAGCCGCTGCCAGGCGTCCCGTCGGGCCTGGTGCGCGAGGTAGTCGGCGCGGCCGTCCTCGCGCTGCCTGCCGACCGGCAGGTAGGCGCAGGCGACGCCGTAGCCGTAGACCGCCGCGTGCTCGGCGGCCAGCGCGGACTGGGCCCCGGTCGCGGCGGCCGACGGCAGCGGCGCGGGGGTACCGGACGAGGGGGCGGCGGAGGCGGAGCCGGACGGGGGTGCCGAGGGCGCGGGCGAGGCGGCGGCCGCGCCGACCGGTCCGGTGTCACCCAGCCGGGTGGCGTGCAGGGCGCCGGCGGCGGACACCGAGGCCAGCAGCCTGGCCAGGGCGGGGGAGGCGGCCTCCAGGTCGGCCAGCCGGTCCGTGGCGGTCTGGCGTTCGGCGGCGGCCAGTGCGGCGACCGTGCCGATCGCCGCACCGGGTGCGGCCCCGGGCGCGGAGGTGGGTGCGGAGGCGGGTGCGCTGCCGGACGCGCCGGACGGCGTGGCGGGGGTGGTCGGCAGACCCTGGGCGAGGGCGCTGCGGTGCTGGGCGACCTCCTCGCGCTGCTTGCGCAGCAGGTCCCCCTGGGCGGCCCCGGGCCCGGCGAGCACGCTGTCGTACCCGGCGAGCAGCGCGTCGGTGGCGGCCACCGCCCTGGTGCGCAGCGGCAGGTCCTGGTCCGGCCGGTGCTCGGCGCCGGGGCTGTCGCTCTCGTGCTCGTCGGTGCAGCCGCAGAGCAGCTGGACGCCGGTGAGCGCGCCGAGGAACAGGAATGTCCGCCGGGTGGGGGACAGCATCGTGGGGGCTCCCGTCCGCTCATGGGAGGTCCAGAGCCCCCCTGCTGCGTGAATCATTACCGGACCCTCACGAGTTCGAGCCCGGATGGACGCTATCCGTACACTGTGACCTTGCTCGCAGCGGGGTCCGCCAGGCGGCTCACGGTCAGGTCGGAATCGGCGTTTCGGGGGTTGGCCCGATAGGCTCTGCTCTCAGTTAGCACCTTCGACAACAGCAGACGCGCCCGAGGAGTCACCCGGATGAGCACCACCCAGACCGACCGGTTGCGCGCGCTGCTGGAGCCCCTGGCCGCCGAGGCCGGGCTGGACCTCGAAACCGTCGCCGTCACCCAGGCCGGCAGCCGCCGCCAGGTGCAGATCGACGTGGACGCCGACGGCGGCGTGGACCTCGACGCGATCGCGGAGTTCAGCCGTGCGGTGGGCCAGGTGCTCGACGACTCCGATCTGATGGGCGCCGCGCCCTACCTGCTCGAGGTCGGCTCCCCGGGTGCCGAGCGCCCGCTCGCCGAGCCCCGCCACTGGCGCCGGGCCGAGGGCCGGCTCGCCAAGGTGCACCTGACGGACGGCAAGGAGATCGTCGCGCGGGTGCTGGAGAGCGACGAGGACGGCGTGCTGGTCGAGGTGCAGCCGGTGAAGGGCCGCGGCCGTCCGAAGGAGCGCCGCCTGGCCTGGGCCGAGATCGACCGGGCGCGGGTCCAGGTCGAGTTCAACCGCAAGGACGACGAGCTGCTCGACGAGGCGGCCGATCTGGCCGACGACGCCGCAGACGACGACGAAGACTTCGTGGACGACGCCTCCGAGGGGGCGGACGAGGGTGCGGACCGGTAGTCACCGGAGAGACCGCACTGTGAATCTGATGAGTGAAGAGGAGGCGTAGCCGTGGACATCGACATGAGCGCCCTGCGTGGGCTGGTTACCGAGAAGGGCGTTCCGTTCGACCTGCTGGTCGAGTCGATCGAGTCGGCGCTTCTCATCGCGTACCACCGCACCGAGGGCTCCCGCCGCCGGGCGCGGGTCGAGCTGAACCGCAAGACCGGGCACGTGACCGTGTGGGCGCTGGAGGACCCGGCGGAGCTGGAGGAGGGTGTCGAGCCGAAGGAGTTCGACGACACCCCGAGCGGCTTCGGCCGGATCGCCGCCTCGACCGCCAAGCAGGTGATTCTGCAGCGTCTGCGCGACGCGGCGGACGACCAGACCTTCGGCGAGTACGCGGGCAAGGAGGGCGACATCGTCACCGGTGTCGTCCAGCAGGGCAACGACCCCAAGAACATCCTGGTCGACATCGGCAAGCTGGAGGCCATCCTGCCCCCGCAGGAGCAGGTCCCCGGTGAGGACTACCGGCACGGCACCCGGCTGAAGTGCTACGTGGTGGGCGTCCGCCGCGGTGTCCGCGGTCCGTCGGTGACGCTGTCGCGCACTCACCCCAGCCTGGTGAAGCGGCTGTTCGCGCTGGAGGTCCCGGAGATCGCCGACGGTTCGGTGGAGATCGCCGCGATCGCCCGCGAGGCCGGCCACCGCACCAAGATCGCCGTGTGGTCGCGCCGCGCGGGCCTGAACGCCAAGGGCGCCTGCATCGGCCCGATGGGCGGCCGGGTGCGCAACGTGATGGCCGAGCTGCACGGCGAGAAGATCGACATCGTGGACTGGTCGGAGGACCCGGCCGAGATGGTCGCGGCCGCGCTGTCCCCCGCACGGGTGACGAAGGTCGAGATCGTGGACCTCTCGCAGCGCTCCGCACGGGTGATCGTGCCGGACTACCAGCTGTCGCTGGCGATCGGCAAGGAGGGGCAGAACGCCCGCTTGGCCGCCCGCCTCACCGGCTGGCGGATCGACATCCGTCCGGACACCGAGGTGCCGGACGGCGAGGGCCGGGAATAGGGCTCCGCAGCGCGCGGTTCGCCAGTGCGTCGCCCGCCCTCGGTTGGCGGGGCGGCGTCATGTCCCTTCGGAGGGGTAGACTTGATTCTGTCTGGCCGGACGCATGTCCGAGCATGCCCGGAACGCACCTGCGTGGGCTGCCGCAAGCGAGCGGCCAAGCACGAGCTGTTGCGTGTCGTGGCGGTCGAGGGCGTGTGCGTCCCCGATCCGCGCGGCACACTGCCGGGCCGGGGTGCGCATCTGCATCCCGAGCCTGGCTGCCTCGACCTCGCGGTACGCCGCCGGGCGTTTCCCAGGGCCTTCCGGCTCAAGGAGACGCTCGACACCGACGCACTGCGGGCCTGTGTCGAGGACCGGGCGGGCGGTTCGCCGACGCCCTGAGGAGACAGATCACCCGTAACACGCACACAGCGCATGGCGGCGGCACGCCGTGCGTCACGTCAGGTACCTCGCGAGATGGAAGTAGGTCGAGATTGCGATGAGCACTCGATGAGTACGCGATGAGTACGCCCATGAAGTAGCGACAGTCCGGCGGACGACCACCCCGGACTCATAGACAGGAGTGAAGTGGCTAAGGTCCGGGTATATGAACTCGCCAAGGAGCTTGGCTTGGAGAGCAAGGCTGTGATGGCCAAGCTCACCGAGCTCGGTGAGTTCGTCCGTTCGGCGTCCTCGACGATCGAGGCGCCGGTCGTGCGCAAGTTGACTGATGCTCTGGGAGCGACGCCGCCGTCCGGTGGCGCGTCCGCCAAGCCTGGCCCGCGGAAGCCCGCGGCGCCCCAGCCCGCCGGCGGTTCCGCCGGTGCGGCCGCACCCCGCCCGGGTGCACCCACCCCCGGCCCGCGTCCCACCGTGACGCCGGGCCCCCGTCCGACCCCCGCAGCCGCCGCTCCGGCGCCGGCCGCACCCGTCAAGCCCGCAGGCGCGCCGGCCCCCGGCCCGCGCCCGGCTGCCCGTCCGGCTGCGCCGGCCCCGGCCGCCGCTGCGGCTCCCGCCGCCCCGGCCGCTCCGGCTGCCGAGTTCTCCTCCCCGGCTCCGGCCGGTGGCGAGGCTGCGGCTCCGGCGGCCCGTCCGGCCGCCGCGCGTCCGGCCAACCCCGCGGCCCGTCCGGGTCCGCGTCCGGCCGGTCCGCGTCCGGGCAACAACCCGTTCACGTCCAGCAACACCGGTATGGCCCGTCCCGGCGCTCCGCGCCCGGCCGGCCAGGGTGGCGGCGACCGTCCGCGTCCCGCGGGCGACCGTCCGGCCCGTCCGGGCCAGGGTGGCCCCGGCGGTGCTCCCGCCGGTGACCGTCCGCGTCCCGCCGGCGACCGTCCGGCCCGTCCGGGCCAGGGTGGTCCCGGTGACCGTCCGCGTCCCGCCGGCGACCGTCCGGCCCGTCCGGGTCAGGGTGGCCCCGGTGGCGCCCCGCGTCCCGCCGGCGACCGTCCGCGTCCGGACGGCATGCCCCGTCCGGCCGGCCCGCGTCCGGGTGCTCCCAGCCCGTCCGGCATGCCGCGCCCGAACCCGGGCATGATGCCGCAGCGTCCGGCCGGTCCCGGCCCGCGTCCGGGCCCGCGCCCGGGTGGCGGCCCCGGCGCCCGTCCCGGTGCGCCCGGTGGCGGCGGCGCCCGTCCCGGCTTCGCCGGTCGTCCGGCCGGCCCGGGCTCGCGCCCGGCCGGTGGCGGCGGCGGCTTCGGCGGCCCCCGTCCGGGTGGCGGCGGTGGCGGCGGCTTCGGTGGCGGCGGTGGCCGTCCCGGTGGCTTCGGCGGCCGTCCCGGCGGCCCGGGTGCCCGTGGTGGCACGCAGGGTGCCTTCGGCCGTGGCCCCGGTGGCCGTCCGGCCCGTGGTCGCAAGTCGAAGCGGGCGAAGCGCCAGGAGTACGAGGCCATGCAGGCCCCGTCCGTGGGCGGCGTGATGCTGCCGCGTGGCAACGGTTCCACCGTTCGCCTCTCCCGCGGTGCCTCGCTGACGGACTTCGCGGAGAAGATCAACGCCAACCCGGCGGCGCTCGTCTCGGTGATGTTCAACCTCGGTGAGATGGTGACCGCGACCCAGTCGGTCTCGGACGCCACCCTGGAGCTGCTCGCCGGCGAGATGGGCTTCGTCCTGGAGATCGTCAGCCGTGACGACGAGGACCGTGAGCTGCTGGAGTCGTTCGACATCGACTTCGGTGCCGACGAGGGCGACGAGGACATGCTGGCGGCCCGCCCGCCGGTCGTCACCGTCATGGGTCACGTCGACCACGGTAAGACCCGCCTGCTGGACGCCATCCGCAAGACCAACGTGGTGGCCGGCGAGGCCGGCGGCATCACCCAGCACATCGGTGCCTACCAGGTCACGGCGACGGTGAACGGCGAAGACCGTCCGATCACCTTCCTCGACACCCCGGGTCACGAGGCGTTCTCCGCCATGCGTGCCCGTGGTGCCAAGTCCACCGACATCGCGATCCTGGTGGTCGCGGCCAACGACGGTGTCATGCCGCAGACGGTCGAGGCGCTCAACCACGCCAAGGCCGCCGGTGTCCCGATCGTGGTCGCGGTCAACAAGATCGACGTCGAGGGTGCCGACCCGACCAAGGTCCGCGGTCAGCTGACGGAGTTCGGCCTGGTGGCCGAGGAGTACGGCGGCGACACCATGTTCGTCGACATCTCCGCGCGCCAGGGTCTGAACATCGACCAGCTGCTGGAGGCGGTCGTCCTGACCGCCGACGCCTCGCTCGACCTGCGGGCCAACCCGGAGCAGGACGCGCAGGGTATTGCGATCGAGGCCCACCTCGACAAGGGCCGCGGCGCCATGGCGACGCTGCTCATCCAGCGCGGTACCCTCCGCGTCGGTGACTCGATCGTGGTCGGCGACGCCTACGGCCGCGTCCGCGCCATGCTCGACGAGAACGGCAACAGCCTCGCCGAGGCGGGCCCGTCCCGTCCGGTGCTGCTGCTCGGTCTCACCTCGGTGCCCCGCGCCGGCGACAGCTTCATCGTCGTCGACGAGGACCGCACGGCCCGCCAGATCGCCGAGAAGCGTGCCGCTCGCGACCGCAACGCGTCCTTCGCGCAGCGTCGTGTCCGGGTCTCGCTCGAAGGCTTCGAGGCGGCCCTGGCGGCCGGCAGCATCGAGAAGCTCAACCTCATCATCAAGGGTGACGTCTCCGGTTCGGTCGAGGCCCTCGAGGACGCTCTCGTCAAGCTGGACGTGGGCGAGGAGGTCGAGCTCCGGATCCTGCACCGCGGTGTGGGTGCCATCACCGAGTCCGACGTGGACCTGGCGATGGGCTCGGACGCCATCATCATCGGCTTCAACGTGCGCGCCGAGGGGCGTGCCCGTACCGCGGCCGAGCGCGAAGGCGTCGACATCCGGTACTACTCGGTCATCTACCAGGCGATCGAGGAGATCGAGGCGGCCCTCAAGGGCATGCTCAAGCCGGAGTACGAGGAGGTGCGCCTCGGCTCTGCGGAGATCCGCGAGGTGTTCCGTTCCTCCAAGTTCGGCAACATCGCCGGTGTGCTCGTCCGCGAGGGCATCATCCGACGCAACACCAAGGCCCGCCTGCTGCGCGACGGCAAGGTCGTGGCGGAGAACCTCAACATCGAGGGTCTGCGCCGCTTCAAGGACGACGCGACCGAGGTCCGCGAGGGCTTCGAGGCCGGTGTGACCCTCGGGTCGTTCAACGACATCAAGGTCGAGGACGTCATCGAGACCTACGAGATGCGCGAGAAGCCGCGCTCGTAAGCGGTGGAATCCGGGGCCGGTCGACGGGAGTGAATTCCCGTCGACCGGCCCCGGTCTCGCTGTGTAGGGTCCACGTACGTCCGCCCTTTCCGGGCGGTCCCTACGAGGCCTTCAGGTCGGCGAGACCTGCCTTATATGTTCGTGGGAACACTCACCTTCGACCTGCTCCTCGGCGACGTCCACTCGCTCAAGGAGAAGCGTTCGATCGTGCGGCCCATCGTGGCCGAACTGCAGCGCAAGTACAGCGTGTGCGCTGCGGAGACCGGGAACCAGGAGCTGCACCGCAGGGCCGAGATCGGCCTCGCGGTGGTGTCCGGCGAAGCCGGGTACGTGACCGAGATCCTGGACAGCTGTGAGCGGCTCGTCGCCGGCCGCCCCGAAGTGCAACTGCTCTCCGCCCGGAGGCGGTTCCACAACGACGACGATGACTGAGAGCGGCGACGGTGGTGCCCAGGCACCACCGTCACAGAGCCGAGGACCGAGAGCGCCCACAAGGCTGGGCGCGGGCGGGTACTTTGGGGCATGGGCCCCACCGGGCGAGCGTTGTCCCGGGTACCGAGCCCACCGCACGAGGAGGCAACGTGACCGACACCGCAAGGGCGCGCAAGCTCGCAGACCGCATCCAGGTGGTCGTGGCCGAGACCCTGCAGCGCCGGATCAAGGACCCGCGGCTGGGCTACGTGACCATCACGGACGCCCGGGTCACCGGGGACCTGCGCGAGGCCACCGTCTTCTACACCGTCTACGGTGACGAGACCGAGCGGCTGGCCAGTGCCGCGGCGCTGGAGAGCGCCAAGGGCGTGCTGCGTTCCGAGGTCGGCAGGCAGACCGGGGTGCGTTTCACCCCGACGCTGACCTTCGTGGCCGACGCACTGCCCGACAACGCCAAGAACATCGACGACCTGCTCGACCGGGCCCGGCAGTCCGACGCGGCGGTCCGCACCGTCGCCGCCGGCGCCACGTACGCCGGGGAGGCCGACCCCTACCGGGTGCCGGGCTCCGAGCGCGACGACGCGGACGAGGACGAGTAGTCATGGCGGGCGAGCCGGCACCGGCCGGCACCACCACGGGGGCGGCCTCCACCAGCACGGTGGAGGGCGCCCTCGCGGTGCTTCCGGGCCCGCGGGCCGAGGCGCCGGGCCTGGAGCACGAGTGGCAGCGCGCCGTCGCGGCGATCGGCCGTGCACCGGTGATCGACCTGATCTGCCACATCAACCCGGACGGCGACGCCCTCGGCTCCGCCCTCGCGGCCGGCCTGGCGCTGCGCTCGCTCGGCCACCGGGTGCGGGTCTCGTTCGGCGACGACCCGCAGGTCGTCCCCGAGTCGCTGTCCTTCCTGCCCGGCCAGGACCTCCTCGTGCCCGCGTCCGAGGTGCCCGACGAGCCGGAGCTGGTGGTCTGCTTCGACGTGGCCGCCGAGAGCCGGCTCGGGCTGCTGCACGCCAAGGCCTTCGCCGCGCCCGTCCTGGTGGTCATCGACCACCACGCCTCCAACCCCGGCTTCGGCACCCACCGGCTGATCGACCCGACCGCCCCCGCCACCGCCGTCCTGGTCGACGAACTGCTGCGCCGCCTCGGCGTCCCGCTCGACCAGCAGCTGGCCACCTGCCTCTACACCGGCGTCGCCACCGACACCGGCTCCTTCCGGTACGCCGCCACCACCCCCGCCACGCACGAGCTGGCCGGGCGGCTGCTGGCCACCGGCATCCGGCACGACGAGATCTCCCGGCAGCTCTGGGACACCTCCTCCTTCGGGTACCTCAAGGTGCTCGCCGCCGCCCTGGACCGGGCCCGCTACGAGCCCGAGCAGGCCGGCGGCCGCGGACTGGTGTGGACCTGGGTCCCGTACCAGGACCTGGTGCTGTACGGCGTCACCGTCGAGGAGCTGGAGGGCCTGATCGACGTGCTGCGGCGCCCGGCCGAGGCCGAGGTCGCCCTGGTCCTCAAGCAGGACCCGGACGGCACCCTGCGCGGCTCCAGCCGCTCCCGGGGCACCGTCGACGTCGCCGCGGTCTGCGCCGAGCTGGGCGGCGGCGGGCACGTGTACGCCGCCGGGTTCGCCGCCCGCGAGGACGTGGTGGCCACGATGGCCCGCTTCCGGGCCGCGCTGGACCGCCGGTCGTAGGCCCTGGCCGCACGCCTCGGCCGGTCCGACCCGGCCACCGACCGGGCCGGACCGGCCACCCATCCGTCACCCGCACAGAAAAGAACCGATGAAGCGCAAGGGAACCGGCCCGGACGGCCTGGTCATCGTCGACAAGCCGGAGGGCATCACCTCGCACGGGGTGGTCGCCAAGCTCAGGTGGCTGGCCGGTACCAGGAAGGTCGGCCACGCCGGCACCCTGGACCCGATGGCCACCGGCGTGCTGGTGATCGGGGTGGAGCGGGCCACCCGGCTGCTCGGGCACCTGATGCTCACCGCCAAGACCTACGAGGCCACCGTCCGGCTCGGCCAGACGACCGTGACCGACGACCGGGAGGGCGAGGTCACCGCCTCCTCCTCGGCCGAGGGCGTGACCCGGGAAGCGATCGACGCGGGCGTCGCGAAGCTCACCGGCGAGATCATGCAGGTACCGTCCAAGGTCAGCGCGATCAAGATCGACGGCAAGCGTTCCTACACCCGGGTCCGCGAGGGCGAGGACTTCGACATCCCGGCCCGGCCGACCACCGTGCACTCCTTCACCGTGCACGACCGCCGCGCGACGGTGGCCGAGGACGGCACCCCCGTGATCGACCTGGACGTCACCGTGGAGTGCTCCTCCGGCACCTACATCCGGGCGCTCGCCCGCGACCTGGGCGAGGACCTCGGGGTCGGCGGCCACCTCACCGCGCTGCGCCGGACCAAGGTCGGCCCGTACGGGGTGGAGTCGGCGCGCACGCTGGAGCAGCTGGAGGAGAAGCTGGAGGTACTGCCGATCGCCGAGGCGGCCGCCGCGGCCTTCCCGCGCTGGGACATCGACGCCGACCAGGCCCGGCTGCTGTCCAACGGGATGAAGCTCACGGCTCCCGGGCTGGGCGTGGACGGCCCGATCGCGGTCTTCGACCCGGACGGGCGCTTCCTGGCCCTGGTCGAGGAGAAGGGCGGCGCCGCCCGTCCGGTCGCCGTCTTCGTCGGCTGAGCCTGGCGTCGCTCCGAGCGGCCGTCGCCCGATCCCGGGCGGCGGCCGTTCGCGTGTGCGGTGGTCGCCCGGGTGCGCGGGGACCGTGCGCGGGCGGGCGGTCGTTCGGGGAAGCGGGCCGTTCGGGTGCGGTGGGGCCGCTGCCGCCGGGATTCACCCCCACGAGGGAGCGCGCGAGGCGAACCGCCGTGGTGAACGGCGTGGGCGCGGTGGCGCGGCCGCCGGGCCGGGCAGGCTCCCCGCGGCGAGTACGGCAGCCGTGCCGGGCCCAGTCCGGCGCCCGGCCGGCCCGGCGCGGGAGGCGGGGCGGATGTCCGGGAGGCATACGGGTGCGGCGGCGGACCCGGCGCAGGCACTGCTGCTGGTCCGTGACCTGGACGGCGCCCTGCGCGGCCTCGGGTTCGTCGCGGACCGGCAGGGCACCGTGGTCACCGCGCACGAGACGGTGGCGGGCCTGGACCGGGTGGTCCTGCACACGCCCGGCGGGCAGAGCCGGGTGATCGGCGCCGAGAGCATCGAGCCGCTGCCCGGACACGGCCTGGCCCTGCTGCGGACCGAGGCCGTGGGCGGACTGCCCTGCCCCGCGCTGCCGATCGGGCGGTGCACGGGGGAGCCGGCGGTCCTGCTGGTGCGGGACGGCGAGCCGGCGGTCGTTCCCGGCGGTGTGCTGGGCCGGGCCGCCGCGGTCTATCCGTGGCAGGATCTCCTCCTCCCGGTCGACGGCGTCCTGCTGCTCCAACCCGCCTTTCCCGGAGTCGGGTCGGAGGCCGGGGCGCCGGTGGTGGACGCCGAGACCGGTGCGGTGCTGGCCGTCCTCGCCCCCGCCCTGCGGACCAGCCGCGAGGGAGTCCTGCCGGCCGCCCCGCTCCGTCAGGACACCGCTGCCGACGGCTCCCTGGCCCGGCTGCTGGAACGCAACGCCGCCGAGGTACCGGCCTTCGGGCCGGCGCTCAACCTGGCCGGGGTGCTGCAGCTGGTCTCCGTCCAGCTGGGCACGGCGACCGCGGGGCCGGGCCGGATCGCGGACCTGGCCGCGGACCGGGTCGACCGCTCGGACGGCGTCTGCGGACAGGAGTTGCAGCCGGTTGTCACCGCGCTGCTCGGCACTCCCGGCAGCGGCCGGACCACCGAGTGCGCCGCGCTGACCGTCCGGCGGGCCGGCGGCGCCCGCCCGCTGCCCACCCTGTGGCTGCGCGGAGCCGATCTGGACCCGGCGGACGGCTCGCTGGCCGACCCGGTCGGACGCGCCCTCGCCCGGGCCGCCGCGCTGCTCGGCGTCCCCGCCCCGGAGCCCGCCGAAGCAGCCGGCCTCGCCCGCGCGGCGGGCCGCCCCCTGCTGGTGGTTCTGGACGCCCCGGAGGAGTCCCCGGCGGTGCCCGAGCCGGCCTGGCTCCGGGCGAGCACCCACTGGCTGGACACCACCGGCGCCCGGCTGCTCGTCGCGGCCCGCCCGGACGGCTGGGACCGGCTGACGGCCTGGCACCCCGGCGCCCGGGTGCACCGCCTCGGCCCGCTGCCGCCCGACGCCGCCGCCCGGGCCGCCCGCCGGTACGGGCTGCCGCCCGACTGGCTGGGCCCGGCCGACGCGGCCCACCCGCTGGCCGTCCGCCTGGCGGGCGAGCTCCACACGGCCGGCCTGGCCGGACCGGTGCCCGGACGTGCCGAGCTGTTCGCCGCCCATCTCGACCTGGTCTGCCTGCGGGTGGCCCGACGGCTCGCCGCGGCGGCCGGCCCCCGCCGCCCCGGCGCGCACCGGCGGGGCGCCCCGCCCCCCGCGGGGGAGGATCCGGGGCGGACCAGGAGGCTGGCCGCGGCGGTGGCCGGCCGGGTCCACGAGGCAGCCCGGCTGATGCTCGGCGCCGGCAGCGGCGCCCTGGCCGCGGAGGAGTTCCGCCGGCTCTTCCCGGAGGCCGGCGGCTGGGCCTCGGCCGTGCTCGACGAGGCACTGTTCGTTCCGGCCGGAGCGGGCTTCCGAACCGCGTACGAGGAGTCCGCGGACTGGCTGCAGAGCCTGCACCTGGACCTCGACGGGGCGCTGCGGCTGCTGCTGGCGCAGGGGGAACCGGCCGCCGACCCCGCCGGTGCCGAGGTCGCCGGGCCGCACCGGGTGCCGCGGCACCGGGTGGGCCCGGTGGTGGCCGCGCTGAGGCAGTCGGTGCGCCCGCCCGGCGCGGGTGCGGCCCACGCGCGGCTGCACCGCCTGCGGCTGGCCCTGGAGTCCGCCGAGCCGGGCAGCGAGACCGACTGGTGGGCCGGGCGGCTGCTGGCGGCCGTCCTGCCGTCCTGTCCCGAACCGTCCGAGCACCGGGCGCTGCTGGAACTGCTCGCCGACCGGGCCGGCCGGGACGGCCGGTTCGGTCCGGCCTTCTGGGCCGCGCTGCCGCTGGCACCGGCCGACCGGCTGCCGCTGCTGCGCCGCCTGGTGCGCGCGGACGGGCCCGGCCGGCCGTTCTGCGCGGTCGTAGCCGAACTGCTGACGGCCGCGCCACGCACGGTCGTCCCGCTGCTGTGCGCGTGGTTCGAGGACACCGAGCCGTGCGTCGCGGAGCTCGCCGAGGAGCTGCTGTTCGGCCACCGCAGGCTGGCCCTCGACGATCTGACGGAGGCCCTGGTGGCGGCCGCCCATCCGCGGGCCGACGCCCTGCTCGGCCGGCTGGCCGCCGAGGAGCCCTCCGCGCTCTGCCGCGCCGTCGACCGGTGGAGCCACGACCCGCGGCCGGAGCGCCACGTCGCCGCGGCGGTGCACGCGCTGCGCACCGCCCCGTACGCGACCGGGCCGGGGCGGCAGCTGCTGCGGTACACCGCGCACACCCTGCTGGCCCGGGAGGACGAACCGGCCCTGCACGGCGCCGCGCTGGCCCTGCTGGTCCGTGATCCCGCGACCAGGGCCGGGCAGCTGGCCGAGGCCCTGGCCGCGTACCGGGCCGACGACCCGTTCGTCACCGCCGAGGTGCTGGCACCGGCGCTGGCCGACCGGCCCGAACCCGTGCTGACGGCCTTTCGGGAGCGGCTGGCCGGGCCGGGCGGCCGACCGGGCGCGGCACTGCGGGTGCTGGCGGGGGCCGGGGACACGGCGGTGGCCCGGCAGGGCATGCTCCTGGTGGCCGGGCTGCTGCGGGAGCAGCCGGAACGGGCCGGGCTGCTCGCGGACTACCTGGACCGGCTGCTGGAGCTGGACCGGGACGTCCGGCCGCTGCTCGCTGAGGTGATCACCGCCCCGCCCGCGGCCCGCCGGGCGCTGGCCGTCCTGCTCACCGCGCCCGGCGATCCGCGCCGCGGGCGGCTGCTGGACACCCTGCTGGCGGCCGAACGCGACCCCGAGGTGCTCACGGCGGTGCTGGAGGGCGTGGTGGCGCGGGAGGCCGAGTACCGGCCGGGACGGCTGCGGGAGCTGGTCCGCCGGGTGGCGGCCCGGTGGCCGGGCGCGGACGCGCTGCTGGTGCGCTGTGCGGGCCGTTGTGCCGGGTTCGCGCTGGTCCTGGCCGAATGGCCGCCGGACGAGCCACCGCCCCCGGCCGGGCCGTTGCTGACCCGGATGCGGGCGCTGACGGCGGCCGGACGGGACCCGCAGTACGCCGCCGCCCGGGCGGAGCGCGGCCCGGGCGCACCGCCGCCGCGCGCAGCTGCCGTTCCGGTGCCGGAGCAGGGACGGGCGCATGGCACGCTATAGGGGATCAGGTTCGGGTGTTCGAGTGCGCCGGGTGTGCACGGCACGGTAACCACGGCATAGGAACAAGGAGCGGTCAGGGTGCAGCGCTGGCGTGGCCTGGAGGAGATCCCCGGGGACTGGGGGCGCAGCGTCGTCACCATCGGATCGTTCGACGGTGTGCACCGCGGCCATCAGCTGATCATCAACCGGGTGGTGGAGCGCGCCCGTGAGCTGGGCGCCAAGTCGGTCGTGGTGACGTTCGACCCGCACCCCAGCGAGGTGGTCCGGCCGGGCAGCCACCCGCCGCTGCTGGCGCCGCAGCCCCGCCGGGCGGAGCTGATCGAGGCCCTCGGGGTGGACGCGGTGCTGGTGCTGCCGTTCACCGTCGAGTTCTCCAAGGAGTCGCCGGAGTTCTTCGTCCAGCAGGTGCTGGTGGACGCGCTGCACGCGCGGCTGGTGGTCGAGGGCCCGAACTTCCGGTTCGGGCACCGGGCCGCGGGCAACGTGGAGCTGCTGGCCGAGCTGGGCCGGGCCGACGACTTCGAGGTCGAGGTGCTGGACCTGCAGGTGCGCGGCGCGGCCGGCGGCGGCGAGCCGTTCTCGTCGACGCTGGTCCGCCGGCTGGTCGCGGCCGGCGACCTGGTCGGGGTGGCCGAGGTGCTCGGCCGACCGCACCGGGTGGAGGGCGTGGTGGTCCGCGGAGCGCAGCGCGGCCGCGAACTGGGCTACCCGACCGCCAACGTCGACACCGTGCCGCACAGCGCCGTCCCGGCCGACGGGGTGTACGCGGGCTGGCTGACGGCGGACGGCGAGAGGATGCCGGCCGCGATCTCGGTGGGCACCAACCCGACCTTCGACGGCACCGCGCGCACCGTGGAGGCGTACGCCATCGACCGGGTCGGCCTGGACCTGTACGGGCTGCACGTCGCGGTGGACTTCCTCGCGTACCTGCGCGGGATGGAGAAGTTCGACTCCATCGACGCGCTGCTCGACCGGATGGCCGACGACGTGAAGCGCGCCCGGGAGCTGACCGAAGGGGGCTGACGGGCCGTCGCCTCCGCAACGGTTCGGCCCGCCGGGTGCTCCCGGCGGGCCGAACCGTGTCAGGCGCCGCTCACTGCTGCGGTGGCGGCGGGTAGCCGTACCCCGGCGGGGGCGGCTGATGGCCCTGCTCCTGCGGCGGCGGGTAACCGTAGCCCGGCTGGCCGCCCGGCTGCTGCTGCCCCTGCCCCTGCTGGAGCCACTCCTGCGGCGGCTGCTGGGCGCCCTGCGGGGGGAACTGCTGCTGCTCCTGCCCGTAGCCGGGCGGCGGGGCCTGGCCCGGCTGGGGGGCCCAGGGCGCGCCGGGCGCGGGGGCGCCGGGGTAGCCGCCCGGCTGTCCCTGCTGCGGGTACTGCTGCTGCGGGTACCCGTGCGGGGGCTGCTGCTGGGGGTAGCCCTGCTGCGGGTGGCCCTGCTGCGGGTACCCCTGGGCCTGCCAGCCGCCGCCCTGCTGGGCCCGGGCGATGTCCTCGCCGACCAGGGCGGCCAGCTCGAAGTAGGCGTCCCGGACCTTCGGCCGCATCATCTGCAGGTTGACCTCGGCACCGGCGGCCAGGCTCTCGTCGAAGGGCACCACCACGACGCCGCGGCAGCGGGTCTGGAAGTGCGCGACGATGTCCTCGACCTTGATCATCTTGCTGGTCTCGCGGACCCCAGAGACCACCGTGATGCTGCGCTGCACCAGGTCCGCGTAGCCGTGCGCGGAGAGCCAGTCCAGCGTGGTGGAGGCGCTGCTGGCGCCGTCCACGCTGGGCGTGGCGACCACGATCAGCTGGTCGGCCAGGTCGAGCACACCGCGCATCGCGCTGTACAGCAGACCTGTGCCCGAGTCCGTCAGGATGATCGGGTAGTGCTGGCCGAGGACCTCGATGACCTGCCGGTAGTCGGAGTCGTCGAAGGTGGTCGAGACGGCCGGGTCCACGTCGTTGGCGACGATCTCCAGGCCCGAGTTGAGGTCCTGCGAGGTGAACTGGCGCACGTCCATGTAGCTGCGCAGGTGCGGGATGGCCGTCACCAGGTCGCGGATGGTGGCACCGGTCTGACGCTTGATCCGGCGGCCGAGGGTGCCGGCGTCCGGGTTGGCGTCGATCGCGACCACCTTGTCCTGCCGCTCACTGGCCAGGGTGGCGCCGAGCGAGGTGGTGGTCGTGGTCTTGCCGACGCCGCCCTTGAGGCTGATCACCGCGATCCGGTAGCAGGTCATCACCGGCGTGCGGATCACCTCCAGCTTGCGCGCCCGGTCGGCCTGCGCCGACTTGCCGCCGAACTGGAACCGCGGCTGCTGCCGCTGCGCCTTCGGCTGGCCGCGCAGCAGCCGGTCCGAGGACAGCTCGACGGCGGCGGTGTAGCCGAGGGCCGCGCCGTGCGCGGTCGGCTGCTGGCCGCCACCCTGGAACGCGGCCGGGGCCTGCGGCATGCCCTGCTGCTGCGGGTACGCCTGCTGCTGGGGCTGCTGGGGCTGCTGGGGGTACGGGCCGGGCTGCGGCCAGCCGCCCTGGCGGGGATCCGCGACGGGCGGCGGGCCCGGGGGCATCCCCTGCTGCGGGGCCTGCGGGGCCTGCGGCGGCCACTGCTGCGGGGGCTGCTGCTGGGGCTGCTGGGGCTGCGGCACGTACTGCTGGACCGGCGGCGCCTGCTGGACCTGCGGCGGCTGGGGCGCCGGCTGGACGGGCGCCTGCTGGACGGTCTGCGGCGGCAGCGGCTGCTGTGGGGGCTGGGGCTGGGGCGGTACGGGTACGACCGGCGGCTCGGGCGCGGCCTGGACCTGGACCGGAGCGGCTTCGGCCGGCGCCTGCACGACGGGCGGCTGGGCGACGGGCGGCTGCGCGACGGGTGCCGGGGCGACCGGAGGCTGGGCGACGGGCGGCTGGGGAGCCTGCGGTTCCACCGGGGCGGCGGCCGGCGGCTCGGTGACGGGCGCCGCGGCGACCGAAGCCGGCGGGGGAGCGGGCGCCACAGGTGCCGGGGCGACGGGTGCCGGCACGGGCGCGGCCTGCTGGGGCGGCACCGCGACCGGCGGTGCCGGGGCGGCCGGGGCAGGGGCCGGGGCGGCCGGGGTCTGCGCAGGTGGTGCGCCGTCCGGGCTCTGTGTGTACCAGGACGGCGGCGTGTAGTCAGGGGCGTCGGACCAGTCGTCGTCGTCCTCCGCCGCGTTGTCGCCGACGTAGACGCCGTCCCGATCGCTGCTCACTTGGGCTCCCTCGTTTTCGCCGCCGCTGTGCGCGGTACCGTCGGCAACAAGACTAGGACGTGATTCGCGGTCACCTGAAGGCGGTGTCCCATCTCACGCCATGGTGGACGGCCCTGCGGCGGGGTGCGGCGACCGCCCAAGGAGTGAACGCCGCCGGCGTCCGCGCCGCCCCCCGTCCGGGGCAAGCGGTCGTGCCGGTCCGCCCCTCGGGGGGCGGACCGGCACGACCGGGCAGTGCTGTGGTCCGGATCAGTCCATCCGGCGCGGGCCGCCGAGCACCTGCGCCTCGGCCTCGCCCGGGTTGGTCATGACGTACTGACGGCGCATCCGGGTCGCCCAGAGCGTGATGTTGTCGCCGAGCGTGGGCAGCGCGGCGACCTCCGCCTCGCCGAGCGACAGCAGTCGGCCGACCAGGTCGGACTCCTGCGGGGAGATCCGCTGCAGGCCGACCAGATCCGCCGCGTTGAGCACCCGGGCGGCGTTCGGCCCGAGGTACGGCAGCAGCGTCAGGGTGGTCTGCCAGGGGGTCGCGGACAGCCGGCTGCGGGAGGGCCGGGCACCGAGGTCGCGGACCACCAGGACGGGTGAGGTCACCGAGGCGCCCTGCGCGCCGAGCCGGCCGACCTGGTGCACCGTCACGCAGGGCTGGCCGCCGCCGGCCGCCTGGGCCATCGGCGCCCAGGCCTGCGGGCGTCCGGTCTCGACGGCGACCCGGGCGCCGGTGGCGGCCGCCCGCAGGGCGATGACCTGCGCGGTCCACATGCCGCCGACCAGCACGACCTCGTAGGAGGACGGGCGGAACAGACCGATCACGGCGGGCTGCTGCTGCGGGTCGACGCCGATCAGGACGCCGTCGTCACCGACCGGGAAGGACAGTGCGCCCAGGTCCTCGGTGGTGAGCACGTGCTTCTCCCGGCTGGGGCCGCGCAGGCCGAAGCCGGGGCGGATCCGCGGCGGGCGGGGCTGGTCGGCGCCCGGCTGGGTGGCCTGGGCGGGGTGGTTCTGATAGGCCATCAGGAAGTCCCTCCCAGGGGCAGCGTGGCGAGCAGGCCCGGTGCCTGCTCCAGGTCGAGACGGGTCAGGCCGACCCCGGCGCTGTTCGCACGGGACTCGACCAGGCGGCCGACCTGGGCCACCTCGCTCTCACTGCGACCGGTCACCCGGACGTGTCCGCTGATCGCGACCGAGCCGCCCAGGCCGTGGCCGGCGGTCAGGCTGAAGGTGCTCGCCAGCGCGGGCGAGCCGGTGACCAGGTTGACCAGGTCGGGGGCGGAGATCCGCCCCGGCGCGCCGCCGGGGCGGCTGAGCTGCGGCCACTTGGAGATCCAGTAGGTGCTGTGCCAGCGGTCGTCGATCCGCCAGAACTTGCCGCTCTCCTGGGTGCGGCGGGCGCCGAGACCGCCGCCACCGGTGCCCTGGCGGCCGGCCACGGCCACCGGGTTGGCGCAGATCGAGATGGCCAGGGCGGCGATCAGCTCGCGCTCGTCCAGCACGGTGGCGGTGAAGCCGGCGCTGTTGAGCCGCCCGGCCAGCTGGTCGGTGACCCGCTGGAGGGCCTTGCGGGCGCCCTCCTCGCCGCCGCCGCGGGCCAGGACGGCCGAGGCCGCCTTCTCCGGGTCGAGCTTGAGGGCGACCCAGGTGAGCCGCAGGCCGGGCGTGGTGAGCCCGTCCGGCAGCTGGTGGTAGGCGCGGGAGGCCAGCGACTGCTCCGGCAGGTGCGGGGCCGGGGCGGGCTGGGTGTGCTGGACGAGCTGGACGGACTCCAGGCCGATGTCGTCCACCTGGAGGGCCGAGCAGATCACGTCGAGCGGCAGCGGCAGGGCGGCCCGGTTCGGGCGCAGCGGCTGGTCCTTGGCCTGCACCAGCAGGACGGAGGTCAGGAAGGTGCCGTCGCCGACCATGCCGGTCTCCCGGCGCATCGGGCGGCCGTCGCCGAGGTCGGTCTCGGTGGCGTGGGTGTACGTGCGCAGGGCCGGCTCGAGTTCGAGGGCCGGGGCCAGGGCCGGGTCGGTGCCGGGCGGGGGCACGTTGTACTGCGCCTCCCTGCGGCGGGACTTGAGGGCGAGGCGCACCCGCAGGCCCTCGGGCGCGGTCCGGCCGGACAGCGGCAGCAGGGCCACCACCGCGAGCAGGACGGCGGGCACGGCGAAGGCGCCGGCCATCGCGGGGCTGATCGTCCAGCCCACCGCGATCAGCGCCACGGCGACCTCCAGCAGCACGAGCTGCTGCAGTCGGAGCCGGCTGCTGAGCACCCCGGGCCGGGGGTGGATCTTCGGTGTGACCGCGGTGGTCGGTGCGGCCTGCGCCGGGCCGGACCGCCGGCTTCCCCGGCCGGTGCCACGACTACCCGACGTGCGGCCGTGCGATGTGCTGCGTCGCGCTGGAGCGGACTGGCTTGGCATCCCCCGAGAGGCCCTCTCTGATCAGATATCACGGCCCGGTTGGCCGGTCGGCGAAACGTACCCGTACCGTACTCACCGTCTGCTGCCGCATCGTAGAGGGTTGGCCGGGGCTCGCGCCCGCGGGGGGTGCCCCGGGCCGGGAACGGGGCCGGGGTGGCAGACTCACGCACTGCACACGCGCGCTGACGTACGCGCAGATGTCGGTCAGACAGGGGAGACGACAAGCATGGCATCACGCCGGGACGAGCTGAACGCCTACACCTTCGCACGCAAGCGGATGGTGGGCGCCTTCCTCCAGCCCAGTGGCGGCGGCAACGACGAGGACGCGCCGCGCCCGGTGCGGGCGGTGCTGCCGAGCTTCGTGGTGGCCGCGGTGGCGGTGGCCGGCTTCGGCATGTGGGGAGTGATCAAGCCGAGCGCGCCGCTGAACTGGGACAGCGGGAAGTACATCATCCAGGCCAAGCAGTCGACCACCCGGTACGTGGTGCTGAAGGACGCCAACGGCAAGGGCGTGCTCCACCAGGTGCTCAACATGTCCTCGGCCCGGCTGGTGCTGCCGGCCAACGCGACCGTGATGTCGGTCGCCGACGACGTGCTGGACAAGTACCCGCGGCACGGCGCGACCATCGGCATCCCCTACGCGCCGGACCGGCTGCCGAAGGCCGACGACGCGGGCAAGGCCAAGCTGTGGTCGGTCTGTGACCGGGTGGGGAACGCCTCCAACACCCAGGGGGCGATCAGCCAGGCGGTGTTCGTCGCGGCGGACAAGGACGCCGCGGCGCTGAGGGACCAGCGGATGCTGACCGAGGGCCAGGCGCTGTACGTCCAGGGGCCGACGGTGTCCGGGCAGCCGGGCGGCAAGTACCTGGTCGACTCCAACGGTGTGAAGCACGCGGTCGGCCCCAACGCCCAGGCCGGCGACCAGCTGGCGATGGAGTCGGCGCTCTTCGGCCGGGACACCAAGCCGCAGCAGGTCACGGCGGACTGGCTGCAGACCCTGGCGAACGGCAAGGCGATCCTCTTCCCGGAGATCCCCGACTACGACCCCGCCAAGTCGGTCCAGTCCACGCTGACTGACCTGACCCAGGCCGAGCGGCGGGTCGGCCGGGTACTGCAGTTCCAGGACAGCTACTTCGTGGTCGGTGTGAACGGGCTGTACTCGGTGACGGCCTTCCAGGCCGAGCTGATCCTCAACTTCCCGGCGCTGCAGACGGCGTACGACAGGAAGAAGCCGGTCCCGTACCAGCTCACCCCGGCCGAGAACGCCGCGCTGGCCCCCAAGGTCGACGCCGCCAGGATGAGGCCCAAGTCCGACATTCCGACGGTGAAGATCGAGAAGGCGGTCAACGCGGGGAACGGGAACGAGGACCGCGCGATCGTCTGCAGCACCTTCGAGGGCATCGAGAACAACGTCGTCAAGCAGAGCGTCTGGGCCGGCGTCAAGTACCCGGCCGACATCGACTCGGGATCGCTCAGCGCGCACGTGACGCCCGGTCACGGCCTGCTCTACCGCGCCGTCGACAGCCTCGGCCAGGACAGCTCCGGCAGTGACTTCCTGATCACCGAGACCGGTCTGCGCTACTCCCTGCCCAACAACAACGACGGCGTGGGCGCGAAGAACGGCGGGACCTCGGCCTCGCCTTCTCCCGCCCCGGCCCCGGCCCCGGCGGGGGAGTCCAAGGACGGCAACGAGTCCCAGGCACGCCTCGGGTACAAGGACGTGACCCTCACGGTGGTGCCGGTGGCCTGGTCGAAGCTGGTGCCGGCCGGGGGAGTGCTGAGCCGGGCCGCGGCCGAACAGGCCCAGAACGCGTGACAGTCCGTCATTCCGCTTTCGGATGCAGTGTCATGGTCTGGTAACTAACGGCCGCCCGGTGTTGGGTGCCTTGCGCGGGGCGGCTAAAGTGCTCTGGTGACATCACACCGTGGTGTCGACGGGTAGACCGTGCCAGGACTACCCGGACGAAGTCAGTCTCATGGGGGACGGTGGATCATGGCTGGTCAGTTCAAGACGACTGCTGAGGAGATGAGCGCGTTCGCCAACCGCATCGGTGAGGTGAACGCCCAGGTCCAGGGCGAGATCGGGCGGCTGAACTCGCTCGTCGACTCGATCGCCCAGGGCTGGCAGGGCGCGGCTGCGACCGCGTACCAGCAGATGCAGTCGCGGTTCAACGAGGACGCGAACGCGCTGAACAAGGTGCTCGACGAGATCAAGCAGGCGATCGAGGCCACCACGAAGGCCTACGCCGCGACCGAGCAGGACCAGCAGTCCTCGCTGACCGGAATCGGCGGCTGAGCCCTCTCGGGTTCGCACAGTCCGAAGCCGTGACCGTCGGCCCCGTGGTGTGGGCTGACGGTCCCATCGACAAGGAGACACCATGTCCGGGAACATTCTCGTCAATTTCTCGACCATCCAGGGCGCCAGCTCCGAGGTGCGCCAGACCGCCGCGCGCATCCAGTCGCAGCTGGACGACCTGAAGTCGGGCGTGCAGCGCATCGCCTCCAGCTGGGAAGGCGCGGCCCAGGAGGGCTACCAGGCCCGCCAGGCGCAGTGGGACGCCAAGGCCGCCGACCTGCAGCAGGTGCTCGGCCAGATCGCGACCGCGCTGGACAACGCGGCGCAGAGCTACCAGGCCACCGAGTCGAAGAACGCCAACATCTGGGCGGGCTGACACAGTGACGCGCCGCCCCGACGGGGCGGCGCATCGCTTGGTGGTGGGGCGGGCGCCCGGCTGGGCGCCCGCCCTTCGCGCGCCGCACGGGCGCGCGCGGCATCGTGGGGAACAGAGGGGTGGACAGGTGTCGTTGGGTACGTACCGCAGGCTGGCCGCAGCGTCCGTCGTGCTGGGGATGGTCGGCGCACTGGCCGCCACCCCGGCCTACGCGGAGCCGCCCGCCGCGGAGGCGGGCGGGGATGTGCACCGGTCGCCGATCTCGATAGCCGCCGCCGGCGAGTGCACGTTCCCGTCCCAGGACGTGGCGAGCACCCCCTGGGCCCTGCAGCGGGTGCTGCTGGGCGAGCTGTGGCAGGCCGGCAGGGGCGAGGGCGTCGCCGTTGGGGTCATCGACACCGGGGTCGACAACCGCAACCAACAGCTCGAGGGCAAGGTGACCGACGCGGGCTCGTCGCTGAAGGACCGCCAGACCCAGGCCGCGGTCGAGGGCACCGGCGTGACCGACAAGGTCGGCCACGGCACCAAGGTGGCGGGCATCATCGCCGCCCGGCCGCTGCCGGGCAGGACCGGCTTCGTGGGCATCGCCCCGGACGCGACGATCGTGACGATCCGGCAGAACGACGCCGAGGGCAACGGCGACGTCAAGTCGCTGATCGAGGCCGTCAACACCATGATCACCAGAGGCGTCAAGGTCATCAACATCTCGCAGGACGTCCGGGCGACCGGCGAGGGCGGCGACTTCGACCTCAAGGACGACCTGAAAGCCGTCCTGAAGAAGGCCGACGACCAGGGGATCGTCGTGGTCGCCTCCTCCGGAAACGACGGCCACGAGGGCGACACCTACCCTGCGGCCTTCGACACCGTCCTCGCGGTCGGCGCCTCGGACCGCAACAACGAGCGGGCCCCGTTCTCCCAGTACGGCGACTTCGTCGACGTGGTGGCCCCCGGGGTGGACATGCTGTCCACCGTGCCCGGCGGTGGCCAGTGCGTCGACAACGGCACCAGCTTCTCCACGCCGTACGTGGCGGGCCTGGCCGCGGTGCTGGTGGGCATGCACAAGGACTGGAAGCCCGCCCAGGTCCGGGCCCGGATCGAGGAGACCGCGCAGCGCACCGACCGGGGCCGGAACAAGTTCATCGGCTGGGGCGTGGTGGACCCGGTGAAGGCCGTCCAGGGCGGCGACGAGCAGGACGTCAAGCCGCGCGAGACGGCCAAGGTGCAGCTGGACGCCGTCCCGATCGTGGCCCAGCCGCTCGGCCTGGAGGAGACCCAGGCCGACCGCGACCAGCGGACCGGCACCTTCGTGCTGAGCGCGGGCGCGCTCGCGGTGGCGGGCCTGGTCGGCGGCTCGATCGTGCTGCGGGACTACCGTCGCCGCCGGCCCGGCACGGAGCTCTGAACGGGACGGCCCGCAACGGCCGGTGGCCCCGACCCCTCCTGGGGTCGGGGCCACCTGCCGTTGCGCGTCGAGCGGGTCAGACCTGCTGGTCCTCCGGCAGGGTGATCACCCAGCGGCTCTCCGGCCGGGGGCGGAGGTAGAACAGCCAGTAGAGGCTGGCCGCGGCCACGATGCCGCCGGTCCACTTGAGGAACCGCGGGTCCTGCAGGTACAGCACGTAGCACAGCACCAGGATCAGCAGGGCGGGGACGACCGGCCACAGCGGCATCCGCCAGGCGCTGGTGTGCTTGTGGTGCCCCCGGCGGCCGAGCAGCGCGGCGACGGCGACCAGCAGGTACATCGCCGTCACCGAGACGCCGGTGATGCCGTACAGGGTGTCCAGGTTGACGTAGCAGAGCACCGCACCGGGCACACCGACCACCAGGGTGGCGACCCAGGGCGAGCCGAACCGGCCGATGGTCGACAGCGCGCGGTTGACCGGCGCCGGCCAGGCCCGGTCGCGGGCCGAGGCGAACAGCACCCGGGAGTTCTGGATGACCATCACGATGCCGGCGTTGATGATCGCCAGGGCCACGCAGAGGCTGATGAAGGTGCCGACCGCGGAGTTGCTCCACAGGGTGATCAGCGCGCTGATGTCGCCCCCGCTCAGCGCCTCCATGCTGGGAGCGCCCATGGTGATCGCGGCGACCGGGACGAGGATGACGGCGCAGGACAGGCCCAGCGTCCACAGCACGGTGCGGGCGACGTTGCGGCGGGGGTTCTCCAGCTCCTCGGAGAGGTACACGGCGGTGCTGAAGCCCTGGGTGATGAAGAGCGCGATGGCGAGACCGGTGACGATCATGCTGATGGTGACGGCCTGGCTCGCTCCGCCCTCGGGGACCACCGTCCCGTGGAGCATCGACGACAGCCCGCGCTCACTGTGGCTGAAGCCGAGGACGGCCACCATGCCGGCCGCGATCACTTCGAGGACCAGGAAGATGCCGGTGATCCAGGCGTTCGCCCGCAGGTCGAGCAGGCCGGCCAGGGTGGCCAGCAGCATCACGGCGGCGCCGGCCAGCGGCTTGTCGATGTGCAGGACCGGCGCCAGGTAGTCGGCCGTCCCGAGCGCGATCACCGGCGGCACGATCATCGCCACCAGCAGGGACAGGATGAAGACCAGCCACCCGGTGAACCGGCCGGCCAGGCTGCCCACCATGGCGTACTCGCCGCCGGCGCTGGGGATCAGGGTGCCGAGCTCCGAGTAGCAGAAGGCCACCGCGACACAGAGCAGTGCGCCGATCCCGATGGTCAGCGCCGTGGCACTGCCCACGCTGCCGAAGAGGTCCGGCACGACCACGAAGAGGGTCGAGGCCGGTGTGACACAGGAGAGCGTCAGCAGGGTTCCACCCACGACGCCGATCGAACGGGTGAGCTTCTTCGGCGAACCCGCGTCGGCCGGGCCGGCCTCGGGGGCGGCGACGACCTGTGGGGGAAGCGTGTCGGTCATGGGAGGTCCGATCGACTGGGCGGGGGTGGGGGCGGGAGCGGTATCGCCTCCGAACGGCGTGGCCGGTGTCTTTTCCTGGTCGCTCCCGGTGCGCCATGGAACCGCGACGGGATCGGGCGCGTCAACGCCGATCGGCTTCGGAATCCGTTGCATCCTGCACCGTTCGGTACCGATTTCATGGTCCCGAGGGGCAATCTTCTGCTATGTCCGACTTGTTGACTCCCATGAACGACGCTTGAATCGAAGGTGAATTATCGAGATTGGCCGAGCAATCCAAGGCGATGTGGGGGTGTTCGGGCAGGTGATCCGATCGGGCAGCCGGCCCGCCCCGGATGCCCGCACGGGTGCGGGAACCGCAGCTCGGCGGCGAAAAAAGATGGGTAACGTTCTGGCACAGTCCACGGTGTGGAATGCCACGAGGGCCGGACCCCTTCCGGGATCCGGCCCTCGTCGTCACACGCACCGCGGTCGGCGTACCACTACGGCGCCGGCAGCCAGCCCGTCTGCACGGTCTGACCGGCGGTGATCCGGCGCGAGACGAAGACGCCTCGGCCCGGCGGCAGCGGCTGCGGCTTGGCGGTGCCGAGCAGCGCGCCCTCGCCCTTGTCGCCGGAGAGCAGCACGCCCTGGCCGCCCAGCTCGCGCATCCGCTGCATGACCGGCTCGAACAGAGCGCGGCCGGCACCACCGGCGCTGCGCGCGATGATCACGCGCAGACCGATGTCACGGGCGAACGGCAGGAACTCGGCCAGCGGGGCCAGCGGGTTGCCCGACGCGGTGGCGACCAGCTCGTAGTCGTCCACGATCACGAACATGTCCTTGCCGCTGTACCAGCTGCGGTTGCGCAGCTGCTCCGGCGTGACGTCCGGACCGGGCAGGCGGCGGGAGCAGGCCCCGCGCAGCATCTCCACGATGGAGGTCATGGCGGGCGCCGCCGCCGCGTACTCCACCAGGTACTCCGGCGGCACCACGCCGAGCAGCGAGCGGCGGAAGTCGCCGATCACGATGCCGGCCTGGTCCGGGGTGTACCGCTCGGTGATCTGCTTGATCAGCATCCGCAGGACCGCCGACTTACCCGACTCGCTCTCACCGAAGACGATGAACAGCGGGTCGGACTCGAAGTTGACGAAGACCGGCGCCAGCTCGACCTCGTCCACGCCGAAGGCGACACCCAGCTCGGGGTGCTCGAAGCCCTTCGGCAGGCTGTTGCCGTCCAGCACCTGCGGCAGCATCCGGACCTGCGGGGCCCGCGGGCCCGCCCAGGCGGCGTTGACCTGGGCGACCAGGTCGGTGACGCCGTCCGCCAGGTCCTCGATCAAGGAGGAGCCGTCCAGCCGGGGCAGACCGCCCAGGAAGTGCAGCTTCGCGGCGGTCAGACCGCGGCCGGGCGCGCCGGCCGGGACGTTCTGCGCCACCTTGCGGTCGATCTCCGACTCCATCGAGTCGCCGAGCCGCAGCTCGGTGCGGTTCTGCAGCAGGTCCTTGAGGGCCGGCCGGACCTCGGCGTACCGGGCCGCCGTGAGGATCACGTGGACGCCGTAGCCGAGACCGCGCTGGGCGATGTCGGCGATGACCGGCTCCAGGACCTCGAACTCCTGCTTGAAGGTCAGCCAGCCGTCGATCATCAGGAAGACGTCGCCGAACTGCTCGTCCGGCAGCTGGCCGGCCGCCCGCCTGGTCCGGTAGGTGCCGATGGTGTCGATACCGGTGGCCCGGAAGAGCTCCTCCCGGCGGTTCAGCACCCCGTGCACCTCGCTGACCATGCGACGGACCTTCTCGACGTCCAGTCGCCCGGCCACGCCGCCGACGTGCGGCAGGTCGGCCAGTGCGCCGAAGCCGCCGCCACCGAAGTCGAGCAGGTAGAACTGCGTCTCGACCGGGGTGTGGGTGACCGAGAAGCCCGCCACCATGGTGCGGATCATGGTCGACTTGCCGGACCGCGGACCACCGACGATCAGACCGTGACCGGCCGCCCCCGAGTAGTCCTGGTACAGCACGTCGCGGCGCTGGTCGCGCGGCTTGTCGACGATGCCGACCGGCACCACCAGGCGGCCGAGCGCGCCGTACTCCGGCGAGGTCAGACCGCGGTCGGCGGTGGCCTGCAGCGGCGGGACCAGCTGGTCGACGCTGGGCGGCTCCTCCAGCGGGGGCAGCCACACCTGGTGGGCCGGCGGGCCCTGGCTGAGCATCCGCGCCACGAACACGTCGAGCATGGTGTCGAGCAGCGAGTCGTCGATCTCCTCGACCTCCTCGATCACCTCCTCGACGACCGGCTCGATGATCGGCACCTCGGAGGCGGTGAACAGCACCGGCAGTGCGGTGACCGTCGCGCCGCCGCTGGTGCGCTGCTGGCCCGGCGGCCGGTACGGGCCGGACACGTACGCGGCCCGGAACCGCTCCATCACGTCGGAGCCGAACTTCAGGTAGCCGACGCCGGGGACCGGCGGCAGGTGGTACGCGTCCGGCACGCCGATCGCGGCCCGCGACTCGGCCGCGGAGAAGGTCCGCAGACCCAGCCGGTAGGACAGGAAGGTGTCCAGACCGCGCAGCTTGCCCTCTTCCAGACGCTGCGAGGCGAGCAGCATGTGCATGCCCAGCGAACGGCCGATTCGGCCGATCTGGATGAAGAGGTCGATGAAGTCGGGCTTGGCGGTGAGGAGTTCGGAGAACTCATCGATGATCATCACCAGCGAGGGCAGCGGGTCGAGCGCCGCACCGGCGGCGCGGGCCCGCTCGTACTCGTTGATGTTGGCGTAGTTGCCCGCCGCGCGCAGCAGCTCCTGGCGGCGGTTCATCTCGCCCTCGATCGCATCACGCATGCGGTCGATGAGGGTGGCCTCGCCCTCGAGGTTGGTGATCACCGCAGCGGTGTGCGGCATCTCCGACATACCCGCGAAGGTGGCGCCACCCTTGAAGTCGGCGAGGACGAAGTTGAGGATCTCCGAGGAGTGCGTCACCGCGAGGGCCAGCACCAGCGTGCGCAGCACCTCGGACTTGCCGGAACCGGTGGCGCCGACGCACATGCCGTGCGGCCCCATGCCCTCCAGCGAGGCTTCCTTGATGTCCAGCCAGACGTACTCGCCGTTGGTGCCCACACCCAGCGGCACCCGGAGCTTCTCGCGCAGGGGCTTCGCCCGCCAGTGCCGGGCCGGGTCGAAGGTGCCCGGGTCGCCGGTGTTCATCATCTCGGTGAAGTCCATGCTGACCAGCGACGGGTCGCCGTCGTCACCGCCGGCCGACACCCGGAACGGGGCCAGCTGGCGGGCCAGCGCCTCGGACTGCCAGACCGACAGCACGTCGGGCTTGCCCGAGTAGGAGGCGCCCGAGGCGGCCTCCAGCAGCAGCTCGTCCTTGCCGACGGTGATCATCAGGTGGCCGCCGGGCTCGTCCAGGTCGCCGGGGACGACCTCCAGGACGGTGACGCCCTGGACGCCCTCGACGCCGCCGAGGACCGAGTCCTGCGGCACGGCCGCGCCGTCCATGATGACCACGATGTGCGGCTGGTCGGGCGAGGGCACGGTGTCCCGCGAGAAGCCCTTGCGGCCGGCCAGCTCGTCGGCCAGCAGCTCCTCCAGCTCACCCAGACCGGTGGCGATCAGGCGGCGCGAACCGGCGCCGTCGTTCTCCTTGCGGTGCTGGGTGTGCGGCAGCCACTTCGCCCACTCCCACTCGTCCACCGCACCCGGCGCGGCGGCGACCGCCACGATCAGGTCCTCGGGGGAGTGCAGGGTGGTCAACTGGGCGAGCATCGCCCGGACGTTGCCGTACACGGCGTCCGGGTCCCCGGACACCATGATGTGGTAGAAGGCGCGCAGCGAGACCGACAGCGGCAGGTCCTGCAGGGTGCCGTGGGCCTTGATGAAGGTGCCCATCGCCTCGGCCGCGAGCGGCTCCAGCTCGTCCATCGGCGCGGTCTGCGGCGCCCGGATCGGGGTGGACAGCTGCTGCGGCCCCCGCCCCAGTCTGATCTGGGCGAAGTCCGCGTCGCCGGGCCTTCGTTCCCACAGCCGCCGGCCCTCGGCCACGATCGACCAGAGCTGGTCCGGCTCGGGGTGCGTGAACAGCAGCGAACCACGCTGGTGCTCCGCCGTGCGGCGGACCTGGCGGCGCATCTGCTGCAGGTACTTCAGGTAGTCGCGGCGCTCGTCCGCGGTACCCGCACTGCCTCCCTTGCGCGCCTTGACGATCTGGGCCACCGCCATACCGGCGGTGGAGGCGACCATCAGGACACCCATCATCTTCATCGGGCCCTGGGCGCCCGGCGAGAAGAAGAAGGCCGCCGATCCGCCCATGCCGAGCAGCGGCAGCAAGGACATCATCCAGTCCTCGCCGCCGCCGCGGGGCAGCTCTGGTGGAGCCACCAGCTCCACCGGCTCGTCCGGTACCGGGGGCGGATACGCCCGCGCCGGACGCTTGACGGTTACCACGCTCATGCGACCGCCTCGTACTGCTCGCTCACCACGGCATCAGCCCTCACGCAACTGGGATACGTACGGGTGAGGGCGCCCCGTGTGATGACGCCGCCCCCGCTCCGCCGACCGCAGGCGCTCCAGGGGGGATCTGCGTTCGTCCGCCCCCGTACGCCTCGCGCAGGGGCTGATCCTACTGCTCGGCTCGGAACATTCGGCCAGGGGGGCGGACTGTGCGACCGTCAGCCGTCCGCGGGCGATCTGTCGCGCAGTCAACCGGGCACCGACCGCGCCGGGAGGCCCAGGGGGTGGCGCGCGGGGCGGGCCGGGCTGGCGGTAGGGTGTCGCCGCGCCAACTCTCGGCCGGATCGTGCCAGTTCCGGACCGGCCGGATCAGCGGGCGCCTAGCTGACGTACCGACACAGTCAACAAGGGGGAGGTCTCCGCGTGAGCGAGCACCGCGAGCTAGCCAATGGGGGCTGCGCGATGCGCGAAGCGCCCGCCGAGGTCTACGAGGTGGGCGCATGAGCGGAAACGCCACGACCGGCTTCTGCCGGGTCACCGTCGTCGCTCCGGACAGCAGGATCGATGTCGCCCTGCCGGAGGACGTCCCGCTCGCGGACATCTACCCCGAGGTGCTGCGGCTCTCCGGGCAGACCCAGGTGGACGGGGCGCCCACGGGCTTCCACCTGGTGCGCCGCGACGGCACGGTCCTCGACAGCGGCCTGCCGCTGTCGGCCCAGCAGGTGCGCGACGGGGACCTGCTGAGCCTGCGCCCGTTCGCGGAGTCGCTGCCGCCGGCCGTCTACGACGACGTGGCCGACGCCATCGCCAAGGCCGTCGAGGCCGACCGCCGGTTCTGGAGCGCCGACCTGATGCGGGCCTTCGGCCTGATCGGTGCCGCGGTGCTGCTGACCCTGCTGGGCTTCGCCCTGTGGTACTCCGACGTGCACCACGACATGTACGGCCTGCCCGGCATCCTCTCCGGCGTCACCGCCGTGGTGCTGGTCGCCTACGCCGGTGTGCGGGCCCGGGTCTACGACGACCACGACGCCGCGCTCGCGCTCGGCCTCGGCGCACTGCCGCACACCCTGATCGCGGGCTCGGGCGTCATCGCCGTCGCCCACAGCGGCGACGGCCCCGGCCGCCTGCAGTTCCTGGTGGGCTGCGTGGCCGTGCTGATCGTCGCGGTGCTGCTGGTCGGCCTGCTGCCGGAGAAGGACTCGGTGTTCGTCGCCGCCGCCTTCCTGGCGGGTGCGGGCACCCTCGCCACCTTCGCCGCCGTGCTGCTCCCGGGCACCCCGGCCAGCCACATCGCCGCCGTCACCGGGGTCGGTGCGGTCGCCGCGATCGGCTTCCTGCCGGCCCTCTCGGCCCGCTTCGCCCGACTGCCCGTCGGCTTCAGCGCCCCCGGCCAGACCCGCACCCGCGGCACCTCCTACGCGGAGGAGGCCGACCACGCGGAGACCGTCCAGTACGAGCGGATCGCCCACCAGGCCCGCCGCGGCCACGAGGTGCTGGTCGGCCTGGTCGGCGGCTGCGCGGCCACCATCGTCGGCGCCTGCGCGGTGCTCGGTTTCAGCGACGGTTCGTTCGGCGAGCTGCTCGCGCTGACCCTCGGTGTGTCGACCATGCTGCGGGCCCGGCTGTTCCGCTACACCGCCCAGGTCTTCAGCCTGACCGTGGCCGGCCTGGCCGGCCTGGGCCTGCTGATCCTCGGCCTGTCGCTGCACACCCCGCTGTTCCTGCTGAAGTCCGGCGAGACCGCGATCGACCTGCGCACCGTCTGGCTGTCCGCGTCGATCGCGTTCGGTGCCGCGGTGCTCACCGCGATCGCGCTGATCGTTCCCAAGCAGGGCGTGTCGCCGTTCTGGGGCCGTATCCTCGACATGATCGACGGCCTGATGCTGATCTCGCTGGTGCCGCTCGCGCTGGCCGTGCTGAACATCTACGCCCTGGTCCGCGGCGCCACCAGCTGACCGCGGCCGCAGAGCCTCACCCGGCGCCCGCCGCTGCCCCCTGTCAGGGGCGCCGGCGGGCGCTGGTACTCTTGGTCAGTCCGGGCTCTGTCAGATTCTGTGTTGCCTACCAGGATCGCTCGGAAAATCTTTGAAGGAGTTGCAGTGGCTCTCGACGCCGCCGTCAAGAAGCAGATCATCGCCGAGTTCGGCCAGAAGGAGGGCGACACGGGCTCTCCGGAGGTCCAGGTCGCCATGCTGTCGCGCCGCATCTCGGACCTGACCGGCCACCTCAAGCTGCACAAGCACGACCACCACTCGCGTCGTGGCCTGCTGATCCTGGTCGGCCAGCGTCGCCGCCTGCTGCAGTACCTGGCCAAGAAGGACATCGAGCGTTTCCGTACCCTGGTCGACCGCCTCGGCATCCGCCGCGGCGCCGCCGGCGGCGCTCGCTGAGTACCGCACCGTGGGGCGGCTCCCCTTCCCGGGGAGCCGCCCTTCGGCACATCCGAGCCGCAGACACCGACGGATTTCCCCACGCGTGGCAATCACCGGATCGGTAGGGTGTGAATTTGTAAGGTGAAGGGCATGCCCGGTCATGACGGCGACACGACGCCGCAAGAACCGGGGCAGCTGCACCGGCACCACAAGCGGGCCGCTGGCTTCAAACGGAAGCCGCCCGCACCAGGGGAGCGTCCACACGCGACCACCTACCAGCAGGCCAGAGGCGCCGGTCCTCGGTAGTGGCCCCCGGGAGTCCCACGAACGGACGGCCCGGAGGCTTCGATCGAAGACCGGCCCAGACTGCCCGGGCCATCGGTAGGCAAAGCGCAGGGGCGCTCCTCGGGAAACGTACGAAAGAGGAGATCTTCCAGGTGGAAGAGAACGTGTTCTACGCCGAGGCCGTCATCGACAACGGCAGCTTCGGCACCCGTACCATCCGCTTCGAGACCGGCCGGCTGGCCCGTCAGGCCGCCGGCTCCGCCGTCGCCTACCTGGACGACGACACCATGGTGCTGTCGGCCACCAGCGCCTCCAAGCAGCCGAAGGAGCACTTCGACTTCTTCCCGCTGACGGTGGACGTCGAGGAGCGGATGTACGCCGCGGGCCGGATCCCCGGTTCGTTCTTCCGTCGCGAGGGCCGGCCCTCCGAGGACGCCATCCTCACCTGCCGCCTGATCGACCGCCCGCTGCGCCCGTCCTTCGTCAAGGGCCTGCGCAACGAGATCCAGGTCGTCGTGACCGTCATGGCGCTCAACCCCGACCACCTGTACGACGTGGTGGCCATCAACGCCGCCTCCGCGTCCACCCAGCTGGCCGGCCTGCCGTTCTCCGGTCCGATCGGCGGCGTCCGCGTCGCGCTGATCAAGGGCCAGTGGGTGGCGTTCCCGACCCACAGCGAGCTCGAGGACGCCGTCTTCGACATGGTCGTGGCCGGCCGTGCGCTGCCGGACGGCGACGTCGCGATCATGATGGTCGAGGCCGAGGCCACCACCAAGACGATCAAGCTGGTCGAGGGCGGCGCCGAGGCGCCGACCGAGGAGGTCGTGGCCGCCGGCCTCGACGCCGCCAAGCCGTTCATCAAGGTGCTGTGCGCCGCGCAGGCCCAGCTGGCCGCCCAGGCCGCCAAGCCGACCGGCGAGTTCCCGGTCTTCCTGGAGTACCAGGACGACGTGCTCGCCGCGCTGACCGCCGCCGTCAAGCCCGAGCTGGCCAAGGCGCTCACCATCGCCGGCAAGCAGGACCGCCAGAACGAGATCGACCGCATCAAGGCGATCGCCGCGGAGAAGCTGCTCCCCGAGTTCGAGGGCCGCGAGAAGGAGATCGGCGCGGCCTACAACGCGCTGACCAAGAAGATCGTGCGCGAGCGCGTCATCAAGGACAAGGTCCGCATCGACGGCCGCGGCGTCACGGACATCCGTACGCTGGCCGCCGAGGTCGAGGCCATCCCGCGCGTGCACGGCTCGGCCCTGTTCGAGCGTGGCGAGACCCAGATCCTGGGCGTCACCACCCTCAACATGCTCCGCATGGAGCAGCAGCTCGACACGCTCTCCCCGGAGACGCGCCGCCGCTACATGCACAACTACAACTTCCCGCCGTACTCGGTCGGCGAGACCGGCCGCGTGGGCTCGCCCAAGCGCCGCGAGATCGGCCACGGCGCGCTGGCCGAGCGGGCGATCCTGCCCGTGCTGCCGACCCGCGAGGAGTTCCCCTACGCGATCCGCCAGGTCTCCGAGGCGCTGAGCTCCAACGGCTCCACCTCGATGGGCTCGGTCTGCGCCTCGACCATGTCGCTGCTGAACGCCGGTGTGCCGCTGAAGGCCGCCGTCGCCGGTATCGCCATGGGCCTGATCTCGCAGGAGATCGACGGCGAGACGCACTACGTCACGCTGACCGACATCCTGGGCGCCGAGGACGCGTACGGCGACATGGACTTCAAGGTCGCCGGTACCCGCAACTTCATCACCGCCCTGCAGCTGGACACCAAGCTGAACGGCATCCCGGCCTCCGTGCTGGCCGCCGCGCTGAAGCAGGCCAAGGACGCCCGTCTGCACATCCTCGATGTGATGAACGAGGCCATCGACGCGCCCGACGAGATGTCGCCGAACGCGCCGCGCATCATCACCATCAAGATCCCGGTGGACAAGATCGGTGAGGTCATCGGCCCCAAGGGCAAGATGATCAACCAGATCCAGGAGGACACCGGCGCGGACATCACCATCGAGGACGACGGCACCATCTACATCGGTGCGGTCGACGGTCCCTCGGCGGAGGCTGCCCGTACGACGATCAACCAGATCGCCAACCCGACCATGCCGGAGGTCGGCGAGCGCTACCTGGGCACCGTGGTGAAGACCACGACGTTCGGCGCGTTCGTCTCGCTCATGCCGGGCAAGGACGGCCTGCTGCACATCTCGCAGATCCGCAAGCTCGCCGGTGGCAAGCGCGTGGAGAACGTCGAGGACGTGCTGGCGGTCGGCTCCAAGGTCCAGGTCGAGATCGCCGAGATCGACCCGCGTGGCAAGCTCTCGCTGATCCCGGTCGTCGAGGGCGAAGAGGGCGGCGAGGCCGCGTCCGAGTGACGCTGCCCTAGTTCACCCCGCGGCCCGCACGCCACACGGCGCGCGGGCCGCACCCTGTTGTCTCCCCAGTTCTTACGGAGGTCCACCCGTGGCTCAGGCCTCGGCAGCGAAGCAGCGTCCCGGCACCACCCGGACCCTGCTCAAGGGCGTCGACGGCGCCGGCACGGTGCGCCGCACCGTCCTCCCCGGCGGCCTGCGGGTCGTCACCGAGACCCTGCCCACGGTCCGCTCGGCGACCTTCGGCATCTGGGTCGGCGTCGGCTCGCGGGACGAGACCCCGGTGCTCAACGGCGCCACCCACTACCTGGAGCACCTGCTCTTCAAGGGCACCGAGCGACGCTCCGCGCTGGAGATCTCCTCCGCGCTGGACGCCGTCGGCGGCGAGATGAACGCCTTCACTGCCAAGGAGAACACCTGCTACTACGCGCGGGTGCTCGACACCGACCTGCCGCTGGCCATCGACGTGGTCTGCGACATGCTCACCGGCTCGCTGATCCGCCCCGAGGACGTGGAGGCCGAGCGCGGCGTCATCCTCGAGGAGATGGCGATGGCCGAGGACGACCCGGGCGACGTGGTGCACGACCTCTTCGCCAAGGTCATCTACGGCACCGCCCCGCTCGGCCGCCCGATCCTCGGCACCCAGGAGACCGTCACCGGCCTCACCCGGGACCAGATCGCCGGCTTCTACCGCCGCCGGTACAAGCCCGAGAACCTGGTCGTCGCGGCCGCCGGCAACCTCGACCACGCCAAGGTGGTCCGGATGGTCGAGCGGGCCTTCGCGCCCGTCCTGGCCAAGTCCACCGGACACCCGGCCGAGGTACGGCGCGGCGTCAAGGCGGTCCGTACCGCGGGCCGCGCCGAGGTGCTCAACCGCCCGACCGAGCAGGCCCACCTGGTGCTCGGCGTCCCCGGCGTGCCCCGCCACGACGACCGGCGCTGGGCGATGGGCGTGCTCAACGCGGCGCTCGGCGGCGGGATGAGCTCGCGCCTGTTCCAGGAGGTCCGGGAGAAGCGCGGCCTGGCCTACTCGGTCTACTCCTACTCCTCCTCGTACGCCGACAGCGGCCTCTTCGGCATCTACGCCGGCTGCCAGCCCAAGCGGATCGAGGAGGTGCTGAAGATCTGCCGGGCGGAGCTCGCCCGGGTGGTCGAGGAGGGCATCACCGAGGAGGAGCTGCGGCGCGCGATCGGCCAGCTCTCCGGCTCCACCGTGCTCGGCATGGAGGACACCGGCTCGCTGATGAACCGGATCGGCAAGGCCGAGATCAGCTACGGCCACCACCTGTCGGTGGACGAGATGCTGGACAAGATCGCGTCCGTCACCCTGGCGGACGTCCACGAGGTGGCCCGTGACGTGCTGGGGGCGCACCGGCCCTCGCTCGCGCTGATCGGCCCGATCAACGACAAGCGGGCCGCCAGGCTCGCCGACCTGCTGGCCTGAAGGGACTCCCCAAGATGACGCTGCGTGTCGCCGTGATCGGCGCCAACGGCCGGATCGGCTCCGAGGCCGTCAAGGCCGTCGAGGCCGCCCCCGACCTGGAGCTGGTCGCCACCCTCGGCCGTGGCTCCGACCTGTCGGAGCTCACCGCGGCGGGCGCCGAGGTCGCCGTCGAGCTGACCCACCCCGACGCCGTGATGGCCAACCTCGACTACTGCCTCCACCACGGCGTCCACGTGGTCACCGGCACCACCGGCTGGAACGACGAGCGGCTGGCCACCGTCCGCGGCTGGCTCGACGAGGCCCCGCGGACCGGCCTGCTGATCGCCCCGAACTTCTCCATCGGCGCGGTGCTGGCCATGCAGTTCGCCCAGCAGGCGGCCAAGTACTTCGAGTCGGTCGAGGTGGTCGAGCTGCACCACGACAACAAGGCCGACGCCCCCTCCGGCACCGCCACCCGCACCGCCCAGCTGATCGCCGCGGCCCGGGAGAAGGCCGGCCTGCCGCGCCAGTCGGATCCGACCACCCACGGCCTGCCCGGCGCCCGCGGAGCCGATGTGGACGGCGTCCCCGTCCACTCGGTGCGGCTGCGCGGACTGCTGGCCCACCAGGAGGTGCTGTTCGGCGACGCCGGCGAGACCCTGACACTGCGCCACGACTCGCTGCACCACAGCTCGTTCATGCCCGGCATCCTGCTCGGCGTGCGCACCGTGGTGGACCGCCCCGGCCTCACCCTCGGCCTCGAACACTTCCTCGATCTGTGAGCCCCCGATGACCTCGCGCACCGGTTTCTTCGTGCTGTCCGCGGCCCTGCTGGTGGTCGCGGCGATGTGCGTCCTCGAAGGCGTCCAGCTGATCGCCACCGGCGAGCCGCTCGGCATCGGCCTGGGCGCCTGCGCCTTCGTGATCCCGGGCATCGGGATCTGGTTCCTGCGCCAGACCGTCCGCTTCGGCCGCGCCAGCGAGCGGCTCGCGAAGGAACTGGAGGCCGAGGGCGGCCTGCCGGTGGACGAGCTGCGGCGCACCGAGGGCGGCCGGATCGACCGCGCCTCGGCGGACGAGGTCTTCACGCGCCGCAAGGCCGAGGCGGAGGCCGCCCCGCAGGACTGGCGGGTCTGGTTCCGCCTCGCCGTGGCCTACGCCGACGCCGGTGACACCCCGCGCGCCCGCAAGGCCATGCAGCACGCCATCAGGCTGAATCCGGTGGCCTAGCCCGACCTCGGTAGGCTTGCCGCCGTCACCGACTTCACCATCTCTGGAGGATCTTCGCGTGAGCGACGACGTGGGCACCGCCCCGCAGTTCCGTAGCGACGTCACGGTGGACCTGGTCCGCAGTGCCGCCGCCGACTCCGACGTGGTCTGGGCCGCCCGGGTCTCGACGGCGGGCGAGCAGTCCCTGGAGGCGCTCCAGCAGGACCCCGAGAAGTCCGCCGGGCTGATCAACTTCCTGATGCGGGACCGTCACGGCACCCCCTTCGAGCACAACTCGATGACCTTCTTCATCAGCGCCCCGATCTTCGTCTTCCGCGAGTTCCACCGCCACCGCAGCGGCTGGTCCTACAACGAGGAGTCCGGCCGCTACCGCGAGCTCCAGCCGGTCTTCTACGTCCCCGGGGCCGACCGCAAGCTCGTCCAGGAGGGCCGCCCCGGCCGGTACGAGTTCGTCGACGGCACCGAGAAGCAGCACGCCGTCGTGGCCGAGCAGATGGCCGCCTCCTACCAGGCCTCGTACCTGGCCTACCAGGAGATGCTGGAGGCCGGCGTCGCCCGCGAGGTGGCCCGCGCCGTCCTGCCGGTCGGCCTGTTCTCCTCGATGTACGCCACCTGCAACGCCCGCTCGCTGATGCACTTCCTCTCGCTGCGCACCAAGGCCGAGCACGCCAAGGTGCCGTCCTTCCCGCAGCGCGAGATCGAGATGGTCGCCGAGCAGATGGAGGCCAAGTGGGCGGAGCTCATGCCGCTCACCCATGCGGCCTTCGAGAAGCACGGCCGCGTCGCGCCCTGACCTGGACAGATAGGCATATGGGCGGGCTGTCGGACATGTCCGGATTGCAGCTTTTCACCCCGCTCCCTACGCTCAGGACACGGATTCCGGTGCTGCATGAACCCCCGAGCATGCAGCACCGGAATCCCACGTCGTGGCGGCACCTCCACCCCGTCTGCGCCCCTCCCCGGGCGGCCCCTCCTGTCCGAACAGTGGACCGAGATGGCTGCCCCCCTGGGGCCTACGAGTAGTTTTGGACCCATGGCTCCGACCTCCACCCCTCAGACGCCGTTCGGCCGGGTACTGACCGCGATGGTGACCCCGTTCACCGCGGACGGCGCCCTCGACCTCGACGGCGCGCAGCAGCTGGCCGCGCACCTCGTCGACGCCGGCAACGACGGCCTCGTGCTCAACGGCACCACCGGCGAGTCCCCGACCACCAGCGACGCCGAGAAGGCCCAGCTGGTCCGCGCCGTGGTGGAGGCGGTGGGAGACCGGGCGCACGTCATCACCGGTGTCGGCACCAACGACACCCACCACAGCGTCGAGCTGGCCCGGCAGGCCGAGGCGGCCGGTGCGCACGGCCTGCTCTCCGTCACGCCGTACTACAGCAAGCCCCCGCAGGAGGGCCTGTACGGGCACAACATCGCCGTCGCGGACGCCACCGGCCTGCCCGTGATGCTGTACGACATCCCCGGCCGCACCGGTGTGCCGCTCAGCCACGAGACCCTGGTCCGGCTCGGCGAGCACCCGCGGATCGTCGCCAACAAGGACGCCAAGGGCGACGTCGGCGCCGCCTCCTGGGCCATCGCGCGCTCCGGTCTGGCCTGGTACTCCGGCGACGACATCCTGACCCTCCCGCTGCTCTCGGTCGGGGCCGTCGGCGTGGTCAGCGTGGTCGCCCACGTGGCCACCGCCGAGATGCGCAGCATGATCGAGGCCTTCACGGCCGGTGACAGCGCCAAGGCGCTCGCCGTCCACCAGAGCCTGCTGCCGGTCTTCAGCGGTATGTTCCGTACTCAGGGAGTCATTCTCAGCAAGGCCGCGCTCAACCTCCAGGGCCACCCGGCCGGCCCGCTCCGCCTGCCCCTGGTCTCCGCCACGGACGACGAGATTGCCGTTCTGAGGCAGGATCTGGCCGCCGGCGGGGTACACCTGTAACTGACAAGACGTGCGCGCCCCGGATCGCCGAGCCCCCAAGGCCCGCCGCTGGACCGGAACGAAGGCGCGAAGGCACAGATGCCTGGCAAGTAGGAAACCAACGACGGACGCACGCCATATGTCTCCAGGGGCGGACCCGGACATATGGCGTGCGTCGTGAGGAGAGTCTTTTGAGCCACCCGCACCCCGAACTCGGCGCACCCCCCGCACTCAAGGAGGGCGCCCTGCGCATCACTCCGCTCGGCGGTCTCGGCGAGATCGGCCGAAACATGACCGTGCTGGAGTACGGCGACCGGATTCTGATCATCGACTGCGGTGTTCTCTTCCCCGAGGACGAGCAGCCCGGCATCGACCTGATCCTGCCGGACTTCAGCTACATCCGGGACCGTCTCGACAAGGTCGACGGCATCGTCCTGACCCACGGGCACGAGGACCACATCGGCGCCGTCCCGTACCTGCTCCGGGAGAACCCGGACATCCCGCTGATCGGCTCCAAGCTGACCCTCGCCCTGATCGAGGCCAAGCTCGCCGAGCACCGGATCCGGCCGTACGTGCTGGAGGTCGCCGAGGGCGAGCGCGAGCGCATCGGCCCGTTCGACTGCGAGTTCATCGCCGTCAACCACTCCATTCCGGACGCCCTCGCCGTCGCCGTCCGTACCCCGGCCGGCATGGTCGTCGCCACGGGCGACTTCAAGATGGACCAGCTGCCGCTGGACGGCCGCCTCACCGACCTCCCGGCCTTCGCCAAGCTGGCGGAGGAGGGCATGGACCTGCTGCTGGTGGACTCCACCAACGCCGAGGTCCCCGGCTTCATCCCGCACGAGCGGGACATCTCCGCCGCGCTGCGCAACGTCTTCTCGAGCGCTGAGAAGCGCATCATCGTGGCGTCGTTCGCCAGCCACGTGCACCGCATCCAGCAGGTGCTGGACGCCGCGCACGAGCACAAGCGCAAGGTCGCCTTCGTCGGCCGCTCGATGGTCCGCAACATGGGCATCGCGCGCGACCTCGGCTACCTGAAGGTTCCCGGCAACCTGGTCGTCGACGTCAAGACGCTGGACGACCTGCCCGCGGACAAGGTGGTGCTGGTCTGCACCGGATCCCAGGGCGAGCCGATGGCGGCGCTCTCGCGGATGGCCAACCGGGACCACCAGATCCGGATCGTCGAGGGCGACACCGTCGTCCTCGCGTCCTCGCTGATCCCCGGCAACGAGACCGCGATCTACCGCGTGATCAACGGCCTGACCCGCTGGGGCGCCAACGTCGTCCACAAGGGCAACGCCAAGGTGCACGTCTCGGGCCAC